>DATLRJ010000140.1:0-18244 GCA_035534715.1 Acidimicrobiales bacterium | reverse complement strand
GTCGCTCGGGGTTCCCGCCGACGCCGCGATCTCGCTGAGCGCGAGCACGGCCGCGCCGAGCCCGATCGCTGCTCCGGCGCCGACGGTGCCTCGGCGGTAGAGCGCGGTGCGCCGCGCCGCGAAGTCGCGGGACTCGTCGAGGTCCACCTCGCCGCGTGCCCGGCGATCGTTGCCGAGCTCGACGAGCTCGTCGAGATGCGCTCGACTCGAGCGCATCGCGTCGGCCTGGATGTCTTTGGAGCGCTCGAGGAGCTCCCCGAGGCCCCGCTCGTCGTCGTCCATGTGCTGTGCTCCTTGTCGTCGGCCCGGCCCTGTCGCGCCGGTGCGGCCCGGCGGGTCTGTCACCCCCGCCGGCTCGGTGCGACGGTCGGAGGACCGCCGCCTTTCGTCTGGGCTTCGGAGCCGGCGCGCGCGGCGGATGTACGCGCGGCGTGGGGTCGGTGCCGGCGGCGGCGGGGATCCGACGCCCTCCACGCGCGGCCGAGGGGTCCGCTCGGCCGTCCGCCGGCGGCGTGCCCGCGCCGTCCTCCCGGCGCGCTGGTAGCGTCGGTGCGTGACGATTCGCGGACCGGCTGCCCGTTTCGGCAGGGTGCTCACCGCGATGGCGACGCCGTTCGACGAGTCCGGCGCCCTCGACCTCGACGGGGCGGCGAGGCTCGCGGCGCATCTCGCCGGGGACGGCAGCGACGGGCTCGTCGCTACCGGCTCGACCGGGGAGGCCCCGACCCTCACCGACGACGAGCGCGTCGCGCTCTGGCGCTGCGTCGTCGGCGCAGTCGACGTCCCCGTGCTCGCCGGGGCGACGTCGAACGACACCGCCCACTCCGTCGAGCTCGTCCGGCGCGCCGAGCAGGCAGGAGTGTCGGGGATCCTCGCGGTCACGCCCTACTACAATCGCCCGTCCCAGAGCGGGATCGAGGCGCACATCCGGGCCATCGCCGCGGCGACGTCGCTCCCGGTCGTCGTCTATGACATCCCCGTCCGGACGGGACGCCGGATCGCGCAGGAGACGATGCTCCGGCTCGCGGAGGAGGTCGAGAACGTCGTCGCGGTGAAGGACGCCGCCGGCGACCCCGCCTCGACGGCCCGCCTCATGGCGCGCGCCCCCGCGGGCTTCGAGTGCTACGCGGGCGACGACGCGCTCACGCTGCCGCTGCTCTCGATCGGAGCGACGGGTCTCATCGGCGTCGCCACGCACTGGTGCGCGAGGGAGTGCCGCGAGATGATCGATCGCTTCCTCGCGGGGGACGTGTCCGGGGCGAGGGAGCTCAACGCGGCGCTCGTCGAGAGCTTCGACTTCGAGACGGGTGACGACGCGCCGAACCCCGTGCCCGTGAAGGCGATGCTCCGCGTGCTCGGTCTTCCGGCGGGAGAGTGCAGGCTCCCGCTCGGCCCGGCTCCGAGCGGGCTCGAGGAGCGGGCGAAGTCGGTCCTCGCGTCGCTCGACGCCTGGCGCCGATCGCGGTCCGCTCCCGCGCCGGGTTGAGCCGGAGGTGTCCATGATCTCGACGCGTCACCGGCACCGCGGGCCCCGTGGCCGTGCGCCGAGCGTGTCCGCCACCCGTCGCCCCTACAGATCCGAGAGTGCCCGCCATGGCTGAGAACCGACGCCCCGCCCGCTCGTCACCGGACGACGTCCGCATCGTCTTCCTCGGCGGGCTCGGCGAGATCGGCCGCAACTGTGCGGTCATCGAGCACTCCGGGCGCCTCGTCGTCCTCGACTGCGGGGTCATGTTCCCCGACCCGGAGATGCCCGGAGTCGATCTCGTGCTCCCGGACTTCTCGTACCTGCGCGAGAACGCGGACCGCATCGACGGGATCATCCTCACCCACGGTCACGAGGACCACACCGGCGGGCTGGGGTTCCTCCTACGCGATGTGAGTGCCCCGGTGTTCGGGTCCGCGCTCACGCTCGGGCTCGCACGATCGCGCGTCGAGGATGCCGGAGCGTCGGGACGAGCGCGGCTCGTCACGGTGACCGACGGCGAGCGCCGGTCCATCGGGCCGTTCGACGTCGAGTTCATCCCCGTGACGCACTCGGTGCCCCACGGTTTCGCCACGGCGTTCCACACGCCGCAGGGTGTCGTGCTCCACTCAGGGGACTTCAAGCTCGACCTCACCCCGGTCGACGACCGCAGGACGGACCTCGCGCGCATCGGCGCGCTCGCGGACGGCGAGGGGATACGCCTGCTCCTCGCGGACTCGACCAACGCCGAGGAGCCCGGTCACACGCTCTCCGAGCGGAGCGTCGGCGAGACGTTGCGCCTGATCTTCGCCGAGAACGCAGGCAAGCGGATCGTCGTCGCGTGCTTCGCGAGCCACATCCACCGCATCCAGCAGCTCGCAGACGCCGCGGTCGCGAACGGTCGCAAGGTCGCCCTCCTCGGTCGGTCGATGCTGCGAAACATCGGGCTCGCGCGCGAGCTCGAGCTGCTCACGATCCCCGAGGCCTCGATCGTCGACATCGAGAAGATCGACGACTTCCCGCCCGGCGGCGTGTGCGTGCTGTCGACGGGCTCTCAAGGCGAGCCGATGTCCGCACTCACGCTGCTCGCGGCGGGCGAGAACCGTCACCTCGCCATACGCGACGGCGACGTCGTCGTGCTCAGCTCCCACGCGATCCCGGGCAACGAGTGGGCGGTCGCCAAGGTCATGGACGGTCTCGCGCGTCGCGGCGCGAAGGTGATCCACTCGGGCATCGCCCACGTCCACGAGAGCGGACACGCGAAGCAGGGTGAGCTCGCGACGCTCCATGCCGTCGCCCGGCCTCAGTGTTTCATACCCGTGCACGGCGAGTACAGGCACCTGCTCCGCCACGCCCAGCTCGCAATCGAGATGGGGGTCGACGAGCACCGGGTGCTGCTCTGCGAGGACGGCGACACGGTGCGGCTGTCCAGCGACGGGATCGACTTCGACGGGGAGGTTCCTGCCGGCTACTGCTACGTCGACGGTGTCGTGGGCGACATCGGCTCCGGGGTGCTGCGCGACCGGCGCGTCCTCGCGGAGGAAGGGGTCGTGGTTGTCGTTCTCGCGGTGGACAGCCACTCCGGTGACATCCTCACCGGGCCCGAGATCATCACCCGTGGGTGGGTGTACGCGCCCGAGGCGGAGGAGCTGCTCGAGGATGCACGCGCTGCGGTCGTCAAGGCCGTCGGCGAAGCCGTCGGGGCAGGCTCGTTCGACGCCGACACCCTTCGGCGCGCGACGCGACGCGCTCTCGGCCGCATCGTGAGCGACCGGACGAAGCGGCGGCCCATGATCGTACCCGTCGTCATGGAGGCCTGACTCGCCGGCTCAGGTACCCCCGGGTCCCGAGCCGGTCACCGCCTGCCGCCCGCTCGATCTTGCACGCCGCCCGCCGCCCGCCGCGCGCGCCCGCGTGGGGCCAGTCGGGCATTCACCTCGGCCCGACGCGTTGCTGGTGTTAGCGTTGAGGTCACTGTGGCAACTGCAAAGGGCGCGCACGCGACGCGGCGCCGGCCGGCGAGCGCCGGCCGGACCGCCCGCTCGGCATCGCCCTCCCGATCGACCGCACGTCCCACGACCGCGACTGCAGCGCGCAAAAGGGGCGTTGCACCGCGCCGGACGCGGCGCGACCCGCTCGCGCTGCGGGCGGCGCGGGCTGTCGCCCGCCAGCCAGACGATCTCTGGGGCTGGCTCCTCCTCGTTCTCGGCGTGCTGCTCGCGCTCGCGCTCTACGCGGACGTGCTCGGTCTCGCCGGGACCGTGCTCCGCCGCTACGGCGGCGACGCCTTCGGGTGGGGCGCCGACACCGTGCCGGTCGGGCTCGTCGCCGCGGGTGCCTCGCTCGTCGTCGGCCGAGCGCGCCGGGGCCTCGCGGGCGCGCTCCTCGCCCTTGCAGTCCTGCTCGTGTGTGCGTCCGGGCTCGCGGACATCGCGGGCGGCCTGCCCTCTCTCCATGACACGACGCACCGGCTCGGCGGCGCTGGCGGCCTCTCGGGCGCCGCGCTCGGCGGCGCGCTCCACGGCCTGCTCGGGACGGCAGGCGCCGCGGTCCTCCTTGCGGCGATCGCGTTCGTCGCCGGGTGCGCGGCGATAGGCGCACCCGTCCGCTCCGCCCTCGCGGGGATCGGACGCACGGCCCGCAGCACCTGGCGGGCGGGGGCGAGAGCGCTCGCTCTGCGCTCGCCCCAGGTGGGGGAGCAGGGCGCGCCGGCCGCCGCCGCTTCTGGCGCCGGACGTGCGGCGCCCTGGGACGGGGCGTCTGCGCCGCTCACCTCTGCTCCCTACGACGTCGCCGACGAGGACGACCTGCGTGGACTGGTCGACGACGACAACGTCGCGTCCGATCCGGGGCCCGCGCGCGACGGCACGGCCGGCGACGAGCGCGAGGCTCCTGTCCTCTCGGCGGCCACCGCGCTCCGGTCGGCGGGGCCGGTCGACGACGTGATCGGCGATCCTGGGGATCCCACGGGTGTCGATGCGCAGGCCGGCCGCACGCCCGTGCAGCTCGGCCTCGGCGTCGTCCGCCAGCCCGGGCCGTGGAAGCTCCCCGCCGGGAAGCTCCTCGCGCGCACGAAGGAGCTCGGGCTCGACAGGCGCGCGGTCGAGGAGCGCGGAAAGGTGCTCGAGCGCGCGCTCGGGGCACACGGCGTCGAGACACACCTCGTCGGCTTCACCGTCGGACCGACCGTCACCCGCTTCGAGCTCGAGCTCGGCGCGGGTGTCAAGGTCGCCCGTGTGACGAACCTTGCGAAGGACATCGCCTACGCGATGGCCTCTCCCGACGTCCGGATACTCGCGCCGATCCCGGGTCGGTCCGCGATCGGGGTCGAGGTCCCGAACGTCGACCGCCAGCTCGTGACGCTCGGTGACGTCCTCGCATCGTCCGAGGCGCGTCGTGCCTCGCACCCCCTCGAGGTCGGGCTCGGGCGGGACATCGCGGGCCGTGCCGTCATGGTCAACCTTGCGGAGATGCCGCACCTGCTCATCGCGGGCGCGACTGGGGCGGGAAAATCGTCGTGCATCAACTCGCTCATCACGTCGGTGCTCATGCGCTCGACCCCCGACGAGGTCAGGCTCATCCTCGTCGACCCGAAGCGGGTCGAGCTCGGGCAGTACAACGGGCTGCCCCACCTGCTCACACAGGTCGTCGTGAACCCCAAGCGAGCGGCGAATGCGCTGAGCTGGGCGGTCACCGAGATGGAGCGGCGCTATGACCTGCTCGCCGAAGCGGGCATGCGCGACATCACGGGGTACAACGCGGCCGCGGATCGCGGGGACTTCCGCACCGGCCCGTTCGACACTGGGCTCGCAGCCGTCGGCGGTGGCGACGAGGTCGACAGCGGGCTCGAGGTCGACGACGCAGCCGAAGTGGGCGACGCATCGGATCTCTCGCCCGGGGAGAGCCAGCGTCCCGGTGACGCGCCGGCAAAGGCGACCGGCGCGTCGCCCTCTGCGCTCGCGCCGCCGGGACCGGACGACGCGGGGCGCTTCGCCCGCCTCCCGTTCATCCTCATCGTCGTCGACGAGCTCAATGACCTCATGATGGTCGCGGCGCGCGACGTCGAGGAGTCGATCTGTCGGATCGCGCAGATGGCCCGCGCGGTCGGGATCCATCTCGTGATCGCTACCCAGAGGCCCTCGGTCGACGTCATCACGGGCGTCATCAAGGCGAACGTCCCGTCGCGCCTCGCGTTCTCGGTCTCCTCGCTAGCGGACTCGCGGGTGATCCTCGACCAGCCGGGGGCGGAGCGCCTCGTCGGCCGCGGGGACCTGCTCCTGCTCACCGCCTCGTCGAGTGTGCCGCGGCGGATCCAGGGGCCGTGGGTGACCGAGGCCGAGGTGCGCTCGGTGGTCGGGCACTGGCGCCGCATCAGCGCGCCGGCGTACGTCGACGGCATCGTCGGCGACGACGCGGCCCCGGGTGGCGGCATGGGGGGTGCGGCCGACGACGACGACGAGCTGCTCCGCCAAGCAATGCAGCTCGTGGTGCGCTCGCAGCTAGGCTCCACGTCCATGCTCCAGCGCAAGCTCCGGGTCGGCTTCGCGCGCGCCGGTCGTCTCATGGACCTGCTCGAGCGGCGTGGCGTCGTCGGACCGTCTGAGGGCTCGAAGGCTCGGTCCGTCCTCATGACGCCCGACGAGCTCGACCAGGCCGGCTGAGCGCGACCGAGGCGCCTAGACCCGTGTCCACGGTCCCGGCGCGCCGGGGCGTCGTCCTCGACGCGGCGGCGATGCGGCGCGTCGAGGCGCGCCGGCGGCGCCGGCGGGCGCAGGTGCGGCGCAGGCGAGTGGTCCTCCTCGCCGTGCTCGGGCTACTCGCGTTCGTGGGTAACGCCGTGCTCGGCGGGGGTGGCGCGGGCACGCCGCGCGCGGCTGCCGATCGCAGCGCGCTCCCCGCGCCTCGCCTGACGTCCTTCGTCGCCGCGCGTCAGCGCGTCCCCGGAAGGCGCCCGCCCGCGCCGTGGCCGGAGACGGGACAAGGGGCGATCGCCGTCGTCGGCTCCGGTATCGTCGCCCGATCGCCGCACGAGCGTGAGGTGCCCATCGCGAGCGTCACGAAGATGATGACAGCGCTCGTCATCCTTGCCGACCACCCGCTCGCGCTCGGCGAACGCGGCCCGGCGCTGCGCATGACTCGGGACGACGCCGCACTGTGGGTCGCGGACTCCCAGGTGGGCGACAGCACGCTCCCCGTCCGCGCTGGCGAGGTGCTGAGTGAGTACCAGCTGCTCGAGGGGCTCTTGATCCCGTCGGGTGACAACGTCGCGACGATGCTCGCCCGCTGGGACGCGGGGGGACAGCAGCGCTTCGTCGAGCGCATGAACCTCGAGGCCCGGGTCCTCGGTCTCGACCACACCCACTACGCCGACGCGAGCGGGGTGAGCCCGGGCTCGAGGAGCACCGCGTCGGACCAGGCCGTGCTCGCGACGGTGCTCATGGCCGATCCGGTGGTCCGCCGCATCGTCGCCTTGCAGCACGTGCCCTTCCCTGTCGCAGGCACGATCTGGAACTACAATCCTGCGCTCGGCGCCGATGGGATCGTCGGCGTGAAGTCGGGGTTCACCTCGAGCGCCGCTGCGTGCCTCGTCACCGCCGCCTACCGCGACGTCGGCGGTCGGAGCGTCCTCGTCGTCGTGGCGACCCTCGGCCAGCCGGGAGGTCTCGCCGGAGCGGCCACTGCGGACGAGCGGCTGCTTGCGAGTGCCACCGGCGCCCTCGTGCGCGTCCGGCTCGAGAGCCCGCGCGGGGCGGTTGCGACCGCGCATGTCGCGTGGAGCACCGAGGACGTGCCACTCGCGGCGCCCGAGCTCCCCGCGACGCTCGTGAGCTGGGCAAGCACGGTCATCGACGTCACGATGGTGCCCACAGCGCCGGGTCCGGCGCCGATCGGGGCTCGCGGGGTGTCGCTCGGCACGCTCGTCCTTCACTCCTCGGGCGGACTCGTGCTCCGCTCGCCGCTCGTCGCCGCCCGCGCCATTCCCCCCGTGCCCGCGGGGTGGACCGCGGGATCGGGCTGAGGGTCGTCGATGCGAGCTCGGGCACCAGGGTCGACGTCGAACATCGGCCCCGGATTCGACGTCCTGGGCCTCGCACTCGACATCCATGTCGAGGTCGAGGTCGTCGACGCGGCGCGCCTCGCCGTCCGGACCGAGGGCGAGGGCGAGGATCTCCCGCAGGACGCGACGCATCTCGCCGCCCGGATCGCGGCCGCCGTGCGTGGCCACGACAGGCTCGCGGTGACCGTCCGGTCGGAGATCCCCGTCGGGCGCGGTCTCGGCTCGTCGGCCGCCCTCGCGGCGGCCGCGGCCGCTGCAGCGGGCTCGCTCGATCCACTCGGCGTCGCGACCCGATTCGACGGGCACGGGGAGAACGCGGCGGCGTCGGTTGTCGGCGGGCTCGTCGCGGCACCCATCGTCGCCGGGGCGCCCGTCGTTCGGCGCCTCCCGCTCGATCCGCGGTTGGCGTTCGTCGTCCTCGTGCCGGACCGCCACCTCCCGACGAGCCAGGCACGCGCGGCGCTGCCCGCGACCGTGCCTTTCGACGACGCGGTCGCGAACCTCGGTCGGCTGGTCCTGCTCGTCTCTGGGCTCGCGGACGCGGAGAGCCTCCAGCGCGTCGCGGGCGAGGACCGCCTCCATCAGGGCGCTCGCACGGCGCTCTTCCCCGAAGCGCCCGAGCTCCTCCGCCGTCTCGAAGACGCCGGTGCAGTGGTCGCATGCTGGTCCGGAGCTGGACCGAGCCTGCTGGCGATATGCAGGAGCCGTGACGACGCGCCGCGCGTGCGGGACGCGGGCGAGCTCGCGCTCGGCGAGCTCGGGGTGACGGGCCGCGCGATCGAGCTGCTCCCAGACCTCGTCGGTCTGACCGTCTCCGGATGACCGCATAGCCAGCGCGCCGACAGCGCGCCGGCTATGCGCCCGCGGCTTCGAGCTCGTCGAGACCTTGGGTGAGCGTGTTCCAGGAAAGCGTCGCGCACTTGATCCGCACGGGGAACTTCACGACGCCCTGCAGCGCGGCGAGCTCGCCGAGCGCGTCGGGCGACAGGACGGCCCCACCCGCGCCCGCCCGACTGCCCCCGTCGTCCGTGCCGAGCTGCGATTCGTGGATGGACATCATCGCCTTGAACGACCTCACGAGCGAGCGTGCCTGCTCGACGGAGCACCCCTTCACCGCGGCAGACATCATCGACGCGGAGGACTGGCTTATCGAGCAGCCCTGACCGGAGATCTTGAGGTCCACGACGACACCGTCGACGACGTCGAGGTACACGACGATCTCGTCCCCACACAGGGGGTTGAAGCCCTCGACGCGGTGCGCGGGCGGGCTCGGCAGCTCTCCGCGGTTGCGCGGCGAACGGTAGTGGTCGAGGATGATCTCGCGGTAGAGGTCTTCGAGGCCTGACATTGCTCGCTTCCGTCCTTGTCGCCTTGTCGTGCGGCGCCCGTCGTGATGGTCTGGCGGCTTCCGCCGCCCGCCCGTGGTGCGCGCCGTCGCACCCGGGCGCGTCGCTCGCCTCAGCCGAACAGGTCGCGCACCTCGGCGAGCCCGGCGACGAGCGCGTCGACGTCCTCCTCGTCGTTGTACAGGTAGAGAGACGCACGCGTGGTCGCACCCACGCCGAGGCAGCGCATGAGCGGTTTTGCACAGTGGTGGCCGGCACGCACGCAGATCCCGTGCGTGTCGAGGACCTGGGCCACGTCGTGCGGGTGGACGCCGGCGAACGCGAAGGAGATGACCCCGGAGCGCCGCTCGGTATCCATCTCCGGACCGAATATCGTGATGTCCTCGCCGTATGCGGAGCGCAGCTCGCCGATCGCGTACTCGGTGAGAGCGGCCTCGTGCGAATGGACGCGCTCGAGGCCGATCGTGTCGAGGTAGTCGACCGCTGCCGCGAGCCCGATTGCCTCGGCGATGGGCGGCGTGCCCGCCTCGAACTTCCACGGCAGGTCGTTCGTCGTGAAGCCGTCGAGCCGGACGTCGCGGATCATCTCGCCGCCCCCGAGGAACGGCGGCATCGCGTCGAGAAGCTCCTCACGCGCCCAGAGCACGCCGATGCCGGTCGGCCCGAGCATCTTGTGGCCCGTGAAGCCGAAGAAATCGACGCCGAGGCGCTCGACGTCGACCGGCCGGTGGGGGACGAGCTGCGCCCCGTCGGCGAGGACGAGGGCACCGGCACGGCGCGCTGCCGCGACGATCGGCTCGAGGTCGACGACGCTGCCGAGCACGTTCGACGCGGCGCTCACCGCGACGAGCCGAGCACCCTCGACGAGGGAGTCGAGCTCGGAGAGATCGAGGTGGTAGTCGGTGCCGAGCGGGAGGTAGCGGAGCTCGACCCCGCGCTCTGCGGCGAGCATCAGCCAGGGTACGAGGTTCGCGTGGTGCTCGATCTCGGAGAGCACGATCACGTCGCCTCTCCGCAGCTCGCGCCGCGCCCAGGTGTACGCGACGAGATTGATCGCCTCCGTCACGTTCTTCGTGAAGATGATCTCCGTGGCCGGGCGCGGCGCTCCGACGAACCGGCCGACCGCGACGCGCGCGGCCTCGTAGCGCCGGGTCGCCTCCTCGGCGATCGCGTACACGCCGCGGTGCACGTTCGCGTGAGTCGTCGTGTAGTACTCGTCCATCGCCGCGAGCACCGATCGGGGGCGCTGCGACGAGGCCGCGGAGTCGAGGTAGACGACGGGACCACCGGGTCGATCCTCCGAGAGAAGCGGGAAATCGGCGCGGATCGCGCGAGCGTCGAGAGGTGCCGCGCCGGCGGCGGCGCGTGGGAGCAGCGGTGCGGGGCGCGCGTTGCTCACCGCTGCCAGCCCTCGTAGCCGTCGTGCTCGAGCCGCTCCGCGAGCTCCGGACCACCGCTCTCGACGATGCGGCCTGCGACGAGGACGTGGATCGCGTCGGGCGATAGCTCGTCGAGGATGCGTCGGTAGTGGGTCACGACGACGACGCCGAGCTCAGGGCGGGCCGATCGCACCGCGTCGACGCCGCGCGCGACGGTCCGGAGCCCGTCGATGTCGAGCCCCGAGTCGGTCTCGTCGAGGATCGCGAGGTCGGGCTCGAGCAGCGCCATCTGAAGGATCTCGTTCCGCTTCTTCTCGCCGCCGGAGAACCCGTCGTTGAGGTGCCGCTCGCCGAACGTCGTGTCCATGCCGAGCCGCTCGAGCCACTCGCGCAGCCTCACCCGGATCTCGAGCACGGACATCTCGCCGCCCCGGCGAGCAGCCGCGGCCTGGCGGAGAAATTGTGCGATCGGCACGCCGGGGATCTCCTCGGGGTACTGGAACGCGAGGAACATGCCGAGCTTCGCGCGCGCGTCGGGCGGGAGGAGGGTGACGTCCTCGCCGCGGAGCAGCACGCGCCCCGATGTCACCGAGTACGCAGGGCTTCCGAGGAGGATGTTCGCGAGCGTCGACTTTCCGGACCCGTTCGGGCCCATGATCGCGTGGAGCTCGCCCGTGCCCACGACCAGGTCGACGCCGCGCAGGATCTCCGCGCCCTCCACGGTCGCGTGCAGGTCCTCGACTGCGAGGAGCGGCGCGGTGCCGATTCCGGCGCCCGGGGCGCGTTGAGTGGTGGCGAGCGGCGCGTCCATCTACCCCATCCTAGGCGCGGGTCGGTATTTCCACTACCGCTGTAGGGGAAATCTTGCCGCCCTCCCGCCATGCGCCGCGCCACTGCGGCGGGGCCGGACCGCTCACCAGCCGCGAGCTGCCCATTGATCGAGGTGCGGTCGCTCCGTGCCGATCGTCGTGTCCGCCCCGTGACCCGGGAGGACGAGCGTCTCGGGCGGGAGGGCGGAGTAGAGGCGGCGGTCTATCGAGTCAAGGATGGTCGGGAAGTCGCCGAGCTCGGTCGCCGTGTTGCCAGCGCCGCCTGGGAACAGCGTGTCGCCCGAGAAGAGCACGGGCGAACCCTCGAGCGCGAAGCACGTCGAGCCCGGCGTGTGCCCGGGTGTCTTGATCGTGCGCAGCCGGAGTCTCCCGACGCTGATGACCGCGTCGTCCTCGAGAAGCAGGTCGTAGGAGGGGAGCATCGCTGCGTCCTCGGCGGCGACAGCGACCTCGTAGCCCGCGTCGCGGAGAGCGGGGACTGCCTGGATGTGGTCCGAGTGGCCGTGGGTCTCGACGACCGAGCGCACGCCGAGTGCGACACAGGTCTCGAGGAGCAGCTCGTGCTCGTTGGCCGCGTCGATGAGCAACGCGTCACCGGTCGCGCGGCAGCGCAGCACGAACACGTTGTTGTCGTAGGGGCCGACGACGAACTCGTGGATCTCGGCCTCGGCGTCTCTGTAGTGCAGTGCCATGGAGCCCAGGCTAGACAGCGCGAGGCGCGGGGATTGCCGCCGATCTCGCCGCGGCGCTTGGTAGTCTTTGCGCACCAGAGAGAGGAGGTGGTCCAACTGATAGGTCAACCCGTTGGGACCCTGGAGGTGGCTGGCCGCTAGCCGGCACGCTGGACCTTCTGGCGAAACCGCACCAGACACCGTCGGTGCACCGGTTGGGAGCTGGTCCCCCCCTGGCAGTAGTCCCGGTCATCCGATGCCTTTCCCAGCAATCGCAACCCGGGCCTTTTCGGTCCGGCTCCGAGGGGCGCTACGGCGCCCCTCGGTCGCGTCGGGCGTGCAGCGGGGTCGCGTCGATCGCGTCGCGCAGGCGCCGCGCCGCGGCTTCGGGGTCGGCCGAGGACGTGAGGTAGCGAACGGCGACGAAGCGTGACGCGCCCGCTGCTGCGAGGGCGCCGACGGAGTCGGGCGTGACGCCACCGGTCACGAAGAACGGCATCCCGACAGCGGCACAGCGACGAGCTGCCTCGCTCACGTAGCCGATCCCCGTGGCCGGTCGTCCGGGCTTCGTCGGGGTCGGGACGACCGGACCCGCGGAGACGTAGTCCACGGGCTCTCGAAGCGCCCGTTCGAGCTCGGCGATCGCGTGGGTCGAGAGCCCGACGATCGCATCGGGCCCGACGACCCGGCGGGCGAGGGCCGCCGGTGCGTCGTCCTGCCCGACGTGGACGCCGTCGGCGGTCGCTCCGAGCGCGAGGTCCGGCCGATCGTTGAGGACGAACGGCACGCCGAGGCGCGCGCACGTCGCCGCGACGAGTCGCGCGCGCTCGAGGAGTGGCGCCGCGTCGAGGGACTTCTCCCGGAGCTGGACGACGTCGACACCACCGCGTATGCACGCCGCGACGAAGGCCTCGATGTCGGGGCGGTCGGCGGTGCACAGGTAGAGGCGAGCAGTCGCGAGGCGCCCGCGACTGCCCGGAGCGCTCACGAGCGCCGGGCGACTCGCGCCTTTGAGGGCGCGTCCATGGCCGCGAGCGACTTTGCTGCCACTTTCATCGCCTGCTTGTGCTCGCGAACCCGCGTCAGTGACTCCGCCCCGTCGATGTCGGCGACGGATCGGAAGCTTCCGGGCTCGCCGAACGGGCCGGAGGCCTCGGCCCACCCCGGCGTCGATATCCCGAGACGCTTGCCGAGCAACGCGACGAATATCTGCGCCTTCTGCACACCGAAGCCTGGCAGCGCCTTCACGTTCTCGAGCAGCTCGCGGCCGTCAGTAGCGGAGGTCCATACGCGTGCAGCATCCCCGGCGTAGCGGTCGACGACGACGCGCGAGAGGAGCTGGACACGCTCGGCCATGGCCGAGGGGAAGCGGTGGAGCGCGGGCTTCTCGGCGAACGCCGCCCCGAGCACGCTCGGGTCCATCGTCGCGATCTGCGCAGCGTCGAGCTCGCCGCCGAGGCGGGCGCGAAGCGCGAGCGGCGCGGCGAACGCGCGCTCGAGGGGGATCTGCTGATCGAGGACCATCGCGACGAGCAGGGCGAACGGATCGTCCGACAGCAGCTGGTCGGCCGCCGCGTCCCCGGTGATGTGGATCGTCATCGCTGACGCTTTCGGCGAGGAGACATCGTCAGCTGTTTCGGGGGTCCGGGGAGTCGGTGTCGATCCCGTACTCCGCGATCGCGCGCTCCACCTCGGACTGCTTCACCTGGCCAGTTGTCGCGAGCGCGGCGAGCACCGCGACGACGACATGCGCTTCGTCGACCTCGAAGTGCCGCCGCAGGGCCTCGCGGGTATCGGAGCGGCCGAAGCCGTCGGTCCCGAGAGGAGTGAACGGCTGGCGGACGAAGCGGGCGATCTGGTCGGGGACGGCCTTCATGAAATCGGTGACGGCGACGATCGGCCCCGCCGAAGCCGCGAGGGCGCGACTGACGAACGGCACCCGCGGTGCCGCGGAGGGGTGGAGGCGGTTCCACCGCTCGATCTCGAGCGCGTCCTCTCGCAGCGACTTGTAGCTCGTCACCGACCACGCGTCGCTGGACACGCCCCAGTCGCGCGCGAGGGCGTCGCGCGCGTCCATCGCCGCGCGCCACGCCGTGCCGGAGAACAGGATCGTCGCGCGCCGCTCCTCGAGTGGCGCCCCGTCGCCCCCGGAGGCGGAAGGAGCGGGGCCCGCGAAGCGGTAGATGCCGTCGACGGCGCCCTGCCTCACCTCGTCGCCCTCGGGGCCCTCGGGGAGCGCGGGCATCACGTGGTTCTCGTTGTACAAGGTCACGTAGTAGAGGACGTCCTGGCCGTCGGGGCCGTACATGTCCTCGATGCCGTGCTCGACGATCGCCGCCATCTCGTACGCGAACGCCGGGTCGTAGGCACGGATGCTCGGCACCGCCGAGGCGAGCAGCAGCGACTGGCCGTCCTCGTGCTGGAGCCCCTCGCCGCTCATCGTCGTGCGTCCGGCAGTGCATCCGAGCAAGAATCCCCGTCCTCGAGCGTCGGAGCACTGCCAGATCTGGTCGCCGACCCGCTGGAAGCCGAACATCGAGTAGTAGAGGAAGAAGGGGAGAGTCGGCTGGGAAAGCGTCGCGTACGAGGTCGCCGCAGCGGTGAAGCTCGCCATCGCGCCTGCCTCGGTGATCCCCTCCTGGAGGATCTGGCCCTCCTTCGCCTCGCTGTACTGGAGGAGCAGCCCGGCGTCGACGGACGTGTACCGCTGGCCCCCCGACGCGTAGATCTTGACCTCCGAGAACAGCGCGTCGAGGCCGAAGGTGCGCCCCTCGTCCGGGATGATCGGCACGACGAAGCGGCCGAGCTCAGGATCGCGCAGCAAGTTGCGAAGTAGCCGCGCGAAGGCCATCGTCGTCGAGACCTCCTGACCGCGCGAGCCGAGCCGGAACTCGGCGAACGCCGCGGGGGCGGGCGCGGGCAGGCCGTCGGCACCCTTGCCGCGCACGACGCGCAGCGGCAGCGAGCCCCCGAGCACGAGCTTTCGCGCCTCCATGTACTGCGCGGCGGGCGAGCCGGCGCCCGGGCGGTAGTAAGGGGGTTCCTCTCCCTCGAGCGCCGCGTCGGGGATCTCACCCTCGAGGTGGAGACGGTGGCGGAGCGCGACGAGCTGAGCGTGCGACATCTTCTTGATCTGGTGGGTAGCGTTGCGCGCCTCGATCTCCGGCCCGAGAGTCCAGCCCTTGACGGTCTTCGCGAGGATCGCCGTCGGCGATCCGGTGTGCTCGGTCGCGGCCCGGTAGGCCGCGTACAGCTTGCGGTAGTCGTGCCCGCCGCGCGGCAGCGACTGGAGCTCCTCGTCCGAGAGGTGCTCGACGAGGGAGCGAAGGCGCGGGTCGGGGCCGAAGAAGTGCTCGCGGATGTACGCACCCGTCTCGGTCGCGTACTTCTGGAACTCCCCGTCCGGGGTCTCGTTCATCCTGTTCACGAGCACACCGTCGACGTCGCGGGCGAGGAGCTCGTCCCAGCGCGATCCCCAGATGACCTTGATGACGTTCCAGCCGTTCCCGCGCAGCTCGGCCTCGAGCTCCTGGATGACCTTCCCGTTGCCCCGGACGGGCCCGTCGAGGCGCTGGAGGTTGCAGTTCACCACGAACACGAGGTTGTCGAGCTGCTCGCGTGCCGCGAGGCTGAGCCCGGCGCGCGTCTCTGGCTCGTCGAACTCGCCGTCGCCGACGAAGCACCAGACGCGCGAGCCGCTCGTGTCGACGATCCGCCTGTTCAACAGGTAGCGGTTGAAGCGCGCCTGGTAGACGGCGGAAAGCGGCCCGAGGCCCATGGACACCGTCGGGAACTCCCAGAAGCCGGGCATGAGGCGCGGGTGCGGGTAGCTCGAGAGGCCGCCACCGATCTCGAAGCGGAACCTGTCGAGGTCGGCCTCGTCGAGGCGCCCCTCGACGAACGCGCGCGCGTAGATCCCCGGAGACGCATGGCCCTGGAAGTAGACCTGGTCGCCGGGTAGCCCCGTGTCCTTGCCGTGGAAGAAGTGGTTGAAGCCGACCTCGTAGAGCGACGCGGAGCTCGCGTAGGTCGACAGGTGGCCGCCGATGCCGGAGTAGCGGCCATTCGCCCGGGTCACCATGACCGCCGCGTTCCATCGGATGAACGCCCGGATCCTCCGTTCCAGGTGCTCGTCGCCCGGGAACCACGGCTCCTCGTCCGAGGGGATCGTGTTCACGTACGGCGTCGACACGGTCGCAGGAAAGCCGACCTGAGCGGCCTGAGCGCGTTCGAGGAGCTTCATGAGCAGGAAGCGCGCGCGGGACTTGCCGCGCTGGTCGACCACCGCCTCGAACGAGTCGAGCCATTCCTCGGTCTCCCGAGGGTCGATGTCGGGTACCTGGTGGGAGAAGCCGTCGAATATCACCCCGCCAGTCTCGCGCTGGCGCGCCGGGGCGCGGTAGTTGCGCCGACATCGAGCGGTCGCCTTGCAACGGGCTCGCTCGGGCGGCGGCCCCTTAGTGAGCGCAGCGTGGTGTCCCGCACGACCCGGGGAAGCGGCAAGACTGTCCGCCGTGTCCGCCGTGTCCGCCGTGTCCGCCGTGCCGACAGCCTCCTCGCCGCTCGTGATCTATTCCGACGGCGCGTGCATCGGGAACCCCGGCCCGGGCGGGTGGGCATGGGCACGAGATCGCTCGTCCTACCGGTCCGGCTTCGCAGCGTCGACGACCAACCAGCGGATGGAGCTCACGGCAGCGCTCGAGGCCGTGAGCGGCCACTCCGGTCCGCTCGAGATCGTGAGCGACTCGGTGTACGTCGTGAACTGCTTTCGCAATCGATGGTGGGCGGGGTGGCGGGCGCGCGGCTGGCGGAACGCGAAGGGCGCGGAGGTCGCGAACCAGGACCTCTGGCGACCGTTCGTCGAGCTCGTCGTCGACGAGCGCCCCGGAGAGGTGCGCTTCACGTGGGTGAAGGGCCACTCCGGACACCCCATGAACGACCTCGTCGACGGGCTCGCGAACGACGCGGCACGGCGCCAGGTCGCGGCGGTCTCGACTGGCGGCGAAAGCTGACTAAAATGATCAGACTTCTATGACCTACAAGATCTCGCACCTCGACGCGCTCGAGTCCGAGGCGGTGCACATCATCCGCGAGGTCGTCGCGGAGTTCGAGCGACCAGCGCTGCTCTTCTCCGGCGGCAAGGACTCAGCGGTGCTCCTCCATCTCGCGACCAAGGCGTGCTGGCCGCAGCCGGTCCCGTTCCCCCTGCTGCACGTCGACACCGGTCACAACTTCTCCGAGGTGCTCGCTTTCCGCGACAGCAGGGCCGCCGAGCTCGGCGTGCGCCTGCTCGTCGCCTCGGTCCAGGAGGCCATCGACCGCGGCGAAGTCGTCGAGGACACCTCACCCGGCGCTACACGCAACCGGCTGCAGACCCATAGCCTGCTCCAGGCCATCGAACACCACAGGTTCGATGCCGTCTTCGGGGGAGCGAGACGGGACGAGGAGAAGGCGCGCGCGAAGGAGCGCGTGTTCTCCTTCCGCGACGAGTTCGGGCAGTGGGACCCACGAGGCCAGCGCCCCGAGCTCTGGAGCTTGTACAACGGCCGTCACCGCGCGGGCGAGCACTTCAGGATCTTCCCGCTGTCGAACTGGACCGAGCTCGACATCTGGCAGTACATCGCGCGCGAATCGCTCGACCTGCCCTCGATCTACTACGCGCACCGACGGGAGGTGTTCCGGCGGGGCACGATGCTCCTCGCGGTCGGTCCCTACACAGAGCCGCGCGACGGCGTCGTCGACGAAGAGCCGTTCACCGCGACCGTGCGCTACCGGACCGTCGGCGACGCGACCTGCACCGCTGCGGTCGAGTCCCTGGCCGCGACGCCGAGCGAGATCATCGCGGAGACCGCGACCACCCGCATATCCGAGCGGGGAGCGACGCGCGCGGACGACCGCGTCTCGGAGGCCGCAATGGAGGACCGAAAGCGCGAGGGGTACTTCTGATGGAGCTGCTCCGGCTCGCGACCGCGGGCAGCGTCGACGACGGCAAGTCGACCCTGATCGGGCGCCTCCTCTACGACTCCAAGCAGGTCTACGAAGACCAGCTCGAATCCATCGAGCGGACGAGCCGTGACCGCGGCGACGACTACGTCGACCTCGCGCTGCTCACCGACGGGCTTCGTGCGGAGCGGGAGCAGGGGATCACGATCGACGTGGCCTACCGGTACTTCGCGACCCCGCGCCGGAAGTTCATCGTCGCGGACACGCCCGGCCACATCCAGCACACGCGCAACATGGTGACCGGCTGCTCGACCGCGGACCTCGTCGTCGTGCTCGTCGACGCACGCGCCGGCATCACCGAGCAGACGCGGCGGCACGCGTTCATCGCGTCGCTGCTCGGAATCGCTCACCTCGTGATCTGCGTCAACAAGATGGACCTCGTCGACTACCGGGAGGATCGCTTCCAGGAGATCCGGGCCGAGTTCGAGGAGTTCGCCACCCGGCTCGAGATCGGCGACATCGCCTTCGTCCCGATCTCGGCGCTCGGCGGGG
>DATLRJ010000139.1:0-4062 GCA_035534715.1 Acidimicrobiales bacterium | reverse complement strand
GTCGACGGCCGCCCTCGCGGCCCACTGCTCCCACCAGTCGACGGTCTCCTGCACGCCGTAGTGGCCGTCGACGGGGCGCGGGGGGTCGGTGTGCGACGGGTACCACGAGAGCACGAACGGCACCTGCTGGCCCTCGGACATCGCGAAGGTCGCGACGGACGTGAGGTCCTCGCCGTGCACGTGCACAGGAGTCCAGAGAGCGACTGCGTCGGGGCCCGCGACGGCGGTGAGCATCCCGTCGAGCCGCCGCACCCACGGGACGATCGCTCCGTAGCCGAAGCGCACGGACAGGTCCATGCGCATCTCGACCCGGCCCGACGTGCAGCGCACCGTGCGCACGAGCTCCGGCAGCTGTTCGCGGACGGGCATGCAGTCGGTGACGACGACCGTGCCCCCGTCCACGACGAACTCGGTCTCGAGCACGAGGGTGTCCTTGCGGTACCGGCGGGACGTCGCGAGCAGCGGTGGTGCCTCGCCTGGTCTCGGGCTCTCGGCCGGCGCGATGCGCCAGAACCCGTGACGCTCGTCACCGACGAGGCGAGCGAAACACGCGCCCGAGTCGAACCTCGGCAGGCAGAGCCAGTCGATCGATCCGTCGCGTCCGACGATGGCCGCCGTATGGGTGTCGCCGATGACCGCGTAGTCCTCGATCGCCAGCGCCATCGCAGCATCATTGCCGACCGCGCGTCGCGTTCGCTCGACGGGGCGGTCCGAGTGCTCAGCCGGTGCACGATCCAGTCCCCGCGCGCGCTGGGTGTCTCTCGGCTTCGAGGACGCGCGAGAGGACCCCCGGCGACGCGAGTGCGTATCCGATGTCGGGGTTCGTCGCCGAGCGCGAGAACACGACGCCGAGCACCGTGCCGGAGGTCGAGACGAGCGGGCCGCCCGAGTTCCCGGGCCGCACGACCGCCTGGAGCTCGTAGACCGTGCGGACCGTGAGGGCGGTGTCGTAGATGTCGCGGCCCTCGGCCTCGAAGCGCGTGAGGACGCCCGCGGGTCTCGCGTCGAACGCGCCACCGCCGGGGTATCCGAGCACCACCGTCGCGGCCCCGCGCTCGACGTATCCGGGTGCGACGTCGAGCGCGGGCTCGCCGAGCGGAGCGGTTCGCAGCACGGCGAGGTCGAACTTCGGGTCGAAAAGCACCGGCGTGGCCCGTGAGGACGAGCCGTCGGGAGCGAGCACGGTGATGGCTCCGGTGCCGGCGACGACGTGAGCGTTCGTCACGACGAGCGAGCCCTGCCGTGTGTCGGACACGACGAAACCAGAGCCTTCCTGCTCCTGGCCGCACCCGATTGCGACGACCTTCACCGTCGACGCGCCCGCGCGCGAGATCGCGACTCGGACCGCGCCGGCGGCGGGCAGGTGGACCGGCCCTACGGGCTCGGGGAGTACGTTGACGAGCACCTGGGGGAACCCGTCGGCCGACAGGTATCGCTCGACGGTGGCGAACGCGTCCGGGACGGGAGGCATGACGCGCTCGACGGCCTGGAGGATGCGCGACGAGCTGATCTCGCGCGTCAACCCGAGGTAGGCGCTGTTCACGAGGACGGACGCGAACAGCCAGCACGCGACGAGGGTGCCACCGAGCGCGAGGACCGCGCCGAGCACCGAGTCGACGCGGCCGACGCGGATGCGCCGAAGTGCCCGCCACGCGCCGGCGCCGATCTGGCGTCCGACGCCGCCGACGATCGCCGCCGGTACGAAGAGCAGCACGAGCGCGAGGACCGCCTTCAGGAGCTGGCCCTGCAGGTGCGGCTCGATGACGAGGACGAGGACGACCCCGAGCGCGAGCCCCGTCGCGAAGCCCGCGAACGACAGGAGCTGGGCGACCGCTCCGACGCGCAGCCCGTGGAGCGCGGCGACGACGAGGACGACGACGAGGACGGCGTCGAGGACGTCCACCTAGCCGGGCGGTCGCTCTCCGCCAGCTGCGAGCTGGCCGTCGACGTCTCCTCCGGGCGCGTCGGCGGGGTCAGCCACGATCGGTTCGATCTCGAGGTCGCGGTAGGTGAGGAGCGAGAGGTACGCGATCTCCCGCCGAGCGAGCAGCCGCGCGCCGGCGTCCCCCCGGTCGAGCATGGTGCAGGCGAGCACGACGTCGGCCCCGGTGGTAGATACGGCCTCGAGAGCCTCGAGGAGCGAGCGCCCGGTCGTGACCGTGTCCTCGAACACGACGACCCGCGCCCCGGGGCCGAGGTCGCACCCCTCGATGCGTCGCCTGCTGCCGTGGGACTTCTCGGCCTTGCGCACGGAGTACCACGAGCGATCTCCGATCAGCGCCGCCGCGTGCGCGACGGGATCCGCTCCCATGGTCATCCCGCCGATCGCGTCCCATCCGACGCCGGTCGCGGCGATCGCGGCGAGCACGGCGGTCGCCGCGATCCGCAGGTCCGCGCCGCGAGCGACGGCCCGTCTGAGGTCCACGTAGTCGTGGCTCGTCCCCCCCGACGAGAGCGCGAACGGCTCGTCGCGTCGCGAGTAGCCGAGGTCGCGCACGACAGCGAGCAGCGCGGCGCGTTCGTCGACCGCGCCGGAGGGCTCCGCTGGGGGGGTCGCGCGAGCGGGGATCGGTGCGCCGGGCATGACGATCGAGTGTAGGACCGGCCGGTGACCTGGCGTCCGCCTCCGGCGCGCTCGCGCTCCACCGGCCGGAGCGGTCAGGGGCGATCGTTGTAGCGGTAGCCGACGCCCCGGATCGTGAGGATCCGCGCCGGTTCGTCCGGGTCCTCCTCGACGCGAGCGCGGAGCCTGCCGACGAGCGTCGCGACTATCCGCGGGTCGCCGTCGTAGTCGATCCCCCACACGCGCTCGAGGAGCGCGTCACGCGTCACGACGCGTCCTGCGTTAGCGAGGAGCTCGCGCAGGAGCTGGAACTCGCGCAGCGGCAGCTCGACCGGCACGCCGCGCACGGTGACCTCGTGGCGAGCGGCGTCGAGGGTGACGTCTCGGACCTGGAGGACGCCCTCGCCCTCGGCCCGGCGAGGGCCTCCTGCCGTGACGCCGGGCCCGCCTGGCGTCACGTCGGCCGCGCGGCGGCGCCGCAGCAGCGCTCCGATGCGCGCGACGAGCTCGCGCATGCGGTAGGGCTTCGGCACGTAGTCGTCGGCGCCGACCTCGATACCGACGACGATGTCGAGCTCCTCGCTGCGGGCGCTGACGAAGATGATCGGGGTGTCGTTTCCCCGCGCGCGCAGCTCCCGGCAGATGTCGATGCCGGACACTCCGGGAAGCATGAGGTCGAGGAGTATGACGTCGGGCCGGAGGCGCTCTGCGACGGCGACCGCGTCCCGCCCGTCGCGGAGCGCGGTCACCGCGAGGCCCTCGCGTTCGAGGCCCACCGTGAGGGCGAGAACGTGCGACTCGTCGTCCTCGACGACGAGCACGCGCGGCCACGAAGCCCGGCCCGAGCCGGTCCCGTGCCGGGGGGCGAACGCGGGGCCCGACGACCCGTGAGGCGTCGGGCCCCGCTCTATCGGCACGCGGGGATCGTCGCGGGAGCCGGTGAAGCGCATGCACGACCTGGGTGAACGGGGCATGACGCGGCGGCGAATTCTCAGGCGCGGGGGACGCGTGCGCCGGCGAACCGCTGCAGATCGCCCGCGGCCGGCGTACCGCCGTAGTCTCGAGCGAGCGTGGCACCCGCCGCCTGCTCGTGGCGGCCCCGGCCGCCGACGCCGCTCCCGGGGAGGTCACCGTGTCGACAGCGGTACCGGTGGTCCTGCTCGCGGCCGCGGTCGCAGGCCTGCTCGCGCCCCAGCTCCGGCGCGCGGGCTGGCTGCCGCCCGCACTGCTCGCCGCGATCGCCGTCGCGTCCGGCGTCGTCGGGCCGTCGGCGGCCGGGGCCTCGATCCGACCCCTCCTCGCACCGCTCGCGTTCATCGCGCTCGCCGTGCCCATGGCCGTGATGCTCGACCGCTACGGGCTGTTCGAGGAGCTCGCCACCCTCGTCGCGGGCGGCCGCCGCTACCTCGGTGCGTTGTGGGTGCTCGCCGCGCTCACGACCGCGGCGCTCAATCTCGACGTGGCCGTCGTCCTGCTGTCGCCGCTGTACGTCCGCATCG
>DATLRJ010000138.1:0-107833 GCA_035534715.1 Acidimicrobiales bacterium | reverse complement strand
GCGCGGAGTCGAACCCCAGGTTCGCGAGGAAGCCGCACGCCGGGCAGAACGCGAGCCGCATCTGGCCGTTCGGGAACTCGAGCGCCTCGCGACGGCTGTCGAGCAGCAGGCAGCTGTTCGCCGGGATCTTGTCCTGGCGGTGCACCTCGCGCATTGCGGGCGCCGCGCACGCCGGGCACCGGTCAGTGGTCACGTCGCGCCGATGATCCGAGGAGAGGGGAGGGGGACGATGAACTGCCCGCCACGGCGCAGGTACTCTTGCTGCTGGGACACGATCTCGTCCGCGAAGTTCCACGCGAGGATCAGGACGTAGTCCGGCTGGTCGTCGAGGAGCCGGTCCGGGTGCGCGATCGGCTGGTGCGTGCCGGGCATGTAGCGGCCCTGCTTGTAGTCGTTTCGGTCGACCACGTACTCGACGAGATCCGTGCCGATCCCGACGTAGTTCACGAGGGTGCTGCCCTTCGCGGCCGCGCCGTACGCCGCGACGCGACGTCCATCGGCGCGCAACCCGTGGAGCAGCGCGAGCAGCTCCGTCTTCACCTGTTCGACCTGCGACGCGAAGTCGCGGTAGTACGACGCGGCGGTGAGGCCCGACTCGACCTCCTCGCGCAGGTACCGCGACACGGTCTCGGAGCGGGACCGCGCCGGGCCGACCGTCCAACGAAGCGTGCCGCCGTGCAGGTCCGCGAAGTACGTCACGTCGTTCAGCCAGAGTCCATTGCGGCGCATGAGCGCGTCGATCGCCGTGCAGGAGAAGTAGCAGTGGTGCTCGTGGTAGATCGTGTCGAACTCGCGGTGGACGATGAGGTCCCGGACGTACGGGTTCTCGATGGTGATGACGCCGTCGTCGGACACGAGACGCCCGAGCCCCGCGACGAACCCGTTGAGGTCGGGCACGTGCGCCATCACGTTGTTCGCGACGATGACGCTCGCACGGCGCCCGCCGTCGCGCAGGCGCTCGGCGATCTCCAGGCCGAAGAACTCGGTGATCGTCGGGATCCCGTTCGCGATCGCCGCCGACGCCTGGTCCGGGGCAGGATCGATGCCGAGCACGGGCACACCTCGCTCGGCGAACGAGCGGAGCAGGTAGCCGTCGTTGCTTCCCACCTCGACGACCAGGTCGTGTGGGCCGAGCCCGTGCGCGTCCACGAGATCGATCGCATGCTCGCGCGAGTGACGCAAGAGCGCGTCCGAGAAGGAGGAGAAGTACAGGTAGTTGTCGACGAAGAGCTTCGCGGGTGGCACCTCGGTCGTGATCTGCACGAGCGAACACCGCGGGCAGAACGAGACGTCGAGCGGGTAGCGATCCTCGTCGTCGCCGAGGCGCTCAGCAGAGACGAGGGCGTCCGCGAGCGGAGTGACACCGAGCGACAGGAATCGCTCGAGCTCGTGCGCTCCGCACGAGCGACAGGTCGGGACGTCAGCCATGGACGCCGTCGGGCACTCCCGTCCAGCGGAGGTCGGGCGCGACCCGGCCGGCGCGCATCAGGTCCTCGACGTACCTGATGCGCTGGAGATTGCCCGTGAGCTCATCGAGGGTCAGGCCGTGGCGCTCGTAGGCGTCGCGCAGCTCGCGCACCCCGTCACGCACGGTCCAGCGCGGCGCGTATGCAGGCAGTAGCTCGGCGATCCGGTCGCACGACACCCGGTAGTTCCGCACGTCGGGGCTCGCCCCTTCGGCGAGCACGACCGTGCTGCCTGGGACCTCCTCCTCGACGATCCGAGCGACTTCACGGATCCGGTAGTTCTCGCTCGTGCGGCCGACGTTCAGCGCGACGTCGTGGACGAGCGATCGCGGCGCCTCGACCACGGCGAGGAAGGCGCGGGCGATGTCCTCGACGTGCACGAGCGGGCGCCACGGCGAGCCGTCGCTCTTCATGAGGACCTCACCGGTCGTCACCGCGTACGCGGTGAGGTTGTTCACGACCAGATCGCCCCGCAGGCGCGCGGACACTCCGTAGGCCGTCGCGCTCCGCAGGAACGTCGGGCTGAAATCGTCGTCTGCGAGAAGCGAGAGATCGCGCTCCGCGAGGACCTTCGACTCGCCGTACGGCGTCACCGGGCGGAACTCGGCGTGCTCGTCGAGCACCGCGTCTCCGTGGGCGCCGTAGAGGCTGCACGAAGACGACATGACGAAACGCTGCACGCCAGCGGCCTTCGCCGTTTGCGCCACGTGAACCGATGCCCGGTAGTTGATGTCGTACGTCGTCTCCGCGTTCAGGTCACCGAGCGGATCGTTCGAGATGCCTGCGAGGTGGACGACCGCGTCCACGCCCTCGAAATCGGCCACGGTCACGTCGCGCACGTCCTTGCGCACGACCGTGGGCACGTCCGGTACGTCCTCGCCGAATGTGCAGGCCCCGTACAGGTAGCAGTCGAGGCCGACGACGTCGTGTCCGGCCTCGCGGAACACCGGGACGAGCCGAGCGCCGATGTACCCGTTGTGTCCGGTGACGAGTACGCGCACGTTTCAGTCCCACACCTTCCACGGCGCGCGGCCACCGTCCCAGAAGCTGTTCAACAGGTACTTGTCGCGAATCGTGTCCATACACTGCCAGAACGACTCGTGCCGGTAGGCCATGAGTTGTCCGTCGCGCGCGAGGCGCTCGAGCGGCTCGCGCTCGAAGTGCGTGGCGTCACCGTCGATGTAGTCGAGAATTCCGGGCTCGAGAACGAAGAACGCGCCGTTGATCCATCCCTCGCCGACCTGTGGCTTCTCCGAGAACTCGATGATGTGGTCACCGTCGAGCTGGAGGTGCCCGAACCGCGCAGGGGGCCGGACAGCTGTCACGGTCGCTAGGCGTCCGTGTGAGCGATGGAACGCGAGCAGCGCCCCGAGGTCCACGTCGGAGACCCCGTCGCCCCACGTCAACATGAACGTCCCGTCGCCGAGGTGCCCCCCGAGGCGCTTGATCCTCCCGCCCGTCTGGGTGTCGAGTCCCGTGTCGACGAGTCTCACCGTCCAGTCGTCGACGGGGTCGTGGCGCTCGAGCGCGACCATCCCGCGGCGGAGGCTCACCGTCATGTCGCTTGCAAGCGTCGCGTAGTCAACCATGTAGCGCTTGATGTACTCGCCCTTGTAGCCGAGCGCGATCACGAAGTCCCGGAACCCGTAGTGGGCGTAGTGCTTCATGATGTGCCAGAGGATCGGCTGCCCCCCGATCTCGACCATCGGCTTCGGACGCACCTCGGTCTCCTCGGCGAGTCGCGTGCCGAGCCCGCCGGCCAGGATCGCGACCTTCACGTACGCCTCGTAGCGGATTCCACCGTTCTCCTTCGTGGACGATAGCGGAAGAACACAAGCCGGCCGAGAGAATCCGGAGTGCGCGTCGGCGACACGCCGGATCGTGCGCGAGAGGCGGGCACGTGCACCTTCGCTCACACGAACTCTACTGATGCGGCCAGTCCGGCAGCGCCCATCATCTCGCGGACCTCGTCGAGGTACACGGGATTCGTGAGAAGCACGACGTCGACACCCAGGTCGACGAGGGCGTCAGGCGCACAGACCTGGTGGCCGCTGCCCGGCAGGAAGCGCCCATGCTTGGCAGGGTTGACGTCGGCGACAGCGGTGACGACGTGCTCGAGGTCCACGAGATCGAGGAACGTCACGCCCCGAGATCCCGCACCCCAGAGCGCGACCCTCCGTCCGCTTGCGCGCATGTTGAGAAGAAGGTGACGGGCCCGGTCGACGCGGCGCGCGAGCTCCGCGGTGCCGCCCGCACCGGAGTCAGGGGCCGGCTCGTGTCCCTGGGCGCTCTCGGCGTGCGCCGAACCACCGTCGGGCTCCGGCACGGCTGCGACGAACGCGAACTGTCCGTCGAAGACTCGCCCCGAGCCCTCGACCCGGAAGCCGCGCGAGGCTACGAGCGCTTCGAGCGTGCGGACCTCGAAGTAGCTCACGTGCTGATATACGAGATCCCAGGTCGAGTCGCCGGCGAACACCGCGGTCGCGTCGGGCACGTCCACGTAAAGCACGCGCATGCCCTCCGGAGGGCGTGCGCGAAGGGAGGCGACGAACGCGCCGGGATCCTCGAGGTGTTCGAGCGTCTGCCGGCACACGACGGCCTCCGCAGTAAGGAGGGGGCCGGGCGGGGGGTAGCGGGTCGCGAGGATTCGCACTCCCCGCGGAAGCACCGTTCCGCGCGCCGGGACGTAGCTCGGGTCGACGCCCGTCGCGGCACCGACGCCCGCCGCGCGCATCACCGCGAGGAACTCCCCGGCACCGCAGCCGATCTCGAGCACCGTGCGTCCACTGAGCGCGTGATCACGCACGAGATCCCTCGCGAGCTGCTCGGCGAACTGCCGAAACCGAGGCGACGCCCACTGCGACGCGTCGTAGTCGGCGCTGTAGGTGACGACCTCCGGATCGAATGCGATGTTCCGCACGAGTCCGCAGGAACCGCACCGCGCGAGCGACAGGCGTCCACGCGCGGCGCCGAGCGCGGTCGCACGGTCGGTCGGCAGTACAGCTGAGTTCGCCACGACGGCGGGCACCTCGAGGAACGGCTCCGGCAGTTGCATGCCGCAGACCGGGCAGGGCGATCGCGGCTCGTCGGTGCTCACGCCGTGACGGCGCGCGGGGGAGTCTGCCTCACGACTCGCCCGGCGACGGGGCGGTCGTGCGGCCGTCGGAGGTAGCGTTCTCGAGGCGGTCTGCCGGTCGGGTTGCGACGAGATACTCGGACAGATCGGACGGATCGCCCTCCGGCGCCCTGTGCGGTTCGCGCGATGTCACGGACGGGCTGTCGCGATCCGTCCGCCATTCGAGCCGCGGCGTCCTCCAGTCGCCGTAGACGGCAGCGAGCTCCCGCTCGTGGTCGGCGACCTTCAGCCACCTCTTTCCGAACAGCTCGAACGCCGTGAGGGGCTGCGCCGGAACCTCGCCCGTGACCTGGACCCCGAAGAAGAAGCAGCGGTAGCGAAGGCGGTCCTCGAGCGCCGTCATCTTGATGAAGTCGAAGTGGACCCCGGATCGCTCGAACGTGAGGGCGGTGAGCTCTCCGTCGTTGTCCCGCCACACGTGCAACAGGTGGAAACCCGCCGCGACGAGCGCGGGGGTGCTCGCCTTCAACCGTTCGTAGTCCGTCGCGCGGAAGGCGAAGTCGACGTCCGCCGCGTCGTGTGCGAGGACGTCACCCTGTCTGGCCCACCCCAGCAGCAGACCTCCGATGATCCAGTAGCGGTCCGCGATCGGCGTCGGCTCGAGCGCGTCGTGGAGCCGCCGGATCTCAGTGTGCGTGACGTGCCTGCTGACCGCGCTGACGACCGGTACGCAGATCGAAACCCTCTTCATGAGCTCCCCGGCGTGCCGCACGGTGGCGAGAGCTGCGGCGCGGACGCGGTCGGCGCTCCACGACAAGCTCTCTCGGCGGTCCGGGGCGCTCAACGCGACCGTTGCATTGTCGACTCCCACGTGTACGGCGGCGAGTGCCGACGCTGCTCACAGCCTACCCTCAGGGTGTGAAACTACAAAGAGGTGCGTTCATCACGCCCGACCGCCTTCGGCCGCTCCGTCGGGCGACTCCTGCTCGTGACCACTTGCACCGGCGCGTCCATGACAAGGCGCCGTGCGGTCGAATGGGGAGACGTCGCCGCGATGAAGGGGACCGGGCGCCGGCGACACCCACACAGCAGCGCGACGCGGACTAACCGCCGATAATGTCCGTTATGTCGCGTTACGGGTAATGTCGTCGCACCCGTGCAGCACGAGACGGCCCCCCGGTACCACCTGGTGGCGCCGCCTCTGACGCTGCGACAGGACTTTGCCCCGATCACGGTCCGCGATCACGTCCGAGCGGCCGCGCGGCGCGCTCGGGCTCGAGGTCCTGGCCTCTCGGGCTGGTTCCCAGCCAGCTGCTAGGGCTGTGTCAGGAACCGCTCGTCGTGTCCCTGCTCGCGTGCACACGCTGCACGCGAGCCGGAGGTGACGATAACGAGCGGAGAACCCGCACGACCTGCAACACCGGCGCCGATACGCGATTCGCTGGCGCGTCACATCGAGGCAGTCACGCGTGGCGCGTGGCGCTGCGAACCCACGGGCCGCCCGCTGCTCGCAGGGCCACAGGTGCCCCGCACGCTCGCAGGCCACTCGGGCGGCAGCCGGCGCCCAGCGTACCCCGCTCGCGCACGGTCGGGCGGAGCTGAGACGCGAGCGCCGGCGGTCGTCTGTCTCGCGCAGGGCTCGGAGGCGGCGTGCCGGGAACTCCACGGCGGCAGGCTCGTCTCCCTCGTCGCGTGCGTGTGCGCGGACGGCGCAGCGCTGCGGCCCGAGGAGCGCGACGGCGCGAGCCGTGCGCCACTCGACGGGTTCGAGCGGCGATGACGTCGTGTCGCACGCAGGTCCCGCCGTGCGCGCCGTTCGGGCGCCCGCCGCTCGCGGTGACCGCGCACTGCGACGGACGCCGACGGCGGCTCAGCCTCCCGACGTCGACGGCGTCGTCGGGCCCTGTGGCGCGAACGTCAGGCCGCCGTACTCGAAAGTGAGCGTCTCGGTCCCACCACCGGTCGACGCCCACTCCACCTGGTCGAGCTTGACGAGGCCGAAGGTCACGTTGAGCGCGTCCTGGCCGTGCGCGCCGGGAACCGTGAGCTGCGCGCTCGCGAAGGTGTCGGAGGATCCGGTCGCGAGAGCCGACGCAGCCGCCTCCCCGAGCGGCACGGTCACGACGAGCGGGTTGAACGTGACCTTGCCTGCTCCGGCCCCGCTGGACTGCGAGCCGATGTTCGCCGCGACCGCTTCGGTGAAGTCGTAGCTCGAGATCCCGACGGAAGTCGTCGCACCCCCAGCGGTCGGCGTGAGGACCAGCGTCACGTCATGATTCTGCTGGCCCCCGTCGTGCGGCGACGCCGACGACACGGCACCGCCTCCGACGAGGAGGAACCCACCTCCGCCGAACGTAGCCGCCACCACGCCCGCCGCGACGACCCTGCGCGCTCTGCTGTGCACCGTCAACTCCCCTCTCGATGCCTCCGGTCGGTCCGGCGGCCCGTGACGGGCGGGTCGCTAGCGCGCTCGACTCGGGCCGCGCTCGCGCCTCCCCCGTCGCCGACCTAACGGCGCGTGCACGCGGTGAGTCGAGGAGCCGAGCGGGCGATCGCCCGCGGTCGCGATTACAGCGGGACGACGATGACGTCGACGCCGGTCGCGACCGGGTCGAGGTCCAACCAGGCCTTGTTCGTCGTCACGACCGACGTGTTGAGGCGCCGCGCGAGCGCGAGGCACGCCCGGTCGCCGAGCGACAGACCGCTGTCCCGGGTCGCGAGGCGGAGCGCTCCAACCGTCCAGGCATCGGCCTCCGTGAAGGGCATGACCTCCACCGTCTCAGGGAGCACGGGCAGGCCGCTCGTCACGAAGCGCGGCTCCTCGCTCCGCGAGAGCGCGGCTGCGGCCCGTTCGAGGACCGTCGCGACATCCCGCCGCACGTCCGCGAGGCGGGAGCACACTTCCGCGAGGTTCACCGCCGACATCACCGCCCCGCCGACGACGAGGTCTTCGACCGCTCCCGCGGCAGGCTCGTCGAGCAGGTAGGCGAGCCAGGCCGACGCGTCGAGGACGATGCTCAATGCAGCGCGCCCGAGCCGTGCGACGTCTGGGCGAGCTCCCGCCGTGCGCGCTGCGCGGCCTCGAGGTCGCCGGCCGCCTCGGCCGCGTCGAGGTGCGCCTCCGCGGCCCGCTCGGCCTCGAGCTCCGCGATCGGGTCGCGTCCCGTGGGCACGAGGTGCCGCCACGCGCCGCGAAGGCGAGCGATATGCGAGCGCTGGTCCTCGAGGACGAGACGGTTCCCGTCCGACACGTACGCGACGAGCGTCGCCCCCGGCTCCATGTTCAGTACGCGCCGGAACTCCGCCGGGATGACGATGCGACCGTGTGGGCCGACATGCACCTGTACGTGTGTCATGCGAGCAGCTCGCTTCCCCTAGATCCACCACCGCCGCTCGGGCCACGGACGGTGCACACGTCCCCCGATGCGCGCACCGCGTACGTCCGGACCACGTGCGGACGGTGAGGTGCACTCCGCATACGAGGGAGTCTAGATCAACTGGATGCGCCAGGGTGCACTGATGATGCATGTGACCGCGCTGCGCAGCACGGGGCCGCCCGTCCCGGCCGCTAGGCGATCCGAGCGTTGGCGTCGACACGCAGCGTGGTGACTGAACGTACGTCGCGCGACGACGCCGCGAGCGCGACCTCGTACTCACCTGCGTCGACGGCCCACCGGTGTGCTGACGCATTCCAGTAGGAGAAGGCGGCCGCGTCGAGCACGAACCGCGCGATCGCGCGCTCGCCGGGGGCGAGGCGCAGCTTCGCGACCCCGCGGAGCTCGCGTGGCGGACGCTCGACGCTCGGCGCGATCGCCGAGACGTAGCACTGCACGACTTCCGCGCCGTCACGCGCGCCGACGTTCTCCACCTCGACGGCGACGACCGGCGCGCCGTCCTCGTCCGAAGACACCTCGGCGGAGCCGTAGGAGAACGAGGTGTAGCTGAGACCGTGCCCGAAGCAGTATCTCGGCTCCGTCCCGGTCGCGTCGAAGTGCCGGTAGCCGACGTTGATCCCGTCGGCGTACGCGAGCCGCCCGCCGGCCGCCGGGTAGCCCGCAGCCGCCCCGCTGTCCGCGAGCTCGTACGGGACGGTCACCGGGAGCCGCGCCGACGGGTTGACGTCCCCGAACAGCACGTCCGCGAGCGCACTGCCCGCCTCCTGTCCCGGCAGCCAGAGCTGGAGGATCGCCGCCACGTCGCCTGCCCACGGCATCGCGACCGGTGAGCCGGCGTTCACGACGACGACGACTCGCGGGTGCGCGGACGCGACGCGCGCGATGAGCTCGTCCTGCTCCCCGGGGAGCGACATCGAGTCCCGGTCGAACCCCTCGCTCTCCCAGTCCTCGTTCACGCCGACGACCACCACGACCGCGTCGGCGCCGACCGTGGCGCGCTCCGCTCGAGCGAGCAGGTCGCGGGCACCGGGCGCGAGGTAGCCGACGCTGACGCCGGCCGGACCGAAGGCGCGGTTCTCCTTCTCGGTCGGCGGCGCGGGCGACATCTCGAGCGCCCGGCGCGCGAGGGCCTCGTCCGGCGCCTGGAACTCCACTTCCACCTCGACCGGACGGCCCGCTTCGAGCGGGAGGTCGACCGCCAGCTGGCCCGCCCCGCGCCCGAACAGCATCGGCGCGACGACCGGCTCGTCCCAGTTGTCGACCACGATCCTGCCGTCGACGAGGAGCCTGGTCCGCCCGACGCCGAGCATGCCGAGCCGGCCGATGCCGCTCGCCCCGGGGTGCAACGTGGCGCGCAGCCGCGCCGAGAACTTGCCGACGGTGAGGGCCGGGAGGGGCGGCCCGTTCCATGCGAAGTTGAACCCGGGGGCGTGCTCGGTCGCGACGGGCACGCCGTCGAGCTCGAGGCTGTCGAAGTACTCGACCGTCACGGGCTCCGCTACGAGCTGGGAGGTGCCCGCGAGGCTCCGGGCATCGAGAAGGGGAAGCGCCCGTTCGATACGACAGCCGGGCTCGTACACGACCTCGGTCGTGTCCCCGCACCGGCGCCGGACGGCCTCCAGCGGCGAGACCACGTACGGCGCGTTGACGCGTGCGCTCCCGCCTCCGTGGAGCTGCACACGGCTCGCGTTCGGCCCGATGACCGCGACCGTCCGGAGCCGCTCCGGGTCGAGCGGGAGCACCGCGCCCTCGTTCCGCAGGAGCACGGTCGCCTCCGCGGCGACACGCCGGATGAGCGGAGCGGGCGACACGTAGCGCCCGGGCTCCGGTCGGTCAGCGACGCGGGAGGCGAGCCGGAGCAGACGCCGCACCTTGTCGTCGAGCACCGAGGGTGGGACGACCCCGTCGCGCACCTCCCGGAGCAGCTTCGGTCCCCAGCGCATCGACGGCCCGGGCATCTCCACGTCGAGCCCCCCGAGCGCCGAAGCGACCGTGCTCGTCGTGCCGTACCAGTCGGAGAGCACCGGTCCGGTGAAGCCCCACTCGCCCTTCAGCACTCCACGGAGCAGCTCCTCGTGCTCGCAGGCCGCGACGCCGTTCACCCGGTTGTAGCCGCTCATGACCGCCCACACGTCCGCGTCGACGACTGCTGCGTGGAACGGGGCGAGGTACACCTCACGGAGCGCTCGCTCGTCGACGTCCGAGCTCGTCGTGTACCGCTCGTGCTCCGAGTCGTTGCAGACGAAGTGCTTCGCGACGGCCGCGACGTGCTCGGACTGGACGCCGCGCACGTACGCCGCCGCGAGCAGCGACGCGAGCTTCGGGTCCTCCGAGAAGCACTCGAAGTTCCGGCCGGCCACGGGCAGGCGTGAGATGTTGATCGTGGGCCCGAGAAGCACGTGAACCCCCATCGCTCGCGCCTCGCGCCCGAGCGCCGCGCCGACCTGCTCGACGAGCTCCGGGTCGAACGTCGCGCCGAGCGCGGCGCCGCATGGGAAGCACACCGAGGTCGTCGACCCCGAGAACTGCGTTCCTCGCACGCCGTTCGGACCGTCGCTCATCCAGAGCGCGGGGACGCCGAGGCGCGGAACCTCGGCCGTGTGCCACATGTCGGTCCCCGACACGAGCGAGATCTTCTCCTCGAGCGTCAGGGCGTCGAGTTCCGCCTCGAAGGCGTGGGTCATCGGTGCGTCCTCCAGCTGCCGTCGGGGCAGTTCGTAGCGTCGCTCGCGCGAGGGATTCGTCCGGGCGACGTCGAGGCCGACGCCGACTCCCCGTCGTGGTGCTCCCCCCGCCCGGACGCGTCCGGGCGGGGGGAGGTGGTGCGCTGCTACCGCTCTAGGCGCGTGGCGAGAGGTGGAGAACCACGACCTCGTTCGTCGGCGCGTCCGGCTGGCCCGACTCGTACGGGTTCGACGGCGTCGGCCATCCGACGACGTTCGTCGAGTTGTACTCGTCGAACGCCGCCCCGTAGACGGTCGGGATGACCGGGAGCTGCGTCGCGACGTACTTCTCGATCGGCGCGAGCGCGGCGATCTGGGCGGGTACGGTCGCGGCGGCCGCCAGCTTCTTCAGGTCCGCCTGCATCGCGGGCGAGTGAAGGCGCTCGTAGTCACCGCTCGCCGACTTCGTCGCGAGCGAGTCGTCCAGCCACCCCTCGTACTGCTGGTACGGGGTGATTCCCTGGTTCGACCAGTGCATGACCATGTCGAAGTTGCCGGACGCGACGTCGTTCGCCCAGCCGGTGACCGACTGACCCGTGAACGTCGCGTCGATGCCGGCGCGCCGCAGGTCCTGGGCCACGATCGAGTCGTCCGCCGCGTAGTCCGTGTAAGACGAGGGGTCGGCGATCGTGAAGGCGAGCGTCTTGCCGTTCTTCGAGAAGTAGCCGTCCTTGCCCATCTTCCAGCCCGCCTTGACGAGCACGGCCTTCGCAGCGGCGATGTCCGGAGTCTGGTTCAGCTTGTACTTCGCAAGGCTCGCGGTCATGTACTTGTCGAACGTCGGAAGCACGAGGCCGCTCGCGTTCTGCGCGGGCGGCTCGAGCCCGGACTCACCCTGCGCGCCGATGGCCGTGCGGTTGATCGCGAGGCTCACCGCCTGGCGCACCGCGAGCTGGTTGGTCGGCCAACGGTGAAGGTTGGGCTCGAGCGTGTTCGTGTTCAACGGCGCGAACCACACCTGGTGGTACGGGGACTTGCTCGTGAACAGCTGCTTCAGGCCGGTGATGAAGTTGCCCTCCCACTGCGCCTGACCGCTGAACAGCGCCGCCTCGGCGTTCGTGTTCGAGGCGTACGCCGGGTAGTCGAGCTCGTCGATCTTCACGTGGCTCGCCTGCCAGTACAGCGGGTTCTTCACGAGCGTGATGCCCTGGGGCGTGAACGTCCCGAGCTTGTAGGGACCGGTGCCGACCGGGTTCGGGTCGATGTACTTGCCCGGGTCACCCACGGAGCTCCACACGGACTGCGGGACGATGTAGACGTTCCCGATGCCCTGGAGGTTCGTGTACTGGGGCGACGAGAAGTTCACCGTCACGTTGTCGCCCGAGGTCGACACGCTCGTGATGGGAAGCCCGCCGGTGTTGATGTCCGCGTTGTCCTTCACCAGGTTGTACGTGAACGCGACGTCCGCGGGAGTGAGCGGCGACCCGTCCGACCACTTCACGCCCTTGCGGATCGCGAACGTGATCGACCGTCCGCCGTTCGACCACGAGAAGCTCGTCGCGAGCCACGGGTAGTAGACGCCGGCCTTCGCGAGGTCGAACTGGATGAGCGGCTCGTAGATCATCGAGGTCGCGCCGAGCTGCTCGGCCGACGACGTCGTGCTGTACGGGTTGAAGCTCTGGGTGACCGTGTTCTCCGGCGTGGACTCAATCGTGAGCACGGTCGGGCCCGCGGCCGAAGCAGGTGTCGTCCCGATCGCCGCAAGGCCTCCCGCGAGCATCCCCGACGTGAGGAGTCCCGCCGCGACCACGGACCGGAGCTTGTGCTCCACTAACCATCGTTTCATGTCGTTGACTGGCCTTTCGTGAGTGTGGTTGCGAGAACGTGCAGGCCGGTCGAAAGGGCGCGACAATCACAGCCTCCGCCGCATCGCACATGCCGGGAGCTGTTGTCGCGCTGGCGCCGGGGCCTGCCCCGGTGCCAGCCGACCAGCGGGTACGGGTACCGCTACTCGGTCATGTCCTCTACCCCCCCTCCCCCGCGAGCACTGACGAGATCCGGCGCGGTCGTGTCGAGGCGCCAGCAGGCGGCGGCACGATCCCTCGCGATCGCGACGAGCGGCGGTGCCTCGACCCGGCAGCGATCCTGGACGAACGGGCAGCGCGGGCTGAAGCGGCAGCCCCGCGTGGTCGACAGCGCGCTGCCCGACGCGCGGGTCGCCTCCCGCGTGCCCGAGCGCAGCACGCTGCCGAGCGCGTCCGGGTCCGGCGCGGAGCTCACGAGCAGCTGCGTGTAGGGATGTGCGGGCTGCTGGGTCACGGCCTCCGCCGGACCTCTCTCGACGATCTCCCCCGCGTACATGACGAGGGCCTCGTCCGCGAAGTAGCGGGCCGAGGCGATGTCGTGCGTGATGTAGAGCACCGCGAGGTCGTAGCGGTCGCGGAGCTCCGAGATGAGCCCGAGGATCTCGAGGCGGATCGAGACGTCGAGCATCGAGACCGGCTCGTCGGCGAGGAGCACGCTCGGCTCGGCCGCGAGCGCCCGCGCGATCGCGACGCGCTGGCGCTGTCCGCCGGACAGCTCGTGCGGGTACTTCGCGAGGAACTGCTGCGCGGGCGTCAGCCGCACCTGCTCGGCCAGGCCGACGACGACGTCTTCGACGCCGACGCCCTCGCCGAGCGTCCGATGCAGCCGCACGGGGCGCTCGAGGTGGTAGCGGACGGTGTGCACTGGGTTGAGCGACGAGAACGGGTCCTGGAAGACCATCTGCACGCGGCTCTTGTAGGCGCGGAAGGCCCGGCGGCCCGAAACCTCGACCGGCGCGCCCTCGAGCTCGATGCTCCCCCCAGACGGCTGCTCCTGCCCGGCGAGCAGCTTCGCGACGGTCGACTTGCCGGACCCGCTCTCGCCCACGAGCGCGACGACGGCGCGCCGGTGCAGGTCGAGCGAGACGTCTCGCACCGCGGACAGCACGGTCCGGCCGCGCCCGCGGCCGATGGCGAAGTCCTTGCAGAGCCCGCCGGCGCGCATCGCGAGCGGCCCGCGCCGCGCCGCAGTCGACTCGACGACCGCGTGGAGCGCGCGCGCCTCCTCGGGCGCGCGCTCCCCCTTCGAGATCCTGCTCACGACGCGACCTCCGAGACGGTGCCTTTGCCGTCCGGCGCCTGCGCACCGGGAGCGACGAACGGGCACGCCGAGACGTGACCGGGATCGCGTGCTCCGGGGACGGCGCGCAACACCATGTCGACCTTCGTGCACTCGTCCGTCGCGAAGCCGCAGCGCGGCACGAACGGGCACCCTGCCGGAAGGCTGCGCAGGTCCGGAGGCGATCCCGGGATGCCCGCGAGCTCCCGCCGCGGCCCGCGAAGCGACGGGAACGAGTTCAACAGACCCTTCGTGTAGGGGTGGGCGGGTCCGTGGTGGACCGCGTGCGCGCTCGCGACCTCGACGAGCTGGCCCGCATACATCACGGCGATCCGGTCCGCGAGCTCGAGCAGCAACGACAGGTCGTGGGTGATGAACAGAACGGCGAAGCCGAGTCGCTGCTTCAGCTCCACGATCTGGCCGAGGATCTCGCGCTGCACGACGACGTCGAGCGCGGTTGTCGGCTCGTCCATGATGACGACCTCGGGATCGACCGCGAGCGCCATCGCGATCATCACGCGCTGGCGCATCCCGCCGGACAGCTCGTGGGGATAGCTCCGCAGCCGGTCGCGTGGGATCGCGACGAGGTCGAGCAGGGACGCCACGCGCTCGCGCGCGTCGAGCTTGGTGAGCGAGAGGTGCGCCTCGACGACGTCGAGCAGCTGGTCGCGCACGCGAAGCACCGGATTCAGCGCGTTCATCGCACTCTGGAAGACGATCGCGATCTCCCGCCAGCGCAGCTCGCGGAGCTCGGGCGGTGTCCGCTCGAGGACCTCGACCGAGCGCCCCGCAAGACGCCGGCCGCGGTAGGTGACGCTTCCTCCGGTGATCACTGCGGGCGGCCGGAGCAGGCGGCACGCTCCGTACGCGAGCGTGGACTTGCCCGAGCCGCTCTCACCCGCGAGCCCGACGACCTCTCCTGGCCGGAGCGAGAGCGAGACGCGCTCGACCGCGCGCACGTCGCCCGCCGCGCCCCGGTACGCGACCGACAGCTCGGATATCTCGAGCACGGGCTCGACCGGCACGGTCACCGCGCCTCCGGTCGTGCCGCCGGCGAACGGGTGGAACCCGAGCGGACCACAGGCGTCGGGTCCGCCGGACGCCACGCCCGCCCTTCGATCCTCACCCGTCCCGCCGCCTCGCGAAGTCGCGGGTTGCCGATCTCGTCGATGCCGAAGTTCAACAGCACGAGGCCCGTCCCGAGCAGCGCGACGCACAGCCCGGCCGGTGCGAACCACCACCAGGCGTTGAGCTGCAGCGCGTTCCCGTTCTGCGCCCAGTACAGGATGAGGCCGAGGCTCCACTGGCTGAAGTTCGTGAGCCCGATGAACGCGAGCGCGACAGACGTGCCGATCGCGTAGAGCACCGTGCTCACGAAGCTCGCGGCGATGAGGCTCACCTCGTTCGGGAGGATCTCGAAGAAGATCACCCGCCACGTCCGCTCTCCGGTCTCGCGCGACGCCGCCACGAAGTCGCGGCCGCGCAACGTGAGCGTCTGGGCACGGATCACCCGCGCGCCCCACGGCCAGCCGAGCAGGGAGAGCACGAGGATCGTCGAGGTCTGGCCCCGCTGGGGCAGGTACCCGATGAGGACGACGAGCAGCGGCAGCGCGGGCAGTACGAGGAAGACGTTGCTCAGCAGCGACAGGAGCTCGTCCCAGAACCCGCCGAGGAACCCGGCCGAGATCCCGACGACCACCGCGAGCACGGTCGCGATGAGGCCGGTGAGCAGCCCGAGCACGAGCGTCGCGCGCAGTCCGACGAGCACCTGGGAGAGCACGTCCTCGCCGCGAGCCGTCGTGCCGAGCAGATGCGCCATGCTCGGGGCGTGCAGGATGTCGACCGGGGCGAAGCTTTGCGCCGACGGGTCGTATGGCGCGACCATCGGACCGACGATCGCGGCGACGACGAAGAGCGCGCAGATGAGCGCGCCGATGCGCGCCTTCGTCGACAGGCGCCGCGCGCCCGCGGCACGCCGTGTCGCGCCGCGGGCGCGTGCGCCGCGGACCGGGAGCGCGACGGTCACGTCTCGCTCCTCCCCGCGCGCGCACGCGGGTCCGCGAGGACGTACACCGCGTCCGCCACGAGATTCGCGAGCAGCACGGCCAGGGCGATGATGAGGAATATGCCCTGCATCAGCGGGTAGTCGTCCGAGGTCACGGCGTTGTAGAGGGTGAGCCCGATACCGGGATACGAGAACACGATCTCCATGAGCAGCGCACCCGAGATCACGAATCCGAGCGAGAGCGCGAATCCCGAGAGGTTCGGCAGGATCGCGTTGCGCGCCGCGTACGTCGTGACCACGCGGCGGCTCGACAGCCCCTTGGCCTGCGCGGCGAGCACGTAGTCCTCGCCGATCGTCGTGATCATCACGTTGCGCATCTGCAGCATCCAGCCGGCCATCGATGTGACCACGATTGTGAGCGCGGGGAGCACCGAGTGGTAGAGCGCGCTCTGCACGAACGGCCAGTGCCAGCCGGGAACCAGTCCCGGCGAGTACCCCTGCTGGATCGGGAACCAGCCGAGGTGGACCGCGAACGCGTCGACGACCAACAGCGCGAGGAAGAAGTACGGGATCCCCTGGAGGAAGGTGAGCGCCGGCAGCACCCGGTCGAGCCAGCCGCCGCGCCGCCACGCCGCGAGGATCCCGAGGCCCGTGCCGAGCGCGAAGCTCACGATGGTCGCGACCCCGACGAGCGTGAGCGTCCAGGGAAGGGTCGCGCCGATGATCGACGACACCTTCGCCGGGTACTCGATGACCGACACGCCGAGATTCCCGTGGAACACGTCCACGACGTACTGGCCGTACTGATGGATCAGGCTCCCGTCGTGGCGCGCGCCGAACTCCGCCTCGAGCGCGCGCTGCGCCTGCGGCTGGAGCTCGGGGAACTTCGCCATCATCGTCTCGACGGGGTTGCCCGGCATGAGCCGCGGGATGAAGAAGTTCACCGTGAGCGCGGCCCACCCCGCGACGACGTAGAAGACGAGCCGGCGCACGACGAACGCCACCGCGCTCACCCGACCCCGTCGAGGGTCGCGACGCGTGCCGAGTGCGGCGCGGTCGTCCGCGCGCGCGCCCTCGACCCGCCGTTGCACCCGCAGCTCGAGCGCACCACGAGCTCGGTCGGCAGCACGACCTCGCGGCTCGCGAGACCCGTGCCGTTCGAGAGCTCGAACAGGCTCGTGACCGCAGTCGCGCCGAGCTCCTCGGCCGGCTGGCGGACTGTCGTGAGCGGCGGGCTCAGGTAGCGCGAGACGACGATGTCGTCGAAGCCGGTGACCGCGACGTCTCCGGGGACCGAGATCCCGTCCTGCGCGAAGACGTTCAGCACACCTACGGCCATCTGGTCGTTCATGCATAGCAACGCGCGCGGTGGCCGACCCGGCCCGGACGCGATCGACCGCCCGATCCGCTCGCCGCTCGACGCGCTGAAGTCGCCGGTCCACGTGCCGACGATGCGCGCGCCGAGCGCCGCGGCCGTCTCCTCCGCGGTGCGCCAGCGGACGGTCGCGTCGAAGCTCGATGCCGGACCGCGCACGATGCCGAGCTCGGTGAACCCGTGCTCGCGCACGAGGTGCTCGATGAGCAGCCGCGTGCCGTGTGCGTTGTCGATCCGCACGACGATCTCCGAACCCTTCGGGCTGTCCCACGCCAGGGCGACGACCGGATGGCGCTCCGCGAGCCAGGTCATCGCGTCGTCGCTCACCGCGCGGTCGACGATCACGAGGCCGTCGGTCCGACCGACCATCTTCTTCGCCGCTTCCCAACCGGACCGGGGCCGGATGCTGGCGAGCAGCAGCGCGTAACCCGTGCGCTGCGCGGACCGCTCGGCGCCACGGATCACCGCGTCGACGTACAGGAGGCTCTCGTGCTCCTCGCTCGCCTGCGCGACGTTTGTCGTGCGGGTCGCCACGACCATTCCGATGGTCTCGGTCGCGCCGTAGCTGAGGCCGCGCGCCGTGCCGTTCGGCACGTACCCGAGCTCCTCGACGGCGGCGAGCACCCGCGCCCGCGTCGCGCTGCTCAGCCCGGACTTCGCGTTCAGCGCGCGTGAGACGGTCGCGATCGACACACCTGCCCGTTCGGCGAGGTCGTAGATCGTCGGAGCCCGCACACGTCCCCCCTGCAGTCCGAGCGGCCCGGTCCCCCCGCGCGCCCGTCGTCCGCGGACCCGGGCACGCGGCCCGGATCCTCCGAAATCTCGGGGCCTCCGCCCCGCACTCCCCCGACTCCCCCGCGCCGTCGTCCGCCTCCATGGCGCGACCCGGCGGCGCGTCGAGCAACGTAAGCGCTTACTCGTAAGCGCTTACGTGATGCTACGAACGCGACCCCGTCGTGTCAAGCACGTTGTTCGGCCCGCGCGCACCGATTCGAGACCCGTGCGCACAGATTTGACGTTCACGTAAGATGACGCCGACAGGCGGGCCGGTGCACAGCGGCGCGAGTCCGAGCAGAGGAGCGACGTGACGAGCACTTCAATCGAGGCCCGTGACCCGGTGACGACGCGTGCGCCACGCACGCCCACCCATCCCGACCGCTACAAGTGGATCGCCCTCTCCAACACCACGCTCGGCATCTTGATGGCGACGATCAACTCGTCGATCATCCTCATCGCCCTGCCCGACATCTTCCGCGGCATCGGGCTCAACCCGCTCACGCCCGGGAACTCCGGCTACCTGCTCTGGATGCTCATGGGCTTCATGGTCGCGACCGCGGTCCTCCTCGTGAGCCTCGGGCGCGTCGGTGACATGTTCGGCCGGGTCCGCATGTACAACCTCGGGTTCGCCGTGTTCACGCTCTTCTCCCTGCTGCTCAGCGTGACGTGGATGCACGGGACCACCGCCGCGCTCTGGCTCGTGTTCATGCGTGTCGGCCAGGGAGTCGGCGGGGCCTTCCTCTTCGCGAACTCGAGCGCGATCATCACCGACGCGTTCCCGCCGGAGCAGCGCGGCCTCGCGCTCGGCGTGAACGGCGTCGCGGCGATCGCCGGTTCGTTCATCGGCCTCATCCTCGGTGGCCTGCTCGCGCCCGTCGAGTGGCACCTCGTGTTCCTCGTGTCCGTGCCGTTCGGCATCTTCGGCACGGTGTGGGCGTATCTCAAGCTCGAGGAGCGGAGCATCAAGGTGCCCGCACGCATCGACTGGTGGGGCAACCTCACGTTCGCGGTCGGCCTCATCGCGGTGCTCGTCGGCATCACCTACGGCATCGAGCCGTACGCGGGCCACACGATGGGGTGGACGAGCCCGAAGGTCCTCGCCGAGCTCGGCGTCGGCGTCGCGCTGCTCGTCGTGTTCGCGATCATCGAGACCCGGTCGGACCACCCGATGCTCCGGCTCTCGCTCTTCAAGATCCGGGCGTTCTCCGCGGGCAGCGTCGCGACCCTTCTCGCCTCGCTCGGCCGAGGCGGCCTCATGTTCATCCTCATCATCTGGCTCCAAGGCGTGTGGCTTCCCCTGCACGGCTACAGCTTCAGCCAGACCCCGCTGTGGGCCGGCATCTACATGCTCCCGCTCACGGTTGGCTTCCTCATCGCGGGACCGGTCTCCGGCATCGCCTCGGACCGCCACGGCGCGCGGCCGTTCGCCACGGGCGGCATGGTGGTCGCCGCCGTCGCGTTCGGGCTCCTCGAGGTCCTCCCGGTCAACTTCTCCTACGTCGACTTCGCCCTCCTGCTCCTGCTCATGGGCGTCGGGATGGGCATCTTCTCCGCACCGAACCAGGCGGGGGTCATGAACAGCCTCCCGCCCGAGCAGCGCGGTTCCGGCGCGGGCATGGTCACGACCTTCCAGAACTCCGCGATGGTCCTGTCGATCGGCGTCTTCTTCTCCCTGATCATCCTCGGCCTCGCCGCGTCCCTGCCGCACTCGCTCTACGCCGGGCTCGTGCACGAGGGCGTCCCCTCCGGCCTCGCGCGAAAGGTCGCCGCACTGCCACCGGTTGGCAGCCTCTTCGCGGCATTCCTCGGGTACAACCCGATGAAGACACTGCTCGGCCCCGCGCTGCCCCACCTCGCGCACGCGCGGTACCTGACCGGGCGCAGCTTCTTCCCACGCCTCATCGCCGCGCCGTTCCAGTCGGGCCTTCGCGAGGCGTTCACGTTCGCGATGGCCGTCTCCGTCGTCGCGGCGATCGCGTCCTGGATGCGCGGCGGGAAGTACGTGCACGGCGCCGTCGCGCCAGGCACGGCGAAGTCGGCCGAGATCGGCCTCGCGGAGGCTGGGGCTGTGGTCCTCGGAGGTGAAGCGGGAGCAGCCGAGAACGCGCCCGACTCGAGCGGCGCCTCGGGGTCGGCAGGGACACTGCCGAACGCGGCCGCGGGCACCGGCCGTGACTGAGGCCGTGACTGAGGTCGCGTCGTCCCCCGCTCCCGCCACGGACGACCGGCACGTCCGTATCGGCGAAGCCGCGCAGCTCGCAGGCGTCTCGGAGCGCACACTTCGCTACTACGAGGAGATCGGCCTGCTCATTCCTTCCGGTCACAGCGCAGGAGGCTGCCGCGAGTACGGTGCCGCCGCGCTCGCGCGCGTCGCGCGCATACGCGAGCTCCAGGAGCTCATCGGGCTCAACCTCGAGGAGATCCGCGGTGTCGTGACTCGGGAGGACCGGATCGGCTCGCTACGCGACGCGTTCCACCAGACCGACGACCCGCGCGAGCGGTCGGCGCTCGTCCTCGAAGCGCTCGAGATGACCGAAGCACTGCACGCGCGCGTCGCTGCCAAGGTCGAGCGCATCGCCGAGTTCCGCGACGAACTGGCGGACCGCGTCGCGCACTATCGCGCGCTCCTCGCCGAGCGCGCGACGGAGGCCGAGGAACGCTCCGCCTCCTGAGCGAAATCGCTCAACATCGCGGCACCGGTGCCGTTGGGTACGCCAGCGGTGGCTAGGACTGCTCCGCTGACGTAGCCCACGGACGGGCCCATGAGGGTCGCGGCACGCGCCCCTGAGCGAACCCGTGAGAGGCGCGTCCGTGAGCGACGGCATCATCGGCATCCTGCAATTCGCGATCGACGGCGTCACCGCGCAGCAGAACGCCGTCGCCAACAACATCGCGAACAGCGCGACCCCGAACTACACCGCGACCGAGGTCAGCTTCGAGTCGAGCCTCCAGCACGCGCTCGACCTGCCCGGCCCGGGCACCGCGACGACGACGACCGCGCCGTCCTCCGCGACCCCCGCGACGAACGGGAACAACGTGCGACTGAGCGACGAGCTCGTCGCGGCACAGGCGGACACGTTGCACTACCAGACGATCAGCGAGTCGCTGAACGCGCAGTTCCGCCTCATCCAAGGCGCAGCGGGAGGTAGCTACGCATGACCCTGTTCTCCGCCCTCGGAATCGCGGGCTCGGGCGTCGACGCGATGCAGACGTGGATCGACACCGCCGGCGGCAACATCGCGAACGCGAACGACACGGCCGCGACGAACAAGCCCGTGTACGCCGAGCAGACCGCCGTGCTCAGCCCGGTCGGCGCCCAGATTCCCGGTCAGACCGGAAACGGCGTCCAGGCCTCGGTCGTCGAGGGAAGCACGGCCGGTGTGCTCGCCTACGAGCCGAACAACCCCCTCGCGGACGCGAACGGCAACGTCCGCGTCCCCAACGTCTCGATCTCTGACCAGCTCGTCGGCCTCATCCAGGCCCAGACCGGCTACCAGGCGGACACGAACGTCCTCACCCATGCGATCGCCGCATACCAGTCCGGCCTCACGATCGGCAGCTGAGATGGCGATCGCGCCGATCCCCGCGGTCCCCGCGCTCCCGTCGCTCCCGTCGCCGACCGCGGCGGGCGCCACCGCCGCGTCCGGGGGCGACGCGTTCTCCTCGCTGCTGTCGAACGCGGTCAACGCGCTCCAGTCCACGCAGTCCGCGGCCGCCTCCGCCGAGGCCCAGACCGCCGCCGGTCAGGGGAACCTCGCCGACACGATGATCGCCGCGAGCAAGGCCTCCCTCGACACCCAGATCACCACCGACGTCCTCAATCGCGCGATCTCCTCGTTCACCTCGATCATGGACATGACGTTCTGAGCCGATGGCGATCATCCCAACAGACGCCAGCAGGATGAAGGAGACCGCCCGTCGCTTCGCGTCCGGCTTCTCGCGCGGCCAGAAGGTCGTCACCGTCATCGCCGCGGTCGCGGTCGTTCTCGTGGCGGTCGTGTTCATGTCACTGTCCGGCAAGCCGACCTACGCGATGCTGTTCACGAACCTCCAGCCGGCGGACGCGTCCGCGATCACCCAGCAGCTCGCGACGAACCACGTCCCGTACCAGCTGCAGGACGGGGGCACGACGATCCTCGTGCCGCAGAACCAAGTCGACCAGCAGCGCCTCACGGCGGCCGCCGCCGGCCTGCCCTCCCAGACGACGGTCGGGCTGTCCATCCTCGACAAGGAAGGCCTCACGACCTCCCAGCTCACCCAGCAGGCGGACTACCTCCGCGCGCTCCAGGGTGAGCTCGAGCAGACGATCGACTCGATCTCCGGGGTCACGAGCACCCAGGTGAGCATCGCCCTGCCGGCGAACCAGACCTTCGCGCTCGGCAACACGACGCCCACCGGCGCCTCGGTCCTCGTCAACCTCCAGCCCGGGCACAGCCTCACCTACGGCCAGGTCCAGGCCGTCGTCTCGCTCACCGCGTCGGCCGTGCCCGGACTCAGCCGCTCGTCCGTGACCGTCGCGGACTCGAGCGGCAACCTGCTCGCCGGACCGGGTGTCAACGACACGGGCGCGGCGCAGAGCAGTGCGTCGGCAGCGTACGACAGCTCGGTGCAAGCCCGGATCGGCGCCTACCTCGCCGGGGTCCTCGGCGTCGGCAACGCGGACGTCCAGGTGAACGCTCAGCTGAACTTCGACCAGGTCTCCACTCGATCGAACCTGATCGTGAACGGCAAGAACGGCAAGCCGGAGGTCGTCTGCACCTCGACCCAGCAGTCGAGCGAGAAGTACACGGGGACCGGAACCCCGGCCGGGGTGCAGGCGGGAGCGGCGACGGGCGGGACCGGGAACTACACGCAGGGATCCACGAGCAAGCAGTGCGAGACGAGCACGCAGACGCAGTCGACCGTGCAGGCACCCGGGGGTGTCACGAGCCAGTCGATCGCGGTGCTCGTGAACTCGAAGGCGCTCCCGAAGGGTGTCTCGCTCGCGCAGCTCCAGGCCGGGGTCGCCGCGGTCGCCGGCATCAAGGCGTCGCGGGGCGACGTGCTGAGCTTCAGCGCCGCGCCGTTCAAGTCGACGAGCACCGCGGCGGCACCCGTCGTGAAGAAGAGCATCCTCACGACGGCGCTCAAGCCCGGGCTTGCGTTCCTCCTCCTGCTCGTGATCCTGCTCCTGCTCTGGAGGGCGTCGCGCCGGGCGCGCAAGGCTGCCCTCGCGAACGACGCACTGCTCGACTCCCTCGCTCTCGACCAGCTCGCCCCCATGGCACACGTCGAACCGCCGACCGGCGAGCTCCCCGCCATCCCGTACGTGCCCGCGCACCACCGGAGCGGTCCGACCGTCCAGGACATCGTGGACGCGCAGTCAGAGGAGGTCGCGTCCGTGCTGCGCGACTGGCTCCACCAGCCGTCATGACGTCGCTGACGAAGAGCCAGCAGGCCGCGGTCATCATCGCCCAGCTCGACGAGGACCGGGCAGCGAAGGTGCTGAAGAACATGAGCGAGAGCGAGGTGATCGAGCTCATGTCCCAGGTCGCCCGCCTCCCGGTGATGACGACCGAGGACGTCGAGTCGGTCATCGACGAGCTCGTGCTCGTCGCGGGCTCCCTCGCGGACGTCCGGCAGGGTGGCAGCGACATCGCGGAGCGGCTGCTGCGCGAGCGGCTCGGCTCGGCGCGCGCCGCACAGATCATGGACGAGCTGCAATCCGTGGTCGCGGACCACCCGCTCGCGTTCATCAACCGGATCGAGCCGAGCCAGATCGTCGGCTTCATGTCCGCGGAGCACCCGCAACTCCTCGCGGTCGTGCTCGCGCACATCAACCGCGACCACGCCGCTCGCGTCGTCGAGCGTCTCGAGGACGACCTGCGGACCGAGGTCGCGCGCCGGGTCGCGAAGATGGGCCCCCTGCCGCCGGACGTGATCCGCCGCGTCGGCGCCGAGCTCGACTACCGGCTCTCCGCCTTCGCTCGGTCGGGCGGGGGCACCTCCGAGGTCGAAGGCGTCGCGACGATCGTCGGGATCCTCACGAGCGCAGACCAGGCGACCGAGAAGCAGATCCTCGCGGACCTCGACGAGCGGGACCCGGAGATCGCCGAGCAGATCCGCAACGAGATGTTCGTCTTCGACGACGTCGTCCAGCTCGACGATCCGACGCTGCAGACCGTGCTCAGGTCCGTCGTGCTGAAGAACGTGGCGCTCGCGCTGAAGGGCAAGCCCGAGCACATCATCGAGAAGTTCACGCGCAACATATCCGAGCGCGCGGCCGAGGAGCTCCTCGAGGACATGACCTCGCTCGGCCCGCAGCGCCTGTCCGTCGTCGAGGGGGCAGAGGCCGCGATCGTCAAGCTCGTCCGCTCGCTCGCCGACGCGGGGACCATCACGATCGAGCGAGGCAACGATGAGCTCGTCGGCTGAGCCGGGCCGGGGGCGGCGTGTACTGCGCGCGGCGCAGAGCGCGGAGCTCGCGGTCGCTCGCGTCGTCTCGCCGCACGGAACCGTCGTAGCCCACACGCGTCACACCGACCGGATCGTGACTGGCCCGACTCCCGCCGAGCGCCTCGCCGACGAGCGGCGTGCTGGCTTCGCGGAGGGGCGCCTCGCCGCGCTCGCCGACGCGAACCTGGCCGCGGAGATCGAGCGCAACGAGACGCTGAAGGCGGTACGTGCGCGTCTCGAGCACGCGTGCGAGCAGGTCGCCCGGGACCGCCGTGCGGTCGTCGACGAGGTCGTCGGCGAGGCCGTCGATCTCGCGTTCGAGCTCGCCGGCGTGCTCGTGGGCGACGCGCTCGAGCACCTCGACTCCCCCGCTCGTGCCGCCGTCCGCCGTGCGCTCGCGCTCGCGCCGGAGGGAGAGGACCTCCGGGTGCGTCTCCACCCCGACGCGCCGCTCACGCGCGCGGAGCTCGCCGAGCTGGGCGCGACCGGATCGGTCTCGATCGTCGCGGACGCCTCCCTCGAGCTCACCGGCTGCGTCATCGAGGTCGGAGCGTGCCGTATCGACGCCCAGATCGGGCCGGCTCTCGAGCGGGTCCGCGCCGCGCTCGAGCGAGTGCGCACCCGGCCCGACGACGAGGTCCTGGCGTGAGCATCCTGGGCGATCCGGGAATGCGCTCGAGCCTGCGCGCGCTCGCCGCCGCGCGGCGCACCGGTCGCGTCACACGTCTCGTCGGCCTGCGCGTCGAGGTCGAGGGCATCGAGGCCGCGGTCTCCGACGCGGTCGTGATCAACCGCCGGGACGGCTCGAGCCTCGCCGCCGAGGTCGTCGCGGTCCAGGGCGACCGCCTCGCGTGCATGCCCCTCGGCGAGCTGCGAGGCGTCCGCTACGGGGACGTCGTCGAGTCGCTCGGTCACCCGCTGCCGGTGCGCGTGGGCCGCGAGCTGCTCGGCCGCGTGCTCGACGGCCTCGGCAACCCGATCGACGACGGGCCGTCGCTGCACGGCCTCGCGACCGTCTCCGTCGACGCGGATCCCCCGCACCCGCTCAAGCGGGAGATGGTCGACCGCCAGCTCTCCCTCGGTGTCCGGGCGATCGACACGACGATCCCCTGTGGCCGCGGTCAGCGCCTCGGCATCTTCGCCGGCTCGGGCGTCGGCAAGTCGAGCCTGTTGTCGATGATCGCCCGGGGGACGGACGCGCAGGTCTGCGTCCTCGCGCTGATCGGCGAGCGCGGGCGGGAGGTGAGCGAGTTCATCCAGCGCGACCTCGGCGCGGCCGGCCTTGCGCGGTCGGTCGTCGTGGTCGCGACCTCCGATCAGCCGGCGCTCGTTCGCATCCGCGCCTCGTTCACCGCGACCCGCATCGCGGAGTGGTTCCGCGACCAGGGAATGGACGTCGTGCTCATGATGGACAGCCTCACGCGATTCGCGATGGCCCAGCGCGAGGTCGGCCTCTCGGCGGGCGAGCCGCCCGCGACGCGCGGTTACCCGCCGTCGGTGTTCTCCCTGCTGCCGCGACTGCTCGAGCGCGCGGGCGCGGCCGAGCGGGGGAGCATCACCGGCCTGTACACGGTCCTCGTCGAGGGCGACGACATGAACGAGCCGATCGCGGACGCGGCCCGCTCGATCCTCGACGGGCACCTCGTGCTGTCACGCCGGCTCGCGACGTCCGGGCACTTCCCGAGCATCGAGGTCCTCGACTCCATCTCGCGGGTCGAGTCGGTCATCACGACGCCCGAGCAGCGCGCGAACGCGCGCGAGCTGCGACGCCTGCTCGCCGCCTACCGCGACGCACGCGACCTCGTCGAGATCGGCGCCTACGCGTCCGGGACCAACGTGCTCGTCGACCGCGCGCTCGAGCTTCGCGACCGCATCGAGCTCTTCCTTTGCCAGGACATCGCGGACACCTCGCCGCTCGCCGAGTCGTGGGGCCACCTCGCACGCCTCCTCGCACCCGCCGCGAACCCCGGCGCGCCCGACGCGCCCACGATCCCAACCCCCGTCGGATGGCCCGTCGCGCCAGGCGCGCAGCCCGAGAGCGCCGTCGCGTGAAGCGCTACGAGTTCCGGTTGGCCGCGGTGCTCCGCCTACGGCGCGCGGAGGAGGAGCAGGCGCGCACGCGGCTCGCGTCCGCGAACCTCGAGCTGCGCGCCCGCATCCTCGAACGCGACGCGCAGGCCGACCGATACCGCGCGGTCGCGTCCGTCGCCTCCGCGGCGACCGTCGAGGAGCTGCGAAGCGAGCAGCACGCGGCCTCGCTCGCCGCTTCTGTGGTCGACGGCGCGCGCCGGTCGGTCGCGGCAGCCGCGACGGACGCCGCGCTGTCACAGATCGCCTGGCAGGGCTCGGCGCGGCGCGTCGAGATCCTCGAGAGGCTCGACCACCGCCGCCGGGCCGAGCACGCCGCGGCCGAGGCACGGGCGGAGGTGGCGACCGTCGACGACATCGTGACCGCCCGCTACGTCGCGGATCGCGAGGCCGATGGGCCCGACGCGCACGCGCGCGCCCCGCGATGAGCGACCTCGCGGCGATCCAGGGCTGGCTCTCGAGCGTGCAGGCCACGATGAGCGGTCTCGCGAGCCAGGTGCAGCAGGCGGCCCCGACCGGCGACTTCGCATCCGTGTTCTCCGAGGCCCAGGCCGTGCTCGCGGGGGGACCCGCGTCCGCCGGCGGCGCGGCCGGCGCGACGCAGCCCTCCGGGGGCACGGTCACGCCGCAGTACGGCACATTCGCGCCCGCGCCCGCGCCCGCCGGCGCCGGGGTCCCGGCCACTGCGCCGTCGGCGAGCACCGTCGTCGCGACCGCCGAACGGTACCTGGGGACCCCGTACGTGTGGGGCGGCTCGACACCGGCCGGCTTCGACTGCTCCGGCCTCGTCCAGTACGTCTACGGCCAGCTCGGTGTCGCGCTCCCGCGCACGAGCGAGCTCCAGGCGACCTCGGGGACCGCCGTCGCGACTCTCGCCCAGGCACAGCCCGGCGACCTCGTCTTCTACGCCGGGAGTGACGGGACGCCGGCGTCGCCCGGTCACGTCGGCATCTACATCGGCAACGGCCTGATGATCGACGCGCCGCAGAGCGGGACCGTCGTCTCGATCCAGCCGGTCGGCACGCCGGTCGCGATCCGTCGGGTGCTCCCGGCCGCGACGGGAGCGGCGACGGCTTCGGGCGGAGGACCGACCAGCGTTCCGAGTGCGTACGCACCGCTCTTCGCGGCCGCAGCGAGTCGCTACGGGGTTCCGATCGGCCTGCTCGAAGCCGTCGCTCAGGTCGAGTCCGGCTACAACCCGAACGCGGTGAGCACCGTGGGTGCGCAGGGCCTCATGCAGCTCATGCCGGCGACCGCAGCCGGGCTCGGCGTCAACCCGTTCGACCCCGCCCAGGCCATCGACGGCGCCGCGCAGCTCCTGTCCGGCTACCTCGGCACGTACGGCTCCACCCCGCTCGCACTCGCGGCGTACAACGCGGGACCCGCAGCGGTCGCGCAGTACGGCGGCGTGCCCCCCTACCCGCAGACCCAAGCGTACATCCAGGCCGTGACGCAGATCGTCGGAGGTGGCTCGTGACCGCATCCCAGTCGTCCCGCCCGTGCTGCGAAGGGCGCGGCGCGTGAGCCGCGCCGCGATGATCGCCGCGCCCGCGACCGAGAGCATCGGCCCCGAGGTGACCGCACCCGGGGGCGGGCAGCCGCACGGGTCGCCGGCGGCGGACGCGTCCGGCCCGAGCTTCACCGACGCGTTCGCGGCCGCGAGCGTGACCACCCGGTCCGGCACTCCCGGCCCTACGCCAGCGCCTCCCGCAACGACCGCCCAGAACCCGACGGCCGGCACGGCCGCCGCCTCGGGCGGAGCGCCCGCCGGCCCGGCTGCGCCGACGGCGCCGCACAGCGCTGCCTCGAACGGTGCTGCCTCGAACGGCGCTGCCACGAAGCACGACGGTGCCCCGGCGACGCCGCCTGCGGCGGGCAGCCAGAGCCCGCCGGCCGACCAGGCGGCGGCCATGAGCGTCTCGGCGGCCGCGCTCGCCGCAGCCGCGCCGCACGCGGCGAACGCGGCGAACGCGGCGACGGCGTCCCACCCCCGCGGCGCCTCGGCCGCTTCCGCTGGCGTCGGGGCGGTCGCCGCGGCCACGACCACGCGGGCGGCGGTCGCACCGCGGGGCACCGGCGCGGACACGACCGCCGGCGCGAGCGGAGCGCCCGACGCGCGCACCGGCGCCCGAGGCCCGGCCGGGACCACCGTCGGGAGCAGCGCTACGTCCACACCGACAGGCGCAACCGCACCGGGGGAATCGACCAGTGGCGAGACGGCGCCGACGCAGGCAGGCGCGGCTGCGGCTCCCCTTCCGGGCGGCACGCCTCCCCGCGTCGGCGCCGGGGCGCGCCAGGGCACCCCCGCGGTCACGACGTCGCTCGGCGCGACCACGACCGCGAGCGCGGCGGGCGCGGCCTCGGCCCCCACGCCGGCCGCACCCCAGGTCGCGGACGGGACCTCTCGCACGCAGACCGCGGGCCGGCCCCCGACCTCCCCTCACGCGTCGGCCGCAACCGCCGCGACGCCGGCGGCGGCGGCGGCGGCGAACCCGGCCACCCACGGCGTGGATGGCGCGGACTCGCCTTTGCACGGGTCGGCGGCGATGGCGTCGGTCGCGAACGGTGCTGCCGTCGCCCCGGCGTCACCCGCAGCGGCATCCGGGACGGGGCGTGCGGACGCACCGTCGGTCACCGGCGCCCAACAGCTGCCGGGCGTCGCGAGCCAGATCGTGTCCGTGCTCTCGCCCCTGCGTACGACCGTCACGGGAACCCAGGTGATGACCATCGTGCTGCACCCGGTCGAGCTCGGCGACGTGCGGGCGACGCTCACGGTCACCGCCGACCAGGTGACCGTCCGACTCGTCGCGACGACGGACGCCGGCGCGAGCGCACTGCGATCGTCCCTCCCGGACCTGCAGAGCGGCCTCGCGCAGGGAAGCCAAAGCACGACGGTGCTCCTCGGGGACACGGGCTCCGGCGCATTCGCGTCCACCTACCGCGATCCTGGCGGTGGATCCGGCCAGCCCGCCGGCGTCCCGCCGGCGCGTCCGGACACCTCGACCGTCACGGCCGCGCCAGCCGCGCCGGCGTTCGCCGCGACCGGCGCGCGCAGCGCTTCGACACACCGACTTCTCGACGTACGGCTCTAGGCATCGGAGGACCACGATGGACATCGCCTCGATCGGCCCGCTCACCTCGCTGCTCAACACGCTCGCCGTGCCGGCTCCGAGCGGCACCGCAACGCCGACCCCCGCAACCGGCGCGTCGGGCGCGTCGGGCGCGTCGGGCGCAGGAAGCTCCGGTGCCGCAGGCTCCCCCGCTACTGCGAAGTCCTCGACGTCGAACATGGCGAGCCAGCTGTCGAACCCGCAGATGTTCCTGCAGCTGCTCGTCGCGGAGCTCCAGAACCAGAACCCGACGAGTCCGACCGACCCGGCGACGATCCTGCAGCAGACCTCGGCCCTCGCCCAGATGGAGTCCGTGACGACGCAGACGTCGGCGATCACCGCGGCGCAGACGACCTCGCAGGACACCGAGGCGACCGGCCTCATCGGGCGCACGGTCACCGCGACGGTCGCGGGGAACACGATCACGGGCTCGGTCACCGACGTGACGCTCAGCGCGACCGGCGCACCGACGCTAAAGGTGAACGGCACGTCGGTGCCCCTCACGGACATCACGGGCGTCAGCAGCTGACGCCCCGCACGCCCCATCGCCCCCCGCCCCCCCTCCGGGGACGGCGCCACGAACGACCACGACACGAAGGAGCACGTAGATGACGGAACGATCGGTACTCGCAGCGGTCTCCGGGATCCAGGCGAACCAGACCTACCTCGACAGCATCGGCAACAACATCGCGAACGCCGACACCGTCGGCTACAAGTCGAGCCAGGTGCAGTTCCAGGACCTGCTCGCCGAGCAGATCTCGGGCGCGTCCGGCCCGACGGCCGGGGGCGCCGGCATCAACCCCGTGGCGGTCGGCTCGGGAGTGCGCGTCGCCGCGAACGAGGTGAACCTCCAGGAGGGCTCGCTCGAGCAGACCGGCAACCCGAACGACGTCGCGATCCAGGGAGGCGGCTACCTCGTCGTGCAGAGCGGCGGACAGCAGCTGTTCACGCGCGACGGCAGCCTCACGACGGACGGCAACGGGAACCTCAGCACGCAGTCCGGTGGGCTCATCATGGGCTGGCAGGCGAGTGGGAGCGGGACCGTGAACACCAACGCGCCGCTCACGGCGATCAAGATCCCGCAGGGGGAGACGATCGGCGCAACCGCGACCACGGCGCTCGACCTCGGCGGCAACCTGCCGGCGTGGAGCGGGACCGGCACCGCGCCGGTCGAGACGACGACCTACAACGCGTACGACGCACTCGGCAACGTCGTGCCGGTCACCCTCACGTTCACCGGCGTCACGGGCACGGCCAACGCCTGGACGGTGCAGGGAACGGTCCCGAACCCCGCGGGCGGCGCGGCGAGCAAGCTCTGGGCGACCGCGCCGACGATCACGTTCGACCCGACGACCGGCGGGGTGAAGTCGATCACCGGGGTGACCGCGAACGCGGACGGCTCGTTCTCGCTCCCGGCGGGCACGATGCCCACGGGCTACAGCTTCCCGACGGGCGACACGTGGTCGTTCAACTTCCCCGCGCCCGGCACCGCGAACGCCGTGACCCAGTACGCCGCCGCGTCCACGATCCAGATCAACCAGCAGGACGGCTACGCGTCCGGCACGTTGCAGAGCTACTCGATCGGCTCCGACGGCACGATCACGGGCGCATTCTCGAACGGTGCGACGCTCGCCCTCGGCCAGATCGCGCTGGCCTCCTTCGCGAACGCAGGCGGGCTCTCGGACCAGGGTGGCGGGCTGTACGCGACGAGCCCGAACTCGGGCCAGGCGCTCATCGGCACGCCGGGCACGGGCGGTCGCGGCGCGCTGCTCGGCGGAGAGCTCGAGCAGTCGAACGTCGACCTCGGCACGGAGCTCACGAACCTCATCACCGCGCAGGAGGCCTACACCGCGAACACCAAGACGCTCACGACGAGCAGCCAGGTGATCCAGGCGCTCGAGAACGTGCCGTGAGCACCATCGTGGAGCAGGACGCACCTGCGGCAAGCGGGGCGCGCAGCGCTGTCGACATGGTCGAGGCCCCCTCGACGGTCGTCGCCGCCGGGTCGAACCGGATCCGCGTCTTCGATCTGCACCGTCAGGAGACCGTGGAACGCGCACGCCTGCGGCGCCTCCAACCGATCCTCGAGACCGTCGCGCACCGGATCGGGAGCTCGCTCACCTCGGCGATCCGACAGCCCGCGCACGTCGAGCTCGTCTCGCTCGAGCAGCGCACGTGGGAGGAGCACTCCTCATCGCTACCCGATCCGACGTTCGTGTCGAGCGCGGTGCTGCTCCCGCTGGAAGGGCGGGTCGTCATGCACATCCCGGTGCCGCTCGTGCTCGAGCTCCTCGACTTCCATCTCGGCGGGGACGGGGCGAACCAGCCCGATCGTGCCCAGCTCACCGAGATCGAGCGCGCGCTCGTCGGGACGCTCACGGACGTCATCTGGAACGAGCTGCCGCCCCCGTTCGCGACGCTCGTGTCGCTGAACGTCGGCCTCGTCCAGAACTCCTCGAGCGCCCTGCTCGTCCAGGTGGGTCGACCGGGCGTGATGTGCCTCATCGTCGAGCTCGCGGTCACGATCGCCGACCACGACCCCGAGACGATCCTGCTCTCGCTCCCGCTCACCGTGCTCCTTCCGGTGCTCGAGCACATCGAGCGCCACCAGAGCTCGGAGGGGATGGAGGGCATGGTCGACCGCAAGGAGGCGCGTCGGCGGATCCTCTCGGTCCCGATGGAGCTGAAGGTCGAGTACCCGCCGATCAGCCTGACGCCCGCCGAGCTGCTCAGCCTCCGGGTCGGCGACGTGATCCACATCGAACAGGAGCCGAGCGATGGGCCGTACGAGCTCCAGCTCGTCGTGCAGGACACGCCCTTCGGGACCGGGATCCTCGTCGAGAACGGCAACAAATTGGTCTGCACGGTCGTGAGCAAGAGGGAGAGCGGAGATGAGTGAGGAGAACGTGGCGCTCGTCGGCGACGGCGAGCTGGTCGACGCGGACGTCGTCGCAGACCCGCCGGCGGGCAACCCCGGTGACGGCGGACGGCGGGGCTACCCGGCGAACGACGGCCAGCAGGGAGCGAGCCGCATGCCGATCGAGACGCTCGGCCAGGTCGAGCTGAAGGTCGAGGTCGTGCTCGGCAGGGCTCGACTCCGCCTGCACGAGCTCCTCGACGTGCGCCCGGGACAGTCGCTCGAGCTCGACCGCGCGCGCAACAGCCCGGTCGACGTGCTCGTGAACGGGACGCTGTTCGCCCGAGGCGACATCGTCGTGATCGACGACACCAACCTCGGCGTCCGCGTGAGCGAGGTCATCGGCACGGATCTCTCGAAGGAAGGACGTTGACCGTGGCACCGACGCTCGCATCCGCAGTAGTGAAGACGCTCCCCGACGTGTCCGTCGGCCACTCGCTCCTCCAGATGGTCATCGCGCTCGCGGTGATCGTCGTGTCGATCTGGGGCCTCGGGAAGGGGCTCGCTCGCATGCGCGGCGGCGCGTCGCCGTCGAAGCGGCGCGCCTCGGGCGACGGACTCGCGGTCGTGAGCCGCCAGTCGCTCGGCAAGGACCTCTCCATCGCGACCGTGCGATGGGGCGGGCGGGAGATCCTCGTCGGGATCGCGGGATCGACGATCACGTTCCTCAACGACCCGCGGAACGACGGCGCGGCAAGGGCTGCCGCACCCGACGCCGCGGCGGTCGGCGGAGCGCCGGACGCCGCGGACGCGGTAGGCACCGGAGCAGCCGCGAGCGCTGCGATGTTCGCCGCGGCGCGCTCCGCGGTCACACGGCCCGACTCGACCCGCGCCCCCGTGATGAGCGTCGCCGGCGCCGCGCCGGAGCGTCCGGCCTCGCTGCTCGACTCGCTGCGCAACGCGACCCTCCGGCGCTGAGCGCCCCGACCGGACAGGAAGCGGACCTTCCCCGTGCACCTCACGATGCTCGACCCCTACGCCGCGCACCTCGCGTCGACGTCGGTGTCGATCAACCTCGGCAACACGCTCTCGAAGCCGACGACGAGCATCCTCGTCATCCTCGTCGGCACCTTCCTGTCCGTCGCGCCGTCGCTGCTCATCCTCTGCACCGGGTTCGTCCGCATCATCATCGTGCTCGGTCTCACGCGCCAGGCGCTGGGCCTCTCGACGACGCCGCCGAACCAGGTGCTCGTCGGCATCGCGTTGTTCATCTCGCTGTTCCTCATGACCCCGACGCTCAACGCGATGAACCACGACGCGCTCCAGCCGTACCTGCACGGGAAGATCAACGCGACCCAGGCCTACCGCGAGGCCGAGGTCCCGCTGAAGACCTGGATGCTCAAGCAGACGGGCGCCCAGGAGCTCGCGGTCACCGACAAGATCGGTCACTACAACCCTGCGAAGCCCATGAACGCGCCGCTCGCGTCGATCATCCCGGCCTTCCTGCTCACACAGCTCAAGAGCGCGTTCATCATCGGGTTCGTCATCTTCGTGCCCTTCCTCATCATCGACCTCGTCGTGTCGGCGACGCTCATGTCGATGGGCGTCGTCATGCTCCCCCCGACACTCGTCTCGCTCCCGTTCAAGCTCCTGCTCTTCGTCCTCGTCGACGGGTGGGTCCTCGTGCTCCAGTCCCTCGTGTCGAGCTTCAGATGAACGAGGCGCAGGTCCTGCAGATCGCGGCGAACGCGATGATGACCGGAGCGAAGATCGCCGCTCCGATCATGCTGTCGGCGATGGCCGTCGGCCTCGTGATCTCGCTGTTCCAGTCGGTCACGCAGATCCAGGAGGCCACGCTCACCTTCGTGCCGAAGGTCGTCGCGGTCGGCCTGGTCGTCATGCTCGCCGGCCACTGGATGCTCGGCGTCTTCATCGCGTACGTCCACTCGCTCTTCGCGAGCCTGCCGCAGCTACTCGCCGGCGGCTAGCCGTGGCGCTCACGCTGAACTACCGCTGGCTCGTCGGGTTCCTCCTCGCCCTCGCCCGGGCGCTCGGGTGGCTCATGCTGGTCCCGCCGTTCTCGAACCGACGCGCGATCCCCGCGATCGCGACGACGTGCCTCGCATCAGGGCTCGCGCTCCTCGTCGGCCCGCGGATCCCGGCGTCCGCGATCCCGAGCACCGCGCCGAGCTTCGTCGGCGACCTCGTGCTCCAGGTCATGACCGGGGCCGCGATCGGCTACGTCGTGTACCTGCTCATCAGCACGATCACGACCGCGGGCAGCTTCGTCGACCTCATGGGCGGGCTGAACCTGCCCGCGTCGATCGACCCGCTCAGCCTCGACCAGACACCGATGATCGGGCAGTTCTTCGAGCAGGTCGCTATGGCGCTGCTCCTCGTGTCGGGTGGATACCTCTATCTCGTCGACGGTTTCGCGCGCTCGTTCGACACCGCCGGGTTCACGCTCTCGTCGACGAGCCGCATCGGCGAGGTCGTCGTGCTCGACCTCGCGACGTTGTTCACGTCCGCGCTCGAGATCGCGGCGCCGATCCTCGTCGTGTTGTTCGCGACACAGATCGTCCTCGCGCTCCTCTCGAAGGCCGCGCCCCAGATGAACGTCTGGATCCTCGGGATGCCGCTCCAGATCGTGCTTGCGATCGTCCTCGTCGGCCTCGGGATCTCCGTCCTGCCGGGTTATGTCGCACAGTTCGTCTCGCGCGCGCTCGGCGACACGGCCTCGCTATTCGGCGGGCACTGACGTGGCGAGCGAGGACAAGCACGCTCGGACCGAGCCGCCCACCGCGAAGCGCAAGAAGGAGGCTCGCGACCGCGGCCAGGTCGCGCGGTCGCCGGACGTCTCCGGATGGGTCGGCGTGCTCGTCGCCAGCTTCCTGCTCCCGTGGCTCTTCTCGAACACCGAGTCCCGCGTCGTCGGTCTCGTCGCTCAGGCCCGCAACGTCATGGGCGCACCGACCTCCGCCGGGGCGTTCGCCGTGCTCACCGCGGGCCTGCGGATCGTGGTCGTCGTGATGGTCCCGGTCGGCGGGCTGTTCGCCGTGCTCGCGGTCGTCTCGAACATCGCACAGACGGGTCGCTCGTTCTCGCTCAAGGCGGCGAAGCCGAAGTTCGACCGGGTGAACCCGAAGAACGGCGTCAAGCACCTCGTCGGATCCCAGATGGTCGTGCAACTCGTCAAGCAGACCCTCAAGCTGTCGATCCTCGGGTTCGCCGGCTACGCGGCGGTCCACAGCCTCGTCACGTCCGTGACCGGGACCTCGCCCATCGGCCTCGCGCCCATCCTCGGCGAGACTGCCTCGTCGATCCTCCGGTTCGTCAGGATCCTCGCGCTCGTGAGCGTGCTCATCGGCCTCGCGGAGTACGCGTTCCAGCGCCACAAGCTCCTCCAGAGCCTCAAGATGACGAAGTACGAGGTGAAGGAGGAGGCGAAGGCCGCCGAGGGAAACCCGCACACGAAGAACGAGCTGCGCAAGCGTCAGTACGCGATGGTCCGGTCCCAGATCGCCTCCGCGATCCGGCGCGCCGACGTCGTCGTGACGAACCCGACCCACTACGCGGTCGCGCTCCAGTACACACCCGGGACGGGCGCGGCCCCGGTCGTCGTCGCGAAGGGATCCGACGCCCTCGCTCGCGCGATCAGGACGCGCGCGACCGAGGCCGAGGTGCCGATCGTCGAGGACCCCCCACTCGCTCGCTACCTCTACGCGGTGTGCGAGGTCGACCAGCAGATCCCTGCCGAGATCTACGTCGCGGTCGCCCGCCTGCTCGCGTTCGTCTACGCACTGCCGGCGGTGACGAGGACCTCCCGGGTCCACTCGGCCGGCTCGTCAGTGCTCCCCGACGTCCTCGGTGCGATCGACGCGCTCCCCACCGCGCGCCGCGCGCGCGCCGCGGCGATGCTCGGAACTCCCGCGCCGTGAGCGGGCTCGGCGGCGCCCGCGACGGGCCGAGCACCGAGGCACGCGAGCTCGGAACCGTCCGCGCGCCACATCCGGACGCGCCGGGGGCGATGCGCGCGCTCGCCCGCCTCCTGCGCTCGGTCGGCTACCCGCGCCTCTACCCGCTCGTCACCGGAGGCGCGCTCTTCGCGCCGACGTCGGCCGCAGGCGAAGCCACGCTCGCCGCTCTCGTCGGGCTGACCGACGAGGAGCGCGCGACCCTCGCGCTGTTCTCGCTCGGCGCCGTCGCGCCGCACCTGGTCGCGGACGCTCGCGCCGGCGATGCGCTGCGCGGCGTCGTCCGCGCGCTCCGATCCTGCGGTCTGGTGCACGGGGGACCCGGCGACCGGCTCGCGACGACCGGGTGGGTGGCCGCGCCCGCCCTCGGCGGCCTCCTGCTCACCGGTCGGCCGCCGAGCTACTCGTCTCCGAGCGCAGCTGGCGACCACCCGGACGGGCTCGGCGCGAGCGCGTACCTCGGCCCGGACTCCCTCACCTTCGCCGCGTCGCTTCCCGACGCGCGCGGCCTTCGCGTCCTCGACCTCGGCGCGGGCTGTGGGATCCAGGGGCTCCTCGCGGCGCGCGGCGCGTCGGAGGTGCTGCTCTCCGACGTCGAGGAGCGCTCGCTCGAGCTCGCCGCGCTCAACGCGCTGCTCAACGACACGCCCCACCCGGTGCGCTACGCGCTCTCCGACTGCTTCGACGCGCTTCCCGGAGAGACGTTCGACCTCGTCGTCAGCCTGCCTCCGTACGTGCCGGCCGCCCCCGGCACCCGGCTGCGCTCCACCGTCGCGGCCGGGCCCGACGGCCTCGGCGTCATCCGCCGGGTCCTCGCGGGCGCCGCGGCGCACCTGCGACCCGGTGGGACGCTCGTCGCGCGCTGCCAGCTCATCTGCGACGACCGGGGCCCGATCCTGCTTCGCGAGCTCGGGGCGCTGTCGAGCGGGCTCGCGATCCGTCTCACGCTCGGGGAGACCCACCCACTCCAGCCCTACGTCGCCGAGCTCGCTGCGAACGTCGCCGCGCACGGCGGCGCCGAGAGCTTCGCCCTCGCGTACGCGGCCTATCAGGCGTCGCTCCGGGGGCTCGGCGCGACCGGGGTGTGCGGGGCGACGATCGAGGCCACGCGCACGGCCTGCGAACCCGACAGCGGTCGCGACTCGCACGCAGCCGTCCGCGTCGTCGCCGCACCGGGCCCCCGGACCCGGCTCGCCCCTGCGCCGGGGCTCGTGCTCGAGGCGGATCCGGCCGCACGCGTCGCCCGTGCCGACGGCGTCGGAGCGGTGCTGCTCGACGGCCCGAGCGCGGCGCTGCTCGCCGCGGTCGACGGGCGGCGTGGTCCGCGTGAGCTCGCCGAGCACGCGTGGGGCTCGCCGCGCGGGGCGTCGGGCTCGGATCTGACCGACCAGGCCCGCGCGCGGCTCGCGCAGCTCGCCCGGCACGGCCTCGTCGCGCCGGTCGCGCCGGAGGAGCAGTCAGGCTGAGCGGTCGAAGTACAGCGCGATCGCGGTGCGCGTGGCGGCCGGCTCGTCGCACATCGCGGCGCCGAGGATCGCCACCCGCTCGCGAAGGGCGATCTCGAGATCGCGCTGCGCGACGGACAGGAGCCGGGCGCGCGATGCGAGCTCCTCCGGCGGCGGCACCTCAGGGAACGCGACGAGGCCCGCACCCGGCATCGGACCGCCGGACTCGAGGCTCGTGCGCGCCTTAGCGACCCACTGCTCGCCGGCGTCGAGCGCGGCGGACCACGCGCGGTGCCGGCGGCCGACGTCAGCCGACACTGGCGGGAACCTGCAACGAGGCGACAGCCGCGCGATTGGCGTCGGCGAGGCGGTCGACGATCGTCTGGACGTCGGGGAGCATCGACGGGTCCTTCGTGAGGTTGGCCGTGACGAGGTGCTGGAGGCAGAAGCCGTAGATGCCCGAGAGCGCGCGCCCGAGCTCGGTCTCGGTGTCGAGGGGGTCGCGCAGGGCGATGATGACGTGCTGCGCATGGACGAGGTTGTCGGAGATCTCCTTCAACGTGCCACCCTCGAACGCGGCCGCGGCGCAGTGGAGATCGCGTCGGAGCTGATCGAAGAGCATGACGAGCCGCTGGGCCGGCGTCGCGGTCCTGACCTGGTCGGCGAGATACCGGCGGAGCGACTCGTCCTGATCGGTGGCCCCCACGCTCACGGGAGCTGCGCGATCTGGCTGCCGAGCGCGGCAGCCTGGTTCTTGAGCGTCCCGAGCGCGGTCTCCATCTTCGCGAACTCGTTCTGCAGGAGCGTCTGCTGGGCCGTCGCGACCGACTGGTAGTTCGCGATCTGCGTGTTGAGGCCCGTCGACTCGTTCGTCAGGCTCGAGATCGTCGTCGTGACCGTGCCGTTCACCGGGTTCGACGCGGTGTTCGCGAGCGTCTGGAGCTGCTGCGCTAGCCCGGGCGAGTACGTGAAGGACCCGAGGTCCGTGAGGCTCGTGATGCCCGACGCCGCGACCATGAGCGAGATGCCCGCGAGCGTCGGGTCGCTCGACGGGGCCGTGAGCACCTGCCCCGACCCCGTCGAAGCGACGCCGTTGATCGTGCCCGCGACGTCGGTCCCGGAGTACGTGGTCGGTGTGCCGGCCTTTGCCCCGCCGAGTCCGGTCGTTCCCGCCGCCGTGCTCGTCGAGGTGGCGGTAAAGGTCGTGGCGCTCCCGTACGCGTTACTCGACACCGACAGCTGGGTCCCGCTGTTGACGACCGACGCGGACAGGCCGAGACCCTGCGCGGCAAACTGCTGGTCGAGACCCGAGGCGATCGTCGCGAGCGACTCCCCCGCGGTCGTCGTGTACGAGGCCGTCGCACCGGCCGACGCGAACGTGAGCGTCTCGGCCGCGCTCACCGCGCCCGAGGCGAGCGCCGCGCCGGTGACGCTCGCCTGGGTCGCGGACTGGCTCACCTGCACGTCGTAGGTCCCGCTCTGGGTCGAGTCGTTGGCGTACACGAAGCTCACGGAGCCCGTGTAGGCCGACGACGTCGGAGCGAACGTGCCACCCTGCGCGAACAGCGCCGCGACCTTCGTCGGGTTGGCGCTGAACGCGCTCTCGAACTTCGTCTGGTCGAAGGTGACCGAGCCCGTCGACGTGAGGCTTATGCCCGCGGACAGCGCGTTGCCGAAGCCCGACGCGCCCGCGGCGCTCGCGAAGATCGACAGGATCTGCTGCTGGATGCCCTGGAGCACCGCGGAACCCATGAGCGGACCGCCGGTCTTCGTCGCCGCGTTGTACCCGGCGACCTGGTTGATGTCCGTGAGCACCTGGTTGGCGCTGCTGACGAGCGTGCTCACCTGCGTCGCCTCGCCCGACGCGTCCGGTGCGACGGTCACGGTGGCGTGCCCGGTCGCCGCGACGGTCACCGCGGTTCCGGAGAGGAGGTTCGTGAAGACGTCCGTCGACGAGCTCAGCTGGTAGCCGCCCGTGCCGCCGACGTTCACGAGCGCATCCTGCGCCGACGAGATCGTGTTCAACGAGCCGAGGGCGCCTCCGGCGAACGCGCTCGCGTCCACGCTCGCGGAGCCCGCGAGCCCGGTGCCGTTCGCGGCGACCTGGAGCAGGTACGTGCCCGCCGAGTCCTGGACCGCTGACGCGGTCATTCCGAGGTTCGCACCGTTGATCGCCGACACGACGTCGGACAGGCTGCCGGTGCCCGTCGACACGAGGTCGGCCGACGCGCTGCCGGCCTTGAGCAGCGCGCCTCCCGCACCCGGCGAGGAGGCGACGGTGGCGACGATCGAACCTGCGGGGGCACCGAGGGTCACCGTCGATCCCGGCGTGATCGAGGACAGGGTCGTCGAGGTGCCGTCGACGGTCACGACGGCGTCCGTGCCGGTTCCCGACTGGCCCGAGCTCAGCCCGAGCGTCGCGAGGGCGGTGCCGCCGGTCACCGAGAGGCTCGCAGCGCTGCCCTGCTCGTTCGTCGCGAGCTGCAGCGCGCCGGTGGAGCTGAGCGACGCGGTGACACCCGCGCCCGCCGCGGTGGCGGCGGCGTTGATCGCGGCGACGACGCCGGTCGGCGTCTCGGCCGTCCCCGCCGCGAGCGTGAGCGTGTACGCGGTCCCGTTGACCGACAAGGCGAGCGTGTCGTTCGAGCCCGTGGTGATCGTGGACGTCGCCGGCAGCGCCGTCGCGCCCGTGACCGTGCCGGCCGACGAGGATTGGGTCACGTCGATCACGTGGCTCCCGAGGGCGAGCGCTCCCGTCGAGGAGAAGCTCGACAGTCCGAGCGCGTCCCCGCCGGTCGCGAGCAGCAGCGACGCAGCGGAGGTCACGACCGTGCCGGTGGACGCGACGCCCCCCTGGGAGGCGATGATGTTGCCCTGCGCGAGCTGGTCGACCGTGAAGGTCGTGGTCCCGCGCTGCGCGCCCGGGGACGCGGTCGCGGTCGCGACGCTCGAGTCGGACGTCGACGCCGTCGCGAGGTTCCAGGAGGAGCTCGTGCTGAGCGCCTGGGCAGCGGTCACGAGCCGCTGGAGGTCGGTGTTCACGACGCCGTAGTCGCCGGCCTTTCCGCCGAGCGACGTCTGCTCGTTCTTCAGGTTCGTGATCGGCGCCTGGTACGCCTGCAGAAGTGCGTTGATGACCGACGTCGTGTTGATACCCGAGATCAGGCCGTTCACGATCAGCGGTGCGTTGTTGCTCGAACCCGTCGCTGTCGTTGCGCTCGTGGTCATCAGTCCCGCTCCACTTCGGCCGGACGCCTCGGCGCCCCGCAGGACCGGTCGGTCCTACGGGGCGCCACGAGACGTCGATCAGATGAGCTTCTCGACGAGAGCAGGTGCCTGCTGCGCCTGGGACAGCATCGCCGTACCCGTCTGCATCAGGATCTGGTCGGTCGAGAACTGCGTCATCATCTGCGCCATGTTCACGTCGACGAGCTGGCTGTTCGCAGCGCTCAGGTTCTGCTGGCCGACCGTGAGGTTCGCAGCGATGGCCTGGAGCTGGTTCTGGATGGCACCGACGTTCGCCTCGATGGAGTCCACCGACGCGATCGCCGCCTGGACGAGTGCGATCGCGCTCGCGGCGGCCTGCGCGGTGCCGACGGACGCCGAGCTGCTGGCGACGCCGAGCGCGCCGGTCGACGCGCCACCGATGCTGAGCGTGATCTGCTGGCTCGTGTAGTCGAACGCCCCGACCTGGAGGGTCTGGTTCGAGAACGTGCCGTCGAGCAGGTTCGTGGTGCCGTAGCTCGTCGTGCTCGCGATCTGGTCGATGCTCGACTGGAGGTTCTTGAACTCCTGCTGGTTGGCGCTGAGCGACGTCGCGTCGTTCGTGGCGCCGTTCGCCGAGGAGACCGCCAACTGGTCCATCGTCTGGAGGATCGACGAGATCTGGTTCAGCGCGCCCGACGCGGTCTGGACGAGCGAGACGCCGTCCTGCGCGTTCGAGATCGCCTGCTGGTAGCCGTTCGCCTGGGACTCGAGCGCCTGGCTCTGCACGTACGCGGCGGGACCGTCGGCCGCCGTCTGGATCTGAAGACCCGACGACAGCTCCTGGATCGCCTTGCTCATCTGCGTGTCGGTCGCGTTCAAGTTGTTGTACGCGCCGATGGCAGACAGGTTCGTGTTCACGACGAGAGAAGACATCCGTTTCTCCAATTCTCGTGAGTACGGCCCGCGTCCGTGCGGGCCGTCGTTGCTGGTCCCGAACGCTCGGTGCGCCCGGGAGCCCCCGTTTCGAGGACCGAGTGATCTATCGGCGCGAGCGCGGCGGGACTTGAACGATTCTTCCGCGATGCCGTAAGGGACCTCCGAGCGCAGTCACCGGCCGTAGCCGGCGCGCGCACCCGGGAGCGGCGAGGGAGGACGGATGGGCCGAGCAATCGCGGCGACGATCTGCGTCGTGGCCGGCGACGACCGCAAGGCGACGAAGGCCTTCCTCGCACACGTCGCGGCCGACCTCGGCGCGCACGACAACGTCCTCGTCGTAGGGAGCGCGCGCCCGGGGCCCGACGACCCCGGCGCGTGGCGCCGGCCGGCACGCGGCGGCGCGCTCGCGCGGGTCACCGGCGCCGCGGCCCCGAAACTGCGCCCGGCCGTCGTGTTCGTCGAGGATCGCCTCGAGCTCGTACCGGGATGGATCGACGCGCTCGTCGGCGCGCTCGACGACGACAGGCTGGGCGCGGTCGCGCCGCGCACGAACCTCGCGGACGGCGACGAGCTCCAGGTCGGCGTGCCGTACCGCCCGCACGAGATCGGCCTGCGCCGGCAGTTCGCACGCGACCTCGCGGCCTCGCAAACCCAGCCGACCGAGGCGGGCGTGCTCGCAGGACCCTGCCTCGCGCTCCGTCGCGACCGTCTCGAGACGGTCGGCGGTCTCGAGGCGGTCGCGACGCGCGGCTACGACCCGGCGCACGTCTCGACCTCGCTTCGCGCGCTCGGGCTGCACCTCGCCGTCGTCGAACGGTGCTACGTGCACCACCGCGGCGGCGTGCCGCTGCGCCCCGACCCGCGAGACGCGGACCTCCCGCTCGTGACCGCGTGCCTGATCGTGAAGGACGAGGAGCTCGAGCTCCCCCGGTGCCTCGAGTCGCTCACCGCCGTCGCCGACGAGATCGTCGTGTACGACACGGGCTCGACCGACGCGACGGTCGAGATCGCGTCGCGTGCCGGCGCGCGCGTGCTCGCCGGATACTGGGACGACGACTTCGGTCGCGCCCGCAACGACGCGCTCGCCGCCTGCCGCGGCCAGTGGATCCTGTGGGTCGACGCGGACGAGTCGCTCGTGTGCCCCGATCCCGCGGGGCTGCGCGACTCGCTCGCCGCGATGACGGCCGAGCGCGAGGCGTTCGTCGTGCACATCGAGAACCAGCAGGGCAACGAGGCCGCATCGACCTTCGTCCACCCTGCGTGCCGGCTGTTCCGCCGCGCGTACGGGCACTGGGAGGGGCGGCTCCACGAGCTCGTCGTCGCGCGAGCCGGCACGCGGGAGCTCGCCCGCGAGCTCACCTCGCTCGTCCGGATCACCCATCGCGGCTACCTCCAGTCCCACATCACCGGGCGCGACAAGGCCGCGCGTAACATCCGCACCGCGTTCGCCGATCTCGCCGGCGACTCCGAGCTCGACTGGGGGGTGCGCCTCGCGAGCCTCGGCCGCTCGTACGTCCTGAACGGGAGGTTCGAGGAGGCGCTCGCGCACTGCCGGAGGGCCGCCGAGGTCGCGGCAGCCCCCTCGACCGCGCGCCTCGCGCTCCGCACGTCCGTGAACTGCCTTCTCGCGCTCGGGCGCGCCGAGGAGGCCCTCGAGGAGATCGACCGGCTGCGGGCGATCTCCTCGAACACGTCGCTCGCCGACTCCCTCGCGGGTGCCGCCCACCTCGCGCTCGATCAGCACGACCGGGCGCTCGAGCACTTCGGACGTGTCCGCGACGCGATCGACGAGGACGGGTTCGAGTACTCGCGCGCGACGGTCGCCGTGCCCGAGGCCCAGGCCCTCGTCGGGCTCGGTCGCCACGGCGAGGCTGCCGACGCGCTGCTCGGCTCGATCCAAGAGAGCGGCGGGGTCGACGCCCACGTCGGCCTGCTGCTCGAGTGCCTCGACGCCGCGGGGCGTGGTCCGCAGGAGGCCTACGACGCGATCGGCGACCGGCTCCAGCACTTCGTCCCGCAGCTGCTCCAGCTGCAGCCGGCGGTCGCCGACCGGACGCTCGACTCGTGGTACGAGCGAGCGCCCGCCTCGACGCCCGTGCTCGCCGCCGCGACACACGTCGCGCGGCGGCTCGACGTCTCCCGCCAACTCGTCTGGTCCTCGCGGTTGCGCGCCGCGGGCCTCTCGTCCGCGTGCCCGCTCGTCGCGACGTCCGCGGACTCCCGCATCGCGCCGCGCGACCGGGTACTCGCGGCGGCCGCGGCCTGCGCAGTCTTCGGCGATCCACGCGCCCGGCTCACGTTCACCGCCGCGGCGCTCGCGCTCGACACCGTCGACGCGGCGACCGTCGCCACCGAGGTGTCGGCCATCGCGCCGGCGCTCGCCGCGCGCTTCGAACGCGTGCGCACGGCTGCTGCGGACGCCGCCGGCGCAGTCGCTCCGCCGTCCGCGTCCGGCCCCCGGGTGGCGCGCTCGGTGCTCGTCGTGGACCGCGAGTCGTGCAACCCGCGGGCGGTCGGGCTCGCGCTCGTGCTCGCACGAGCCGGCCACGACGTGACGCTGCTCGCACCGGACCCCTCGCAGGCCTCGAGCGCCATGCTCGAGCGCCGGGGAGTGCGCCTGCGCGGATGGACGACGAGCGGCCTTCTGTCGCGGGCGGAGGACGACAAGGCCGCGAGGTCGTCGATCGCGCGGTGCGCGGCGGAGCGCCCCTTCGACACGGTCCTCGTGACCGCCCGCGCGGTCTCGAGCGTCGGCGCGGCACGCGCGGTCCTGCCGACCGGCGCGATCGCCGTCGACCTCGCCTCGGGCGGGCTTGACCTCCCCCCGGGCCCGCCGGTCGACCTCCTGCTCGGCTCCTCGCCGCGCCACGCGAGCGACGTCCCGTACGCGCTCGTGCCGGCGCCAGACGCGCGCGTCGACGCTCCCGGGGCCGGCGGCGACCTCGCGTCGCGCGAGGGCGTCATTGTGCTCGCGAGCTCGCGTTGCCGGAGCGACGCGGAGCTCTCGTGGTACGCGCGGTCGGTCGGCCCGGCGCTCGCCGCGATCGCGACGGCCCACCCGGTCGTGATCTGCGGGGACGATCCGCACGACCGGCTCGGCGCGCCGGTGCCCTCGGCGGTCGTCGCCGGCGCGGTCGCCGACCCGACGACCTGGCTGCGCGCGGCCCGAGTCGCGGTCGTCCCGTTCGCCGAGGACGCCGAGACCTGGCACGCGCTCGCGGCCGCGTCCGGGATCCCGTCGATCGCCCTCGGCGGGGCGCACGACGACCTCGACGCGGCGCTCGCGAGCGTGCGACAGCTGCTCGAGCAGGACGCGCCGTGGACTGCGCGCGTGCCCGATGTCGCAGCGGCACGGCAGGCCGACGTCGGCGACCCCCTCGCAGAGCTTCCGCTCGTACCGCCCGCGTCGCCGCACGCGCCCGCGCCGGGGCGCCCGCGTGTCCGGGTGAGCGGCGAGGTCTTCAGCCTCGCGAGCCTGTCGCAGATGAACCGCGAGCTCCTCGTCGCGCTCGCCGCGCGCGGCGAGCACGACCTCAGCGCCTGCACCCGTGAGCACCCGCCTCGCCGGGGCGACACCACGGACGCGATGCGGGCGATCACGGTCGAGCCCGCCCCGCCGTCGCGCCGGGTGGACCTGGAGATCCGCCACCAGTGGCCGCCCGACTTCACACCGGTGCGGGACGGTCGCCTCGTCGTGATGCAGCCGTGGGAGTTCGGCGGCCTCCCCGCCGAGTGGATCGCCCCGATCCGCGACGTCGTCGACGAGCTCTGGGTGCCGACGAACTGGGTGCGCGAGTGCGCGATCCGGAGCGGAGTCGCGCCACAGCACGTCCACGTCGTGCCGTACGGGGTCGACGTCGAGCGCTTCCGCCCGGACGGCGACGTGTACCCGTTGCGCACGGGCAAGCGCACGAAGCTGCTCTTCGTCGGCGGCCTCATCGAGCGCAAGGGCATCGACGCGCTGCTCGAGACGTACCTGTCGAGCTTCGCACCGAGCGACGACGTCTGCCTCGTGCTGAAGCCGTTCGGATCGGACAGCGTGTACCGCACGTCGTCTCTCGAACGCGACGTCCGAGCCGCGGTCTCCGGCGCGGGCGCCGAGATCGAGATCGTCGACGGGGATCTCGACTTCGCCGAGATGGCCGCGCTCTACCGGAGCTGCGATGCCCTCGTGCACCCGTACCGGGGGGAGGGGTTCGGCATGCCGATCGCCGAGGCGATGGCGTCCGGCCTCGCAGTCGTCGTGACCGACGGCGGCGCGGCGCGCGACTTCTGCGACGAGCGGAACGCCTGGCTCGTCGCTGCGCGCGAGGTGCCCGTGCGACCGGGCAGCTGGACCCTTACCGACGCCGGCGCGTGGTGGCTCGAGCCGAGCAGAGGCGAGCTCGCAGCAGCGATGCGAGCCGTCGTCGACAACCCCGACACGGCGAGGGCGAAGGGCGCGCGCGGCCGCCAACGCATCGTCGAGGCCTTCACCTGGCAGCACGCGGCCGAGCGTGCAGCGGAGCGGATCGCCGCGGTGCTGCATGCCTCAGCAGCGTCCCGCGAGCCCGACGCCGCGCCCGGGTCGCTCGTGCGCGGGTTCGACGCCGCGACCCGCGGCGATGCAGGTCCGCCCGCGCCACAGCCCGAGCGTCGCCTCGAGGTCGCTGGATGAGCACGCGGGCGACGCACCTGAGGGGGCGTGCGCGCGCCAATGGCGCCGGCGCGTCCCGGCTTCCGGGCACACACTGCCCGGGTGTCGTCGACTGGATCGCACCGATGTTCACGCCGACCGGCTACGGCGACGAGGCGCGCGGCTTCGCGAAGCACCTCCGCCGGCTCGGCTACCCGCTCAGGGCCGTCCCCGTCGACACGGTGCTCGGCTTCGCCGAGCAGGTCGCCGCCGAGGACCCCGCGTTCTTCACCGACCTCGTCGCGTCGATGGACCTCGCCGGCGCGGGCCCGCGCGTCGGCGTGCTCCACCTCCCCGCGACCGCCCCGTTCCGGCCGGTCTCCGGCGCCGACTACACGATCGCGCGCACGATGTTCGAGACGGACGGCCTCCACCCGTCGAGCGTCGAGAACCTCAACACGGTCGACGAGGTCTGGGTCCCGTCGCAGTTCAACCTCGAGACCTTCCGCGCCGCCGGCGTGCGCGTGCCCATCGCCGTCGTCGGCGCCGGCGTCGACGCCCGTCGTTTCCACCCCGGCCTCAGCCCGCTCCCGATCTCGGGACGGCGGGGGACGGTCTTCCTCTCGATGTTCGAGTGGAGCCATCGCAAGGGATGGGACGTGCTGTTGCGGTCCTGGTCGCTCGCGTTCGGCGCGCTCGACGACGCGACGCTCGTGCTGCGGACGTATCCGAGGAGCATGTTCGAGAACGTGGGCGACGCGCAGCGAACGGCAGAGCTGATGGTCGACGCCGGGCTCGCGTCGCTCGGGCTCGACCGGTCCCGGCTCGCCCCGATCGTCGTGCTCGGCGCGCACTTGCCCCCTTCGGACGTCCCGCGGCTCGTCGCCGCGGCCGACTGCTACGTCGCACCGTCGCGTGGCGAGGGGTGGGGACGACCGCAGCACGAGGCCATGGCCACGGGGCGCCCGGTCATCGCCACGCGTTGGAGCGCGAACCTCGAGTTCATGAACGACGACAACTCCCTGCTCGTCGACGTCGAGCGGATGGTCCCCGTCGACGACGACATGGACGTCGCCCACTATCGGGGCCAGCACTGGGCCGAGCCGTCGGCCGAGCACCTCGCGCGCCTCCTCGCGCTCGTCGCCGCGGACCCGGCGCGGGCCCGCTCGATCGGGGCACGGGCGCGCTCCGACGTCGAGCGGGCCTGGCAGTGGAAGACGGCCGCGGCGCACGCCGGCGAGCGCCTCGAGGCCGTCGTCGGCGCGCTCGCCGCGGGCGAGGCCGTCCCGCCGCCCGACGCGCAGTGCGCGGTCGCCCCTGCCGCACTCCGCACCGACCCCCGGCCGGGGCGGGACCCCGGCGCGGGCGGGGCGCGCGTGGCGGGCGACACGCCGGCACCGTCACCTTCCCTCGTCCTCGCGGACGCCCGCGAGCTCCTCGACGACGAGCGCATCCTCGCGACGTACGCGGCCGCGTCCTCTCCTGACGTGGACCTCGCGCTCGTCGTCTACGGTCCCGGTCTCGACCCGGTCGCGTACGAGTCCTCGCTCAGGGCGCTCGCGAGCCGCTGCGACGTCGACCTCGACGGCGGGCCGCGCGTGATCGCGATCCTGCCGCCGAGCGACGGCGACGCGCAGCGCGAGGAGATCGCCGCGAAGGTCGTCGGCGTGCTCTCCGGCCGCGGCGCGTCCGGGCGGTTCGCCTCGCTCCCGGCGCTGCGCGTCGGGGTCCCCGGCGACCTGCGCGCGGCCGCCGCACCGGGGTCCGCGGGGCCGGCACCGCGAAGCGTCTCGGGCCCGCTCGTGAGCGTCCTCGTCCCGGTCCACAACCACGCCGAGTACCTCGCGCAGTGCCTCGACTCCGTCCTCGCGCAGACCTACGACAACCTGGAGATCGTCGTGGTCGACGACTGCTCGCTCGACGACGCCCGCCGTGTCGCCGAGCGGTACGCGCGCGTCGACGAGCGCGTGCGACTCGAGCCGAACCGCGCGAACCTCGGCCTCGTCGGAAACCACCGCCGGTGCCTCGAGCTCGCCACCGGCGAGTACGTGAAGTTCGTCCACACCGACGATCGACTCCGGCCGACGGCCGTCGCGCGACTCGTCGCGGCCGCCACATCGCGCGCCGGCGTGTCGGTGGCAACGTCCGCCCGTGACGTCATCGACGGCGCCGGCCGCCCCCTCGTGCCGATCGCCTCGACGTCGCGCCTCGCCGAGGCCGACACCGTGTTCGCCGGGGTGATGGTCGCCGACCTGGTCCTCGAGCACGGCGTGAACTTCGTCGGCGAGCCCTCCACCGCGATGTTCCGCAGGGACGCGATGCGCCCGGAAGAGTTCTCGACCTACCGGGGACAGGAGTTCACGTCGCTGCTCGACGTCTCGACCTGGATCGCGCTCCTCGAGCGCGGCGACGTCGCGTACGTCGCCGAGCCGCAGTCCGAGCTGCGGCTCCACGACGGCCAGTACGGGCGCGAGCTCGGCGGGGTCGTCGAGCACCTCGAGTGGCTCGAGCTCGTCGGCCGGGCGCACGACGCCGGCCGGCTCGCGGAGCCGGAGCGCTTCGCCCGCGCGCTCGAGGGCTTGAGCGCGCGCCTCGTGCACATGGCGTTCGTGGCGCGCGGAACGTGCGCGGAGGAAGTCGGCGAGGCGGTTCGTGAGGCGCTCGAGCGCGTCGCGCAGGTGCACCCGAGCGCGCTCGGCTCGCAAGTGAGCGAGCCGAGCGCCGGTGGAACGCCCGGGAGCCGGCCGCTCGCCGCGCTCGCCGGCTGAGCGCCGTACCGTGACGCCGCGACGCGCTCCCGGCGGCGGACGCCCGGGCGCGCGGCCGCCCGCCCGCGGCTCACACGCCCGCGAAGTGCTCCCCCACCAGCTCGACGAAGGCGTCGACGCCGTCGGCAGCTCGCTCGTAGCGACCCGTGTAGGCAGCGTGGAAGGCCGCCGCTCCGGCACGTGCCCGCTCGATCGCGCCGTCCTCCTCGCACGACCTCACGATCCCGCGTCGCGCCGCGACGTCGAAGCACCCGAGCACGTCCGGCGACCACTCCTGGCCGTCGACGAGGACCACGGGGGTCGCGCACATCAGGGACTCGCCGATGAGGGCGGTGAGCCAGTCGCAGGTCACGAAGACGTCCGCGGCGCGAAGCGCGTCCGCGAGATCCGCCTTCGTCGCCGGCCAGCTCCGCGTGACGAGCGTCGTGACCGAGCGGTCGAGCGCACGGGAAACCTCGCCCTTTCCGACCCAGAGCAGCCGCCCGCGCCCCGGACGGTCCTTCGGGAAGAAGACCGTCGGGTCGATGATCGGGACCCAGAGCACCGGTAGCGAGCCGTCAATCTGCGGGTCGTAGGCGACGAGAAGGTCCTCGGCCCGCTCCTGCATCGCGCGCCCGCCGTTCAGTCGACCCGGGCGGTTCAGCAGCCACCTCACCACGCGCCGCGCACCGAGCGGGTTTCCGACGACGACCTCCGGATAGATCGCGATCGTGTCGTCGGGAAGCGCACCGGCTCGCTCGATCACCGGCGTGCGCCACGAGGGGTTCACGATCCCGGCGGCCTCCAGCGGGACGATCGACGCGTCGCACCCGCGCGCGTTCAGGAGGTCGCACAGCCGGTGGAGCGCCACGCTCCCGCCCGACCCTCCCGTGTAGTCGGGAGCGAGCACCGCGAACCGCGTCCTGCGCCGGGCGGAGGCCCCTGCCGAGTCCGCGGCGACGCGGAGCCAGTCGCCGTCCCCCCCGAGCGGCGCGACGCGGGCGCTCCTGATCGCCTCGCCTCCGAGCAGCTGCACCTTCGGCTCCAACCGGACGGCACGGCCGTCCGCGACGCGTGCCTCCACCCCCGACGGCGTCCGCAAGAAGCCGGGTGAGCCGCTCCCGATCTCTGCGAGGCGGGCGGCGAACTGTCCCGCGTCACCGACGACGAGCTCCTCCCCGGCGTGCAGCACGACCGTGGGGCCGAGCACCCCGGCGAGCTCGTCCAACGCGGCCGCGCGTCCTTGTCGCGCGACCTGTCGCCACTCGACTCCCTCGACAGGCACCGCAAGCCCTTCGTCGGCGTCCTCGAGCACGACGACCCGCTCGACCAGCGCGCTCGCGCGCCGGGCGCTCGCGAGCGCGAGGAGCCGCCCGCCTCGCAGCGTGCCGGGGTCCTCAGCGACGACGATCGCGGTGAGCGCGAGCCGCGCACGGTCACCGTGCGGGAGGAGCCCGAGAACGCGCGCCTCGTCGAGCACCGCGTCCGACGCGACCCGCTCCGCGCGCGCCGGCGACGGCCCATCGGCCGCGCGCGGGCCGCCCGCCACGTCGTCGCACCAGACGAGGCCGCGGAGCATGAGCCGGAGCGCGAGCACGTCCGTCCAGTCGCCGGCGCCGCCACTGTGGAACCCCACGAGCGAGCGCTCCGACCCGAGCGCCGCGGTCCGCACGACCACTGCGTCGAACCCGTCGTGCGGCGAGCACCCGCGCGCGAGGGCCGCCGCCGCGAGGCTCCGCCCGTCGACCAGCGTCGGCACGTCCCGCTCGAAACCCGACCGCCCCGATCCGGCAACGGTCGCGCCCGGGTTCGACTCGAGCCCGGCGACGCACCGCGCGAGGCGTGCCGAAGCAGTGGCCGGATCGCCCGAGGACGGAACAGGGGCGAGGTACGCGGTGTGCACCGCCGCGAGCAGCGGTCCCACGTCGTCGGGCGACGTCGGAACCACGGACACGCGCGCTCCGCTCGCGGCCGCGCGCTCCGTCGCGTCGGCGGCCCGTGACGGGTCGACGCCGACGACCACCTCGGTCCCACCGAGAAACGGGGACGCGCACGTCGCGAGCAGGGCCTCCAGCGCGTCCGTGCCGGTGCCGGACATGGGCGCCACGAGCGTGAGGAGTGCCGGGCGGGCGAGGTCGCGAGCGCTCATCACGCCTCCTCGCGCGACGGGACGCGTCCACCGGGCACGAACCCAACGACGAGGTCCGGGCCCACGACACCGAGCCAGCGACGGTCGAATTGCTCCGCACCCCCGGTCACCGGGCGTGGCACGACCCCGTGGCGCGTCGCGAGTCGTCGCAGCGAGCTCTGCGGCGCGGATGCGACACGCAGCCCGAGCGCTCCGATCCGAAGGCACAGGTCGGTCGTCGCGAACGGCTCGGGCAGCGAGGTCTCGAAGCCACCGACTCGGGCGAACGCCGACCGCCTGACCGCGACCGCCTCGGCGGCCCCCGACTGCAGCTCCCCGACCGGCAGTGCGCGCCCCCGCGCGTCGGGCGGGACCGGACACGGGCGCAGGGCGAGCGTCGGCGCGTACCTCGCATCGAGCAGCACCTCCACACCGCAGGCGACGCTCTCAGGCGAACCCGCGGGAGGTTCGCATCGCACGAACGGCGCCACGACCGCCACGTCGGGATGCTCCTCGAAGGTCCGGAGGATCCCGTCCAGCCACGCCGGGGCGGGGTGGAGCGAGCCGTCCACGAACACGAGCACGTCACCCACCGCGTCGCACGCGGCCCGGTGCTTCGCGGCGACCGCGAGCGCGCCGCTGGGCTCCCGGTCGAGCCCGCTCGCACCCGCCGTCGACTCCACCGCAGCGCCGGAGGAACCATGCGGCGCGAGGACGGCCGCGACGAGCTCGTCACGCCCGGACCCGACGAGCTCCTCCCACCGCTCTGCGCTCCCAGCCGGGTCGGCGTCCGAGAGCGTCACGACCACGCTCACGCGCGTGCTCGTGCCGTCCGACGCCCGGCTCGGGCGCCCGGGCCCCCCTGCGACCTCGCCGACGATCGCGTCGAGCTCGGCACGCACGTCCGGGGCGAGCACCGCGAGCTCCTCGTTCAACGACTCGGACACACTGCGGCTCGCGATCTCCGATGCAGCCGCGACCGCGAGTGCGCGGGCGTCCGCGTCCGCGAACGCCCGCCACGCCACCGCGGCGCGGCGCGCGCGCTCGCTCGGCCGCTGCTCGAGGTCGCGGGCGCCCCCGACGAGCGGACAGAACGCCGCGAGCCCGCCGTCGCGAAGTCGCGCAGACCACACGAGGGCCCGATCGACCGGGAACCGCACCGCGACGCGCGACGCTCCCGCGAGCGCGACGCGGGCGTCGACCCCGCGCCAGGTGGCTTCCAACAGCCGGTCGGCGAGTCCCGCATCGACGACGAGCGCCGCGGCAGCGAGCACCTCGGCTCGTTCGCGCGGGCACGCCGACGCGAGCTCGTCGAGCGAGCGGCCCGCCGCATCGAGCGACGCCGCCGCGCGCGCGACCTCGGCGGGCTCCCACGAAGCCGGGCGGCCATCTACGAGCACGAGGCCACCGCCGCCCGGAAGCGGGCCGTTCACCGCGCGGCCCGTCCGTCGGGCCGCCCGCGCGCCGGCGCGCCGCGCGGGCGCGCTCCACTCCCCGCGGACCCGGCAGCGGCGGTCATCGGCAGGCTAACGGCGCACCTCGACGGCGCTTGAAGGCTCGAGCGCGCGCTTCGCGTGCTCGCTCGGCGAAAGAGCGCCGCCGCCCGGCCTCCCCACGCCGTGCGCGGCGGTCGAGCCGCTAACGTCGGCGCACCGCCGCGAGCACAGGAGGAGGATCGGGGATGGACAGTCGCGCGTGCCCGGTCTGCGGGTCCGACCGGGGCGGTGCCGCGGTCGCCGACGTGCGCATGCGAGCACCGGACGGCCACCCGCTCGGCGACGGCTACTCCGTCGTGTCCTGCTACGAGTGCGGCACGGGATTCGCGGACGCCGTCGTAGCACCCGAGTACTACGAGCGGTACTACGAGACGCTCGCCAAGTACGCAAACGAGGTCGCGGTGTACTCGCCGGGATCCGGCGGCACGACGCCGGCGGCTTCGGCGGACGAGCCTGCCTGGCTCGCGGCCAAGACCGAGTCCTCCGCCTCGCGGATCGCGTCGGTCGTGGGCTCCCGCGACGCCCGCGTGCTCGACGTCGGCTGCTCCACGGGACTCATCCTCGGGGCGCTCGCGCGCCGCGGCTACCGGAACCTCCAGGGCATCGACCCGTCTCCGGACTCGGTGCGGATCGCAAACCTGCGCCCCGGGGTACGCGCCCGCCTGGGAACGTTCTCGAACCTCCCGGACGACCTCGGCGAATTCGACTGCATCTGCGCGACCGGCGTGCTCGAGCACCTGTGGGACCCTGCCGCGGCGATACGCGCGCTCTGCGGCCGGCTCGCTCCGGGAGGAGCCGTCTACGTCGAGGTCCCCGACGCGAGCCGCTACCTCGACCCGTACGTCGCGCCGTTCGAGGACTTCAGCACCGAGCACGTGAACCACCTCTCGTTCCCCGGACTGCGGCGCCTCGCCGCGCGCTTCGGCCTCGAAACCGTCGCGGAGACCTCGTACGTCGCACCGCTCACCCCGGCCGTCGGGACCCGCTGCGCGGCCGTGGCCTGGCGCTTCACGAAGGCGGCCGGGCACGCCGAGGCGCGCGACGACGCGCTCGAACGGGTGCTCGTCGACTTCGCCGCGCGCTCGAGGCGCGACCTCGCCCAAGTCGAATCCGCGCTCGAGCACTCGCTCGGCGATCGGCGCGACTACGCCGTGTGGGGCATCGGTGAGGCCGCGTTCAAGCTGCTCGCCCTCGAGCCGCTCGCGTCGCGCCACGCGGTCGCGTACGTCGACGGCAGCCCGTCCCGCCGCGGCTTCTCGTTCGCAGGACGGCAGGTCGTCGCGCCCGCAGACCTCCCGGAAGGGGACGTGCCACTCGTCGTCGCCTCGTTCATCCGTGCCGACTCGATCGCCGCGGCGGCCGAGTCGCTCGGCCTCGCGAACCCGATCGTCCGGGTCGACGGAGCGGTCGGTCCCCCGACGGCCGGATGACGACGCGGGCCCTCGTCGTCGGGCTCGGCTCGATCGGCCGGCGCCACGCCGCGAACCTCCGCACCCTTCTCGGCAACGACCTCGAGCTCTGCGCGCTCACGGGCCGTACCGGCGCGCAGGTCGTCCCCGAGCTCCACGCGAGCGCGCTCGCCGACTGCGATGGCGGCGCGTTCGACGACCTCGGCGACGCGCTCGCGACCCGCCCCGACGTCGTCGTCGTGAGCAATCCGACGAGCCTCCACCTCCCCGTGGTCGACGAAGCGATCCGTGCGGGCGCTGCCGTACTCGTCGAGAAGCCCGTGTCCGACTCGCTCGACGGCCTCGACGCCCTCGTGGAGCTCGCCGCGCGACGCGGCGCGACCGTCGCGGTGGGGTGCCAGCACCGCTTCCACCCTGCGCTCCTCGAGCTCCGCGAGCTGATCGGTCGCGACGCGCTCGGGCGCGTCGTCACCGTGTGCGCGACCGAGGCGGACTACCTGCCCGCGTACCACCCCTACGAGGACTACCGCCGGTCCTACGCGGCTCGCCGCGACCTCGGCGGCGGGGTCGTGCTCACCCAGATCCACGAGCTCGACTACCTCCACTGGCTGCTCGGGATGCCGCGGCGCGTCTTCGCCGTCGGCGGGCACGTGAGCGATCTCGACGTCGACGTCGAGGACACCGCGAGCGCGCTGCTCGAGTTCGAGACCGGTGGACGGCCTCTCCCCGCGCACCTCCACCTCGACTTCCGGAGCCGGCCCGCACGGCGGACCTGTGTCGTTCGGGGCGAGCGAGGGACCGCCGAGGTCGACCTGCTCCGCCCCTCGCTCACCTGGTACGGGGAGGACGGAGGCGCCGCGCGCTCGACGAGCTACGCGGGTTTCGCACGCAACGACATGTTCCTCGACGAGATGCGCGCGTTCCTCGCGGCCGCGCGCGGCGAGGCCGACGTGCCCGTGAGTCTTGCGCACGGCGTCGACACGCTGCGCATCGCGCTCGCGCTTCGCACCTCGCTCGAGACGGGCCGCGTCGAGGTGATCGCCTGACCACCGCGACCGGCGCGCGCCCGTTGCGCTACCACGCGGTCCATCCCCCGTCGACCACGAGCACGGACCCGGTCATGTAGCTCGACGCGTCGGACGCGAGGAAGACGAACGGCCCTCGCAGCTCCTCGACCGCGCACATGCGCCCGATCGGCGAGAGCGACGCGAAGTTCTGGCGGAACCGCTCGTCGTGCGCGTTGTCGATCCCGTGCGGGACCAGGCAGTTGCAGCGAATGCCCTCGCGCGCGTAGAGGGTCGCCCAGTAGCGAGTGAGGTTCGCGATCGCGGACTTCGTGCCCACGTAGTCGACGGGCTTGTAGCGGCGCTCGTGTACGCGGTCGGTCTCGTAGAGCGCCTGGTTCGGCGAGACGACGCCGTACGAGGACCCGACGTTCACAATGTTTCCACTGCCTTGCGGCAACATGACCTGGAGCGCCGCCTGCGTGACGCGCATGAGTCCCGTGAGGTTCACCGCGACGGAGCGCTCCCACAGCTCGAGCGGATAGGACTCGAAGCGGGCAGGCTCGATCGCGCCGACGGAGGCGTCGAACTTCGCGTCGATCGCGGCGTTGTTCACGAGCACGTCGACCCGACCGAACTCCTCGGCGACCACGGCGAACGCCGCGGCGACCGAATCGGCCGACGTGACGTCGAGCTCGACACCGATCGCGCGCGCGCCCGCGTGCCGGGCCCGCAGGTCGCGCGCCTGGTCCTCGAGGCGTGCCGCGTCCCCGATGTCGGTGACCACCACGAAGGCTCCGTGCGCGGCGAACGCGTCCGCGGCCTCCGAGCCGATCTGACCGCGCGCGCCCGTGAGGAGCACGACCTTTCCGCCCAGGTCGAACTCGCCTCCGGGTCGCGTCGCTTGCGTGGGCGTGCTCACAAGTACCGCTCGAGGCGGTCGAGGGCGACCCAGAAGCCCTCGCCGAGGTTCTGGTGACCCTGCCAGATCTCCGGGATGAACCCCGCGGCCGGGGCGAGCCGGTCGAGCTGCTCCGCGAGGACCCGGAAGTCGACCTCGCCCGTGCCGACCTGCAGGCCCTCCCCGTCGACGCCGGAGGCGTCCACCACGTGAAGGTGCGCCGTGTACGGCGCTAGCAGCTCGACCGCGTCCGAGAAGGCGAGCTGGCGCTGATTGCACGCGAGCTTCGTATGCGCGACGTCGAGGCAGATGCGCCGGCCGTAGCCCCGCGCGAACTCCACCGTGTCCGCCGGGTCGACGAACAGGTTGCAGAAGCGTTGGCCGCCCAGGTACCACGGGAACGGAGGCAGCGTCTGCGCGACGATCTCGACGCCCTCGTCGTCGAGCTCCTCGAGGCCAGACGCGACGCGTGCGTAGCGCTCGGGAAGCTCGGCGCTCGGGAGTGGGCGGTCGGACGAGAAGCCGCCAAGGCTCGCGACCACGAGCGTCCGGCCGGCCGTGCGGAACCTCGGCGCGAGCTCGCGAGTGCGGTCCACCACGCGCTGCAGCTCGCAGATCGACCGCTTCCAGTACGCGTCGTCCATGCTCGCGAGGTTCAAGATGTGGTCGCCCGGGAACAGGTCCGGGCTGTGGACGACGAGCCCAGCCGCGACCGGCTCGCCCACCATGTCGGCCACGCGCAGGTCGAGGTCGCGATAGCTCATGTGGAACTCGAGGAAGTCGGGGTTCGAGCGCGCCGCGAGGTCCCGGTAGTCGTGGTAGCGGACGGGAAGTCCCCACGGACGGCGGAAGCGGTAGTCGCGTGGCGCGACCTGGCCACGCGCGAGGTCGCTCTCGAAGAAGAAGTCTCCTGGTTCCAGGTCGCGCGCCACGGTGCGGCCGACGAGCTCCGACCGGCGGTTCGGCTGGAGTCCGCGCCCGGGGCTCCGCACCTCGACGAGGTCGTCGGTGATCTCGGTGCCGGCGCGGATCGCGACGCGCGCGACGAGACTCTTCGCGAGGTTCACCCGGTTCATCATCTCCCCCGGCGTGACCGAGCGAGTCACGTTGGACCCGAGCGATTCCTCGACGTCGCGGATCTCACGCACCATCGCGACGAGCTCGTCCGGCTCGAGGCTCACCTTGTGGTCGTTGCCCTCCCACGTCCGGTCGAGCGTCACGTGCTTCTCGACGATGCTCGCGCCGCGCGCGACTGCGGCGACCGCCACGTGGTAGCCGCGTTCGTGGCCCGAGTAGCCCACGGCGCAGTCGCCGATCTGGGCGAGACGGTCCATGTAGCGCAGGTTCACGTCCTTGAACGGCGCCGGGTAGGTCGAGTTGCAGTGGAGCAGCGCGTAGGCTGCCCCGGCCGACCGGAGGAGCGAGACGGTCTCGACGATCTCCTGCTCGGTCGACATTCCCGTCGAGAGGATCACCGGCCGTCCGCTCTGCGCGAGGAACGACACGAGCGCGTGGTTCGTGAGGTCCGCGGACGCGACCTTGTACGCCGGGATCCCGTAGTCGTCGAGCACCCGCGCGCTCTCGAGGTCCCACGGCGTGCACAGCGGGACGAGGCCGACGCTCCGGCAGTAGTCGAAGAGCGCCACCATCTCGTCGACGCCGAGCGAGAACCGCTCGAGCAAGTCGAGCGTGTACTGCGGGCCGAGGTCCTCGCGGTAATCGCCGACCGCGCCGGAGTTCCGGTAGAGCGAGGCGAGGTCGCGCATCTGGAACTTCGCACAGTTCACGCCCGCTCGCGCGGCGACGTCGACGAGTCGCTTCGCGACGTCCAGGCTTCCGTTGTGGTTGATGCCGATCTCCGCAACGACGAACGTCGGCGAGCCGGCCGCGACCTCGTGCCCGGAGATCCACAGCGTGCGTGTGCGGGGACGCGCGACCGCGACAAGCCGCCCGCTGTCGTCGACGACCGGCACGAGCTGGATCGCCTCGCTGAACAGCGCCTCGATCTCGTCGGTCGAAGTTCCAGACCGGGCCGAGACGTACGACCGGTTCGCGACCGACAGCGCGCACGTCGACAGCGGTCCCCCGGGGTTCGCGAGGAGCCAGCGGCGGAAGTCGCCGTCGGTGATCACGCCCGCGAGCGCTCCGGACTGCTCGACGCAGAACACCGTGCGCCGCCCGTTGCGCGCGATCTGCCGGAGTGCTTCCTCGACCGTCTCGTCGCTCGCGACGCAGTACCGTGCGATGTCTCGTTCAATAAGCATGTGCGCTCCGTAACCACTGCTCGGCCATCCAGAAGTCGTACTCGCAGTCGAGGTCGATGCCTTCCTCGGGGCTCATGACGAACATCACGGTCTTGCCGCAGATGCGGTTGCCCGATGCGCGGAGCCCGGCGGCGGAAGTGATGACGATGCTCCCGTTCTCCCGGTACCTGCGCATCTGCGGTGCGACGCTCTGCAGACGCGGGCGCGCGTTCGTGTCGTAGAGCGGCCGCGGCGAGTCGAGCGGACCGCTCCACTGCAACGGGCTCGCCTCCGTGACGCTCACGAGGCTGTCCGCACCGAGCGCTCGGTAACGGGCGACCGCCGCGTCGATCGACCCGTCGCGGCGGATCGGGGACGTCGGCGGTAGCAGCACGACGTGCTCCGCCTCGGACGCGCCGGGCGTCGCGTCGAGCGCGTGGACGAGCACCGGCTCGGTCGGCGCCTCGTCGGTCGCGAGCTCCGCCGGGCGGATGAAGGGAACCTCGGCCCCTGCAGCGATAGCGAGGGCGGCGATCTCGCTGCTGTCGGTGCTCACCACGAGGCGCATCGGCGTCGTGCACCGCGCCACGTGCTCGATCGACCACTCGACGAGCGGCCGTCCCGCGAGAAGGCGCCGGTTCTTTCCCGGCACCCGCTTCGAACCCCCGCGTGCCGGGACCACGACGAGGAACGGTGTGCCGCGCCCGACGATCACCTCCGCTCCTCCACGAGGTCCGCGATCGCCTCGGCGGGTCGCCGTGGAGGAACGGTCACCACGGTTGCCTCGCGGGCCCCGAGCGGCGCCATCGAGTACCGGAGCCATAGTTCCTCCACCCACCCGGGCGGGCGCACGCAGGTCGCGTACGCGTCCAGGCCGCATGCGGCCGCCTCGAGGATCCCCGTCGAGAAGATCCCGACGATGGGTCCCTCCTCGTCGGTGAGCGGCACGTTCGCCGAGGCGACCGTGACTCCCCCACGGCGCCACCGCTCGTGCCGCACGAGGCTCAGCGGGTCGCGCTCCGCGGGATGCGGGCGGTACAGGACCGGACGTGTGCGCGCGATCGAAGCGACCGTGCGAACCGTCACGTCGCGCCCCAGCTCCGCTCCGTGGAGCTGGCCGAGAAAGCAGAGCCCCTCTCCGGCGCCGGCTCGCTCGCGACGGAGCTGGGCCGCCTGCCACAGCAGCTCGCTCCCCACGACCTCCACCTCGAGCTCCACGCGTCCCGCGAGCCAGAACGCTGCATCTCGCGCCGACCATGCGAGAAGGACGGCACCCGCAGGAAGGGGGGGGGCGTACGGGGTGACGACACCGTGTTGGACGACGAGGAACGGCGCGTGCGCGCGGCCCGCGAGCACCCAACCCGCGGCTCCGGCGCCCACCGCGTGCGACAGTGCGAGCACGGCCGCAGGCGCCACCGGCGACGTGGACGGGTCCCGGAGGTCCGCGACCGCGCGGAAGCCGCGCACCGCGAGCGCATCCGCGAGGTGAGCCGGTGCGAGGAGCGCGACCGGGACGCCGCGTGCGACGAGAAGGTCGGCAGGGGCGAGGAGCGAGGCGCGCACCGTCGGCGACACGTCGTCGATCGCGACCACGACTGCACCCTCCCCGAGCGGCGCCCCGCCCGCGCCGAACAGCGAGTACGCACCGCTCGGAGACGGGCTCCAGCGGCGGGAGTGCGCCCGCGCAGCGGCTCGGGCGCGCCAGTCGAGCCAGTCGGCGACCGTCTCGTGAGCGAGCAAGGTGGGCACGGTCACGTCGCGGCTCGGCGCCCCGGCACGCGATCCGGCGGAACCGCGTAGAGGATGAGGTCCCAGCCTTCCTCGTTGTGCGGCCGGAGGAAGAGCGCGTACCCGGGCCACAGCGCGCGCACCGCGAGCGGAACGCGCCACAGGTGGTCCTGGCGGTGGTAAGCGGCGATCGCGATCATCGGGCGGCACTCGCGAACGAGCGACGCCGCACCCGCGAGCGCGTCGAGCTCGGCGCCTTCGATGTCCACCTTCACGAAGGTCGGCGACGCGCCCCCGAGCTCGTCGCGCAGGTCGTCGAGCCGAACGCACTCGACCTCGATCCCACCGCCCTCGCCGAGCGATGACGAGAGCGACCCCGACGCGCTGAACGTCGCGATCCCCGTCCGGCCGCCCACCGAGTACGGGAGGACCCGTACGCGCTGCCGCAAGCCGTCGTCCATCGCCGCGACGCACGCAGCGAGGCGGGCACGGCTCTGCGGGTCCGGCTCCATCGCCACGTACTCCCGGAACGACGGGCCGCGCACCGCCATCCACGAACGGAGCGTGTCGCCGTCGTACGCACCGCAGTCGAGCACCACGTCGCCATCTACCGGGACCGCGACGTCGGTCACGAGGTACTGCGCCTCCCCGACCGGGTGGGCGAGACCCCCGGGGTCGCCGGTGAGGCGCCAGCGGACCTGCGCGACGTACTCCGCCCGCGACCGCTCGTCCGCGAGCGACTCGTAGCACCTGCGCACCTCGGTCCCCTGCTCGAGAAGGCGCGAGGGCAGGTCGAGCGCGTAGAACGGGAGAAGCTGCTCAGCGTGGCGCCAGAAGAGCCACGCCGCGGGGACGACGCAGTCGCACCCGAGCGCGGTGAGCTGGTCACGTGAGTGGGCGAAGCGGTGCGTGCTACCCGCGCCCCAGATCGTCACCACGAACACGGCGTCCGCACCGAAGCGCGCGGACGCGTCCTCCGGGGCGAGCACCTCGACGCCGTCGACAGTGGACCCGTGCGAGCCCGCACGGTTGTCCGCGAACGCGAGCGGCTCGACCCCCGCCGCACGGAGCCCCGCGAGCGTCCGGCGGCCGAGGCCGCCAGCTCCGAACAGCACGATCCGCCCGGCCCTCTCCCGGGCCGCGTCGTCGAACGTCGCGCGCTCGCGAAGTCGCGCTCGCTCGATGGGCTCGGCGAGCATCGCGTCCAGCGAGGCCACGTCATTTGCCGGGGTCACGCTCGCGGGAGTCATCACGGTCATCTGCGCACCTCGTCGATCTCGTGCCGGGCATCGGCCGGTCCGTCTGACGTCACGGCGTAGGACGCCGCGAGATTCGCCGCGAGCTCGTCTCTCGGCAGGAGCGGCGCGAGGTCCTCGATCGGACGCGATCGCATGCCGCCGTCGGCGAGCGCCTCGCTCACCTGCGCCGGCTCGCGCCGCTCGTCCGGGGGCGACGGAACCTCGCACACGACGGGACCGGGAGCGTCGAGCACGGCGCGCAACTGGGGTGCGAGCAGCTCGTGGCCGTCGATGCGGGCGAAGGGGAGGCCGTACGCGCGCGCGAGTCCCTCGACGGGGGGGAGCGTCACGCCGCTCGACGCGTCCGCGCCGATCAGGCGCCCGAACCAGCGCTGCTGTGACGCCCGGATCGACGCGTACCCGCCGTTCTCGAGCACGAACAATTTCACGGGAAGCGCGAGGCGGCGGATCGTCTCGAGCTCCTGGACGTTCAGCTGGAACCCGCCATCCCCGTCCACGCAGATCGTGCGTCGCCGTCCCGAGGCGATGCACGCGCCGACCGCCGCCGGTGGCCCGTAGCCCATGGCGCCGAGCGCCGTCGTGAAGATCGCCCGCTGACCGGTCCTCAGGCGCAGGGCGAGCAGGAATATCTCGATCGCGAGCCCCGAGCTGCACGGTGCGAGCACGTCGTCGTCGGTGAGCAGATCGGAGAGCGCGTCGGCGAAGTGGTACGTCGACACGCGCCCGCCACGGGTCCGGTGCTCTTCGCGCACGATCGGGTACGCCTCGACCAGCTCGCGACCGCGTGCCGCCCATCGCCGGCGATCGCGCGCGGGGCGGCTCGGCGCCTCACGGGCGAGCTCCGCGATGAACTCGCCTGCGTCCGCGCAGATCGCGGTGTCGATCGCCCCGTCGAGCTTCGCGAGCTCCGCGGGGTCGATGTCGACGACGAACTTCCGGGCGTTGCGCGCGAAGTCCTTCGGGTCGTAGCCGGTCGTCACGAGATCGAGTCGCGCCCCGAGGCACAGCACGAGATCCGCGGTCTGCAGCACGAAGTTCGAGCCGCGGCCCGCGAGCGGGCCCGGCCGGCCGAGGTGCAACGGGTGCTCGTCGCCCACGAGTCCCATCGCAGGCCAGGTGGTGAGCACCGGGATCCCGAGCGCGTCGACGAGCCCGAGCAGCTCGTGCTCCGCGTGCGCGAGACGCACACCGGCACCCACGAGCAGGAGCGGACGCTCGCTCTCGGCGAGCGCGTCGAGAACGAGCGACGCGGCGCGCCGCACCTCGCGACGGTCGAGCGTCGTCGCCTCGCCGATCTCGGACGGTTCGAAGCCGACGAGCTCGGCGGGGCTCACGAGCGCTGCCTGGACGTCCAGCGGGACCTCGAGCCAGACGGGTCCGGGGCGTCCAGTCGTCGCGAGGTGGAGCGCCCGCTCGAGGTGGTAGCGGATCCGGAGCGGATCGCATACGAGCGCGGTGTACTTCGTGATCGAATTGACGATCGCGCCGAGGTCGAGCTCCTGGACACCACGCTGGCGCACACCGGTCGTGCCGACGAGGTCGGCCCGCTTCACCTGGCCGGAGATCACGAGCATCGGCGTCGAGTCGAGCCACGCGCCCGCGACGCCGGTGATCGCGTTCGTCCCTCCGGGGCCGGCGGTCACGAGCGCGAGCGCGAGCTTCCCGGACGCCTTCGTGTACGCCTCGGCCGCGATGGCGACGGCCTGCTCGTGGAGCATGCAGACCACGTCGATCGCCTCGTCCGCGCCCACCGCGTCGTCGAGGTGCATCGCGCCGCCGCCCGTCACGGTGAACACCTGGTCGATGCCGCGCGCCCGAAGGGCACCGACGATCCAGTCGACGACCCGCACGGGCGCGGCCGACTCGACGGCGGCCGTATCGGGACCCATGGCATCCTCCTCTGCCCACAGCGGCGAGCCAACTCGCGCGTACGCTGCACACTCTCGATGTCGCCAGATCCGACGGCGCAACACCGACGCCCCATCCGTTGGGCGCCCACGGGACAAAGCTTTCTGCCACGCTCGACTACAGGGTCGCCTAACGTCCGCACCGTCGGAGAGTTGAGGACGCGGCGCCGCCGCGGCCGGCGGCACCCGAGAAAACGCAGTGTTCGGGGTCAGGCACCGAGGTGTGCGTCGACGGTGCGAGCGAAGCCCTCGGCGAGCCCGACGTGCGGATCCCATCCGAGCGCACGCAGGCGCGCCGCCACGGGCATCGCGAGCTCGAGGTCCCCGGCGGGGTGGACTCCCTTCGCATCTCCTGCGGGGGTGTCGAGCGTGCGCACGGAGATTCCCGGTGCCGGCGACAGCCGTGCGACGAGCTGTGCGAGCTCGAGGATCGAGCACGCCGCAGCGTCGTTCACGACGAAGTACGCGCGGCCCGAGGCACCCGCGACGAGTACCGTGAGCAGCCCGGTGACGGCATCGGAGAGGTAGCAGAACGGCCGCCTCGCCTCACCCGCGGTCCGCAGCACGATATCCCTGCCGTCGACCGCGCAGTACACGAACTCGGCGAACGAACGAGTGTCCGAGCGTGCGAGGCCCGGGCCGTAGGTGTGGCCCAGCCGCGCGACGACGATGTCCAAGCCGGTCTGGCGGTGCCATGCCATGCAGGCCGCCTCACCCATCCGCTTCGACTCCGCGTAGCAGGCGTAGGGATCGAGCGGGTCCAGTGGCCCGTAGACGTCCTCGTCGTACGGCCCGCGCTCGAGCGGGACGGCACCGTTTGCCGCACCGCTGCTCACGAACGCGAACCGCTCCACGCCCCGGCCGGCGGCCCACTCGAGCAGATGGTGGGTTCCGACCACGTTCGGGACGTAGGTGCCGACGGGGTCGGCGGCGAACGCCGTCGGCTGCGCGGGCGCCCCTGCGTGCACGACGTAGTCCGCACGCCCGTCGAGCTCGAGCGGTGCGTCGAGCCGGTGCTCGACGACCCGGACGAGCGCCGCGTCCAGGTGTGCAAAGCGCGCCGAGGCACGCGACGGCGAGCGCGCGAGCACGACGACCCTCGTGCGCCGGTGCGCGGGTGCCCGACGCGCGACGAGCGCCTCGACGAGGTACGCGCCGACGAGACCGGTCGCGCCGGTGACGAGCACGGTCGCGCCCTCAAGACGGTCCCACGGAATCGGGCCGCGCGCGATGCGCTCGAGGTCGGCGCCGATGATCGATCTCGTGCGGTCCATGCGGGAGCCTTCCCGGGTCCGGGTTGCGTCGGCGGGCATCCTACCGAGCACGTCGCCAGGCGGGGCGGCCGCCGCTCAACGTCGGCGCGTCCCGCGCCGTTACGACCCGCGACGACCCGCGAGTCGCGGGAAGTGCACACGAACGCGCCGCGTGCCCGCACGGGAGGAGCGCCACACCGATGAAAGTCGTCATCCTCGCCGGCGGCCTAGGGACTCGGCTGTCGGAGGAGACCCACCTGAAGCCGAAGCCGATGGTCGAGATCGGGGGCCGCCCGATCCTCTGGCACATCATGAAGATCTACTCTGCGGCAGGTTTCAACGACTTCGTCGTCTGCTGCGGCTACCGGGGGTACGCCATCAAGGAGTACTTCTCGAACTACGTCCTCCACAACTCCGACGTCAGCTTCGACCTGAAGACCGGCTCCGCGGAGATCCACCGCCACGACGTCGAGCCATGGACGGTCACGCTCGTGGACACAGGCGATGCGACCCAGACGGGTGGGCGCCTCGCGAAGGTCGCGCGCTACCTGGACGACGACCACTTCGCGATGACATACGGCGACTCGGTCGGGGACGTCGACGTGCGCAAGGTCGTCGACTTCCACTTCGCGCAAGGTCGTCTGGCGACGGTCACCGCCATCCTGCCACCCGGCCGCTTCGGGGCGATCGAGCTCGCTGGGAGCTCCGTCGCGCGATTCAAGGAGAAGCCCTCCGGCGACGACGCATGGATCAACGGTGGCTTCTTCGTCCTCTCGCCGGACGTCCTCAGCTACGTGGACAACGAGCTCACGGCGTGGGAGCGCGAGCCGCTCGAGCGCCTCACGGCCGAAGGCCAGCTGTCGGCGTACCAGCACCACGGCTTCTGGCACGCCATGGACACGCTCCGCGATCGCACCGCGCTCGAGGAGCTGTGGGCATCGGGTCGGGCGCCGTGGAAGGTGTGGGAGTGACCGCTCCGACGGCACGTGCCTACGAGGACCTCTTCGCCGACGCCTATCGCGACAAGCGTGTCCTCGTGACCGGGCACAACGGATTCGTGGGGACGTGGCTCTCCGTCTGGCTCGCCCGCTGCGGAGCCGACGTCACGGGGCTGTCGCTCGCCGCCGAGCCCGGTCCGCTCGCGCCGGCCGCGCTGCGCGAGTACGCGCGCGAGGAGATCGGCGACGTGCGCGACGCGGCCCGGGTCGCAGACGTGCTCCGCCGCGTTCGGCCCGAGATCGTGTTCCACCTCGCAGCACAGGCCTTCGTGCTCCCCTCGTACGTCGACCCGGTCGCGACGTTCGACACGAACGTCATGGGCACGGTCCACGTCCTCGACGCCGCCCGACGCGTCGGGTCCGTCGCGAGCTGTGTCGTCGTGACGAGCGACAAGTGCTACGCGACGCGCGACGGCGCGCACCTCGAGGCCGACCACCTCGGCGGCGAGGACCCGTACAGCGCGAGCAAGGGCGCCGCCGAGCTCGTCGCCCGCGCGTACCGCGCGTCGTTCTTCGACGGCGGTCCGGCGCTCGCGACCGCACGGGCAGGCAACATCGTCGGCGGAGGCGACTTCGCGCCGGGGCGGATCGTCCCGGACTGCGTGCGCGCGCTCGACGCCCGCGCGCCGCTCGAGCTCCGCCACTCCGAGGCCGTGCGCCCCTGGCAGCACGTGCTCGACGCAGTCGCGGGCTACCTCGTCCTCGGCGCCCATCTCGGCGACGGCTCGCACGCGGCCGCCGGGGCGTGGAACTTCGGCCCGGACCCGCGCAGCTTCGCGACGGTCGGACAGCTCGTAGCACTCGTCGAGGCGTCGTGGAGCGAGCTCGGCGGCGACGACCTCGTCGAGCTCCGCCTGTCGGGCCGGAGCTGCGCGCCGGAGCGGGCGGTTCTCACCCTCGACAGCACGAAGGCGCGCCGCCGGCTCGGCTGGACGCCGCGGCTAGAGCTCACCGACGCCGTGCGCTGGACGGTCGAGTGGTACTACGCCGCGCGTCGCACGACGGGTTTCCGCGCGGCGCGGGCGATCGAACGGCAGATCGACCGCTACCTGGACCCCGACGTCCTCGCGCGCGCCGGACACGCGCGCGCCGGCTCGCGCACGTGACGACCGCCGAGATCCTCGCCGAGACGGACGAGCAATCCGGCGCGCTGGCCACCGCGCAGGAGCTTCGCGAGCAGATCCTCGGCCTAGTCACCCGCTACGTCGCCGCGGTCGACGCCGAGCGCCCGCCGTTCGTACCCGGTCGCACACCGGTGCGGTTCGCCGGGCGTGTCTACGACGACGCCGAGGTGCGCAACCTCGTCGGTGCGTCGCTCGAGTTCTGGCTCACCGAGGGTCGCTACGCGGCGGTGCTCGAGGCGCGCCTCGCCGCCACGCTCGGCGTGTCCTCCTGCCGGCTCGTGAACTCGGGGTCGTCCGCAAACCTCGTGGCGTTCGCCGCGCTCACCTCGCCGCGGCTCGGCGAGCGCCGCATCCGCCGCGGCGACGAGGTGATCACGGTGGCGGCGGGCTTCCCGACCACGGTCGCGCCGATCGTCCAGCACGGTGCGGTCCCGGTGTTCGTCGACGTCGAGCCGACGACCGCAAACGTCGACGTCCTCCAGCTCGAGGCAGCACGAAGCTCGAAGACCCGAGCCGTCTCGCTCGCGCACACGCTCGGCAACCCGTTCGACGTCGACGCCGTGCTCGACTTCTGCAGACGCCACGACCTCTGGCTCCTCGAGGACAACTGCGACGCGCTCGGCTCGCGATACACCTCCCTCCTCGAGCGCTCCACCCGCCCGACGGGCACGTTCGGCCACGTCGCGACGAGCAGCTTCTACCCCGCGCACCACATGACGACGGGCGAGGGCGGAGCCGTGTTCACCTCGGACGACGAGCTCGACACCATCGTCGCGTCGCTCCGCGACTGGGGCCGCGACTGCTACTGCCGCTCCGGACGGGACAACACGTGCGGGAAGCGCTTCGACCAGCAGTTCGGCACGCTCCCCTGCGGCTACGACCACAAGTACACGTATTCGCACTTCGGCTACAACCTGAAGATGACCGACCTCCAGGCGTCCATCGGGGTCGCGCAGCTCGACAAGCTCGAGGCGTTCGGCGCGGCCCGCCGCGCGAACTTCGTCTACCTGCGCGACGCGCTCGAGCCGGTCGCCGACGTGCTCGACCTCCCGGTGGCAACCGAGCGCGCGGACCCGAGCTGGTTCGGCTTCCTCCTTCAGGTTCGCGACGGCGCGCCCTTCGAGCGCCAGGACCTCGCGCGCTGGCTCGAGTCCGAGCGCGTGCAGACGCGTGCGCTCTTCGCCGGCAACCTCCTCAGGCACCCGTGCTTCGACGAGATGCGCGCGACGGGCGAGGGCTACCGGGTCGTGGGCGACCTCGCGGCGACCGACCGGCTCATGGAGCGTTCGCTGTGGATCGGCCTCTACCCGGGGATGTCGGAGCGGCAGCTCGACTACATGGTCGACCGCGTCATGGCGTTCTGCCGACGCTAGCTCGGGACCTGCCGGGCGGGTCCCGACACCGCTCAACTCGGCCGTCCCCCCCGCCGTTAGCCCCGCCGTGCACAGCACGAGTCGGTCCGTGGCGCGCTCGCTCGCGCGAACCCTCGGGACCCGCCCATGAAGACCGGTCAGAAGATCGGCCTCTTCGGCGTCCCCGCGGCGGTCATCGTCATCATCGTGATGCTCGTGGTGCCGCTGCCCTCGTTCCTGCTCGACCTGCTCATCACCGTGAACATCTCCGCCGCGCTCATCGTGCTGCTCATGACGATGCACGTCGACAAGGCGCGCGACTTCTCCGGCTTCCCGTCGCTGCTCCTCATCGCGACGATGTTCCGGCTTGCGATCAACGTGAGCGTCACCCGGCTCGTCCTGCTCCACGGCTACGCGGGGGCGGTCGTGCAGAGCTTCGGCAGCTTCGTGATCGGCGGCCAGATCGTCGTCGGGATCGTCGTCTTCCTGATCCTCATCATCATCCAGTTCGTCGTCGTGACGAGCGGCGCGGGTCGCGTGTCAGAGGTGTCCGCGCGCTTCTCGCTCGACGCGATGGGACCGAAGATGCTCGCGATCGACGGCGAGCTGAACTCGGGGCTCATCGACGAGGCCGAGGCGCGGCGACGGCGCAAGGAGATCGACGAGACGTCCGAGTTCTACGGGAACATGGACGGCGCGAGCAAGTTCGTCCGCGGCGACGCGATCGCCGCGCTGATCATCACGGTGATCAACTTGTTCGGCGGGTTCCTCATCGGCGTCATCGGCCACCACCTGTCGATGTCCCAGGCGATCCACACCTACTCGATCCTCTCGATCGGCGACGGGCTCGTCTCGCAGATCCCGGCGCTCCTGCTCTCGATCTCCACCGGGCTCATCGTGACCCGCGGGAGCACCGGAGACGACTCGGACTTCGGCAACGACATCGTCGACCAGTTCCGCGCGCAGCCACGCGCGCTGCAGATCGCGGGCGCCGCGATGATGCTCCTCGCAGTCGTGCCCGGCCTTCCGCACCTTCCCTTCTTCGTCATCGGTGGTCTTCTCGTCCTGCTCTCCACGCGCACGCGCCGCGCGGCCGAGACACGCGCGAGCGACGCGGCACGCGCAGAGCTCGACTCGGTCACACCGCCCGTGCTCGACACACCGCAAGCGCTCGCGAGCGAGATGCGCGCGGAGCGCCTCGAGCTCGAGCTCGCGGCGAACGTCACACCGCTCGCGGACGCCGCGCACGGCGGCGACCTCCTCGAGCGCGTGCGCGGCCTGCGACGCAAGGTCGCGCTCGAGCGCGGCTTCGCGATCCCGACCGTGCGGACGCACGACAACATCAACCTGCCGCCGAACAGCTACGCGATCCGTGTGAACGGCGTCGAGGTCGCTCGCGGCGAGGCCCACCCGGCTCGGATGCTCGCGATCGGCCCGGGAATCGACCTTTTGAGCGGGATCTCGACGACCGAGCCCGCGTTCGGCCTCCCGGCGAAGTGGATACCCGCGGAGACCCGCGAGCAGGCGATCGCGGTCGCAGGAATCACGCCGATCGACCCGTCGTCCGCGATCATCACCCACCTCGCGGAGGTCGTGACGCGGCACGCCGCGGACCTCCTCTCGGTCCAGCAGGTCCAGATCCTCCTCGACGCCGCGAAGGCCACGGACCCGGCGGCCGTCGAAGAGCTGAAGCTCGCCCAGGTCTCCCTCGTCGAGCTCCACCGCGTCCTCGCGTCGCTCGTGGACGAGGGCGTCCCGATCGTCGACTTCGTCCGGATCGTCGAGGCGGTGACCGCCCGCTCCCGGCAGCCGAACAAGAGCCACGAGTCGCTCGTCGAGGCCGCGCGCACCGCGCTCGGACCGCTCATCACCGCGTCGCACTCTCGCAACGGCAAGCTCGCCGCGATGACGGTCGACGCCGCGTTCGAGCAGGTCCTCCTCTACAGCATCCGAGCGACCGACCAGGGCACCGTGCTCGGCATCGAGCCCCAGGTCACCGAGCAGCTCGTCGGCGAGGTGCGCTCCCTCTACGACGCAGGCAGCCGTGCCGGACGTGAGCCCGTGCTCGTCGTGGGCTCGGCGCTGCGCCCGGCGCTCGCCCACCTCTTCGCGGCCGCGATCCCGCGGCTCGCCGTCATGTCGGTGAGCGAGATCGGCCGGCAGGTCCAGCTGGAACGGATAGGAGTGGTGACTGGTGTCAGCGCTACCGCTGGTATTTGAGGGCCCCGATCCCGAGAAGCTCCTGATCGACGCCTGGAGCGTTCACGGCACGGGCGTGCGGATCAGCGAGCCCGCGTGCGTCCGCAAAGGCGGGCTCTTCGGCTTCTTCCAGAAGCTCCACTACCGCATCGAGGTCCTGCCGGCCGTGCCCGAGCCGCCCGCGCCTCGCGGCACGAAACGCTCCACGACCCAGGCGCCGGTGACCACCGCGAGCGCCCTCGAGCGCCTCGTCGAGTCGACGGAGGACGTGTTCGAGGTCGACGGCCCACCCCGGCGCTCGTTCGACGAGGTGCTCGACGGCGTCGCGAGCGCGCTCGGCGACGATCCGGCGACGTTCGCCGCGTCGGGGATCGGGGGCTTAGCGACCGCGGGCGCGCTCGCGACCGAGGTCGTCGAGCGCGAGGCCCCGGATCACGAGGCGCCTGGCGCGGCCCGAGAGGACGCCGCGCGGCGCGAGCGGCCCGCCGCCGAGCGCTTCGACGACCCGCTCGGCGAGCTCCGACGCCTCGCCGCGGGCGAGCGAGGACCGGCGCCGGCCGGCGAGCGCGACCACTCCGCACCGGACGCCGCGGGTGCGTCCGCCCTTGCGTGCGAGACGCTCGACGGGCTCGGGTTCCCACGCGAGCTCGTCGACCGGGTTCCCGGCCGGCTCGCGCCGCTCGCCGCGATCGACGCGGCCTGCGAACTCCTGCCTGCCGCCCGCCCGCTGCCCGACGTGGCCGGCGCGCTCATCGCCGTCGTCGGGGAGCTCGGGCGCGCGCTCGAGATCGCGAGCACGATCCTCGACGACCTCGGTCTCGACAACGCCGAGATCGCGGTCGTGACTGCGGACCGCCCCGGCTTCGCGGTCCCGACCCACCTGATCGCCACCGACGCACGCACAGCGGCCGCGCTCTCGCCCGGATGGCGACGTGACGGGGTCGCGGTCGTCGCGGTGGGCAGCGGCACGGACCGCACGTCGGCCCGGTGGTGCCGGACCGTCCTGCACGCCCTGCGCCCCACGGCGACGTGGGCAGTCGTGAGCGCGGCCGCGAAGCCCGAGGACGTCGCGTGCTTCGCCGCGAGCGCCGGCGGGCTCGACGCGCTCGTCGTCGACGACCTCGATGCGACTGTCACCCCTGCCGCGATCGTGCGCGCGGGCGTGCCCGTCGCACGAATCGACGATGCCCCCGCGACCGCTCGCCGGTGGAGCGAGCTGCTCGCGACGCGGCACGTACCCGACGTGCCGGGGGAGCGCTGAGCGCCGTGCCCGGGGTGAAGCGCATCGAGATCATCGTGGTCGCGGCCATCGTCGTGTCGCTGCCCTCGATCGCCGAGGCGTTCAACGGCGGCATCACCGTCGCGACCGCGCTCGTCCGCCTGAGCCTCGGGCTGCTCGTGTGCTGGGCGGTCGGGGCGATCGTCGAGCGCACGGTCGACACCTACGCGCGCGAGGCTCGCCAGAAGGAGATCGAGCGCCGGGTCACCGAGTCGATCGCTGCACGCCAGGCGTTCTGGTCCGGAGGCGGCGGATCGGACGAAGCACCGCCCACCGCCTGAGCTCCGATCGGTGGTGTCGCGTGCGCTCCGACGCTCGTGAGCCGCGGCCCGCGCCCCGCGCTCCGGTAGGATGCGCGCCGACTGCCACCGACGAAGCGGGGAGGGACGGGGCGTGCTGGTCCTGCGCAGGCGTGCCCAGGAGGCGATCGTGTTCGACGGCGGGCTCGTCGTCACGCTCGTCGACGTCGTGGACCACCACGCGTGGCTCTCGTTCGCGGCTCCCTCGGTCCCGGTCCCGGTCGTCGTCGCACCGCTCTCGGTCACCGCGGAGCGCGCGTGCGTGGGGGTGCGTCACCCGGTGGAGATCCACCGCGCCGACGGAACGACGACCGTGCGCACGGGCGACCCGGCCGAGGGAGACGACGCGGTGCTCCTGTTGAACCCCGCCCTCGGCGAGCACATCGCGTTCGACGGGATCGAGCTCGAGGTCTCCTCGATCGACCAGGGGCGCGTCGTGCTGAGCGCGCGCATCGCCGAGATGCGGAGCGCGATCGGCGTGTCGGTCTTCTCGGTTTCGGGGTCCGAGGTGAAGATCGGCATCGCGGCGCCGGACGACGTGCGCGTGTACCGCGAGGAGGTCTGGCTCGCGATGCGCAGCGCCAACCAGCAGGCGGCCGCGTGGTCCTCGTCCGACCTCGAGTCCCTGGCCGGCGCGCCGCTGCCGGCGGCGCGCCAGGAGCGCGAGGCCCGCTAGCGCTCGGCCGGTGTCGGTGTCGCGTCCGGGTCCGGAGCGGCGGCCGGGGCCCCGCCCCGTGCCGATCCCGAGTCGAGCGGTACTGCGACGCCGTAGCCGCCGTCGGCGAGCACGACCTGCGCGGCATGCCCCGTGCGGGTGTTCACGACGATCGGCCCCATGAGGTTCGCGGTCGGCGCCGCGCCCGCCCGCCTCGTGACGAGCGCGAGGATCTCGACGTCCTCGGCCGCGCGCAGGTCGAGCGCGGCGACGTCGGCCTCGGGGATCTCGATCACGTAGTCCTGGAACAGCAGCCCCGGCGGGACCACGATGAAGCTCGGACCGTCCTCGTCCGCGGAAGTGAGCGCGGCGAACGGCGCGTAGGCCTCGCCGAGGCTGCGAAGCCGGTACGCGCGCGACTCGGGGAAGCCGATGAGCGCTCGGTCGAACACGAGCGCGCGCTCGCCAGCCGCTGCGCTTCGCACGTCGGAGACGGTCAAGGTGTCGGTCATGTTCGCGCCTTCTCGGTTCCGCTGGTGATCAGAGGTACTTGACGAGCGAGTCCGTCGACAGCTGGGACGTCGCGTAGAGGGCCGACTGGTAGGCGGCCTGCTGGAGCTGGAGGCTCGTGAGCGCCTGGGCCATGTTCGTGTCCTGCACGTTGCCCAGCTCCTGCTGGAGCGAGGAGACCGATCCGGTCGCCTGGGTCGCGAACCCCTGGACGGACTGCTCGTTGGCCCCGAGCACGCCCGCCGCGGTCTCCGCCGTGTTCAGCGCGTTGCCGAGGTTCGTGAGGTCCGTGCCCTCCACGCTCGCGATCGAGGCGGAGGTCCCCGTGTTCAAGTCGTTCACGATCTGCTGGAGCACGCCGACCGCCGAGCCCCCGGCGCCGGTGCCGAGCAGGCCCGTCGTCCCGCTACCGAAGACCTGCGGACCGGTCACCGCGATCGCGACCTGCGTGCCCGGTGCGACGGTCCTCGTCGGCGCGACCGAGTTGCCGAGGTAGTTGCCGTTGGCGTCGTACGCCGCCGTCGCGCTGCCCGTCCCCGCGAAGATCGGCTGGCCGCCTTCGTACTGGGTGTTCGAGAGGTTGGTCAGCTGGTCGAGCGCGCTCTTCACCTGCTGCGCGATGCTCGAGATCGTCGCGGGGTCGCTCGTGAGCGTCGCACCGCTGACGCTCTCGACCGTGCTCTTCACGGACTGGAGCACCGAGAGCACGGAGTTCACGGTCGAGTTGCCGAGGCTGAGCCACCCGACACCGTCCTGCGCGTTCGCCGCGTACTGGTTCGCGCGGGTGAGGCTGCCCTGCAGCTGGAGGATGTTCGCCGCCGCGGCAGGGTTGTCCGACGCGACGTTCAGCTGGTTCCCGGTCGAGACCTGCTGCTCGATCGAGGCGAGGCTCGCCTGATCCGCGGTGAGCGTGCCGACCATCGTGCTCGTGAGCACGTTCGGCGTCACGACGATCGGGGTGGTCGCGGTGATCGACGTCATGGTCCGCTCCCTCCTAGACGGCCGCGAGGAGCGACTGCATCGTCGCGTCGATGACCGAGACCAGCTTCGCGGAGGCCTGGTAGTTCGCCTGGTACTGCATGAGCGCGGTGAGCTGGGTGTCCTGGTTCACGCCGGATACGGACTGCAGCGCCTGCTGCGCCTGGTTCGCGACGGAGGTCTGGGAGCTCACCTGGGTGTTCGCGTACTGGGTGCTCGACCCTATCCCCTCGACGAGGTTCTGGTAGGAGATGTCCGGTCCGGTCGGCGAGGTCCCGAGCTCGGCGAGCGCCTGCGCGTTCGAGCCGTCGTTCGAGCCGATCGGGCCCGTGTTCCCCGCGTTCGGGCCCGCGGCGGCGATGAGCGTCGGGTCCGCGGCGATCGCGGAGCTGACCTGGATGTCGGCCGCGGTCACCGCACCGCCGCCGGCGGCCGTGAAGAGCGGACCTCCCGGTGCGGGCGCGACTGCCGGCGGCCCCGCGCTCCCCGCGGTCCAGCCCTGCGCGAGATGGCCGTTCACGGTCGACGCGAGGCTCGACGCGACGCCGTCGAGCTCCGACTTGTACTGCGGCACGTACTGGTTGACGCCGGCGAGAAGGCCGGCCAGCGAGCCGCTGCTCACGGGCACCTGGACACCGCCGGGGCTCGCGACGATCGACGTCTGCCCACCGCTCGACTGCGTGGAAAGGGTCGAGTACTGGTTGCCCTGGACGACCGCCACGCCGCCGATCGAGATCTGCGCGGTGCCGTTCTGTTGTATCTGGACGTTGACGCCGGCGAGCGAGGCGAGCTGGCCGACGACGTTGTTCAGCTGGTCCGAGAGCTGGTTCGGGCTCTGCCCGCCACCGGTCGTCTTCACGATGGACTGGTTGAGCGACGCCGCCTGACCGAGGAGCGAGTTCACCTGTGTGACCTGGGTCCCCACCTCGGACGCCGTGTTCGACGCGAGCTGGTCCAGCTGGGTCGAGGCTTCCTGGAGCGTGGTCACGAGGCCGTGGGCCATGTTCACGATCTCCGTGCGCGGCGCGGGCGTCGAGGGGTTCTGCGCGACCGAGTCCCACGCGGACCAGAAGTTGGAGAGCTGCCCGGCGAGGCTCGAATTCGTGCTCGCGGTCGTAGCCGACGTCGACGCCGACTGACCGAGCGGGAATACGTTCTGGATCCCGGTGAGCACCTGCTGGAGCGCGCTCAGGTTCGACAGCGAGCCCTGCGCCTGGTTGTTGTTCGCGCTGAGGAGCGCGTTGTTGGCCTGCGCGACAGACGTGACCTGGACTCCGTCGCCGACGCCGAGCGTGTCCCCGCCAGGCAGGGCGGCGAGCTGGACCGACTGCGCGACGTAGCCGGCCGTCTGCGAGTTCGCGATGTTCTCCGACGTGACGTCGATCGCCGTGCGCTCGGCGTTCAGCCCCGAGGCCGCGATCGAGAGGGCGGCGTCCAAGTCGTCAGGCCTTCGTGTTCAAGATGTTCGCGGAGCTCTGGGACGCGACCGGTGCGCCGCTCGCGTCGTACGCGGTCGTCGTCGCGACGCCGAGCAGCGACAGCGCGGCCGAGGTCGCGAGGTAGCCACGGGCGAGCAGCTTTCGGTTCTCGCCGCACAGCGCGCTCACGCGCTCGACGGAGCGCTTCAGCTCGTCCCGTCCCTGCTGGAAGATGTAGTTCCACGGCTCCTCGACGGCCGCACCGACCTCGCGGAGCGTCGACTCGGGAGAGAGCCCACACGCGCCCGCCGCGACCGAGAGCGCCGACCGGAACCGGGAGTCGCACTCGTGAACCGCGTCGATCGCCGCCTCGAGCTCCTCGGTGGTCTCCGCGACCCACGTGGTGCATCCGCCGGACAGCATCATCTGCTGCACCTCGAACTTGAAGCGCAGGCGCCCGAGCGCGTCGGTCTGCGCGGCGATCGCGGTCGCGAGGGCTTCGAGCGGTGTGTCGCGCACGAGATCCACATCCTCAATCATCGGCATCCGGGGGCCTGGACTTGAGCAAGTACCGGGATCGCCCGAGCCTCAGCCGCGTCGCTCACTGGACGACGAAGCTCGTGAAGTAGACAGCCGAAACCTGTTGGGCGCCGTCGGTCGTGCCGAGCTCCTGCTGGATGGCCTTCAGGATCTCCTGTTTCACGACGACGCGTCCGTGCACCGAGAGCAAGCCGGAGTACGTCTGCGAGCCGACGATCTGCACGGCGGTGTTCATGATCTCGGAGGTGTCCTTCGTCACCACCTTTGCGCTGCCGACCTTCGTGAGCTGGAGGCTCATAGCGATCTGCGCGAGGTGGCCGTCGGGCAGGTTCGTCGTGACCGACGTCGGCAGATCGAAGATCGCGCCCGGTGGCACCGGGTCCTTGGGCCCGTAGTGCGGCTTGACCACCTTGCCCTTCACCACGTAGCCGACGAGCAGGAGCACGACGACGAGCAGGATCGGCTTGATCGGCTTCTTCTTCTTGCCCCCCGCGTCGGCCTCCTTGCCCTTGGCCTTCTTCGCCTTTCGGCCCGACGGCTCCGGTTCGGGCGCCGCTGCGGCGACCGCGGCGGGTGGCCGCATCCCCGCGAGCCGGCTCGCGGCCGCCTGCGCTGCCGGCGTGCTCGGCGCGGTTCCGGTGTCTGCCATCACTCCTCCTCGGTCAAACGACGCGTGATCACGGCTGCTTCACTCCGAGGATCACGACGTCGATCCGACGGTTCCTCGCCTGATTCGCCGGGCTCGTATTCGGCGCGGCCGGGTGAGTGTCGCTGTAGCCGCTCGCGGACAGGCGCGTCGCGGGGATGCCATCGACGACGTTCAGCCGGTTCGTCACGTTCGCGGCGCGCGCCGCTGACAGCTCCCAGTTCGAAGCGAAGGGACCGCCCGTGATCGGCTGGTTGTCCGTGTATCCCTGGACCTCGATGACGTTCGGCTTCGGGCGCACGACCTGCGCGATCGTGTCGACGATCGCGGCGCCGACCGAGCCGAGGGAGGCCGAGTCCGTCTGGAAGAACACGCGGTCCGCGAGGATCTGCACGACGACCGACGAGGTGCCGAGGTTCACGTTCGCGTCCTTCTGGAGGTGACGCGCGGCGAGGAGCTGCTCAACCTGGTCTGCGATGGCTCGGAGCTGTCGCTGGTTGGACGCTGCCGCGCTCGACGTCCCCTGGTTCGGCGACGTGCTCGACCCGCTCGGACCCGCGATCGTCGGAGCGGACAGCAGACCGTTGCCACCCGGGAGGTTCACGGCCGTCGGGTTGAAGGTCTGTGTCAACCCGAGCTTGAACTCGAGGAACTTCTTCACGTTGATCGAGCTCATCGCGAACAGCACCACGAACAGCGCGAGCAGGAGCGTGATCATGTCCGCGTAGGTGAGGAGCCAGCGCTCGGAGTTCTCGTGCTCCTCGGCGTGGCCGCCGCGGTGGTGCCGTCGGGCGGTCGTGCTCACGCGGCCGCGCCCTTGTCGTCGGGCCGGTGGCGCGCCTCGGGCGCGAGGAACGACTCCATGCGCGTGCGGACGAAACGGGAGCTCGCGCCGTTCTGGATGGCGAGCAGGCCCTCGATCTCCATGCGCTTGATCTGCACCTCGAGGTCGCTCGAGCGCTTCAGCTTGTTCGAGATCGGCAGCCACACGAGGTTCGCGGTGAGGACGCCCCAGAGCGTCGCGGTGAACGCGGACCCGATGGCCGGGCCGAGCGACTGCGGGTCGCTCAGGTTCCCGAGAACGTGGACGAGGCCCATGACCGTGCCGATGATTCCGAGCGTCGGGGCGAAGCCGCCCATGTCGGCGAAGACCTTCGCACCCATGCGGTGGCGGGCCTCGGTCGCCGCGATGTCGTTCTCGAGGACGTCGAGGATCTCCTCGGAGTTCGTCCCGTCGACCGCGAGCTCGATGCCGCGGCGCAGGAACGGGTCCTCGATCGTGTGCGTCTCCTTGTCGAGGGCGATGATCCCGGAGCTCTTCGCGATACCGGCGAGCCGGGACATCTCCTGGATCGCGACCTCCATGTCGTACGCATCGCCCTTCGTCGCGCGCAGCAGCTTCGGCTTGATGCCCTTCAGGTCGGACTTCATGTAGCCCGCGGTCGCGGCGAAGAACGTGCCTCCGAACACGAGCAACAGGGGCGCGGGCTTGACGAGCACCGCGGGACTGCTGCCGTCGAGGACCATCGCGACGAGCACGCACGCGAGCGCGCCGCCGATCGCCATGGAGGTCCAGGTGTCCTTCACGGCGCCGGCTCCTCGTGCTCGTGCTCGTCACGAACGATGAGCCTGAGCCCGGTGTCCTTCGAGGTCGTCTCAGGGCTCACAATTCGGTGCTCCGCGACAGGAACGTGAACGGCCATCGCCTGGACGATGGCTCGGTCCTCACGGTGGAGCTGCACGACCTCGTCGATGGATTCCTTGACGATGTAGCTCGTGCCGTTGACGAGCATCACGTGCGTCTCGGGACCGCCGTCGACGCGCTCGACGAGCGCACCGTTGATCGCGATCGCGCTTCCTTGCAGATTGTGGAGGGTGATCATCGCCGGATCCCTGGCCGGAGGACGCGCGCGCGCTGTGATGCCATACGACAGCTATCGGCCGATCGCCCTCCCGGCTTGAGCCCGCGATGAGAAGGAGGAGGGCGGGCCTTGTCGGGCGCGGCTCAGGCGTCGCGGGTGCGAAGCGGGTGGAGATGCCGACGGGAGGTCGAACGCCGGCTCGCGCCCTCGCCCCACGACGGCTCGCCGGCCCCGCCCCCCTCGCGCGCCTGGCGCCCTTCACGCCCCGCGACGTGCGACGGGCCCTCGACCGAGGAGCGGGCCGCCTCGAGAAGTGCCTCTGCGGGAACCGGGCCGTGCGTCGGCTCGAACGTCGCCCGGCCGACCACATACGCGCGGGCGGTCCCACCGCCCTTCGCGGCAGCCTGGCCCGCGAGCTTGTCGCCGATCCAGCCGACGACGACCTCGGCCTGATCCGCGTCCGTGTCGGGCAGCGCGACCCCGAACTCCCGGTCCCCGACCCGGGCGACGACGTCCTCGCCCCGGAGCTCGGTGCGGAGCATCCTCGCGACCTGGTACACGGCCGCGGGATCCGGCGCGCCGGAGCCGCGGCGCTCGGCGCCGTGCTCCTCGATGCGGATCGACAGCACGGTCGCACACTCGCCCGAACGGCTCGCGCGCTTCACGACGTGGTCGACGACGAAGGCGAACGCCCCGAAGTTCATGAGCCCGGTCTGGTCGTCCCGTGTCGTCATGACGTCACACGCCCTTCATCGAATCGTGGGCCGAACCAGGCCCGAGCATCGCGTCCGTCGCACCCACCGCGCGCGTACGGCTCACAGGGTCACGAGCGAGAGCAGCCCGCTTCCGTAGCCCTCGAGCGTCACCTTGAAGTGCTCGCGTGAGACGGCCGCGGCGATCCGGTCGCTCTCCGGCAGCTTCTCGCCCGGCGCGTAGCCGGCGACCGTGCTGAGCACGCAGCGCGCGCCGTCGTTCCGGACGACCTTCGCGAGCACGTTCGTCACCTCGTGGAAGCTCTCGGACAAGATGTCCGGGAGCGTTCCCGAGTCCGCCCACTCGGCCGCGACGGCCGGCGACATGAGCGTGAGCGCGGCGCTGAGCGCGGAGGCGATCGGGGTCTCGACGACGCACATCGCGGCGTCCGTGCCCGTGGCGTCCACGTAGTCCGCGGTCCAGCGCGCGACCTGGCGCGCCGGGCCCTCGCCCACCGCGGCGACCGTGACCGGGCGGCGGAGGAGCCCTTCGAGCAGGCCGGCGACCGCCGCCGGGCGGTCGAGCTCCGACGCGACGCCCCCCGCCGCAGATCCGGACTCGCCGGCGAGAAAGGCGTCGATCTTCGCGCACAGGTCGGCGCCGGTGAAGGGCTTCGCGACGAGGAAGGCCGCTCCGGCCGCGAACGCGCTCTCGTGGATCTCCTCGCTCGACTCCGACGTCACGAAGCCGAAGGGAACCGACCACTGCGCGGCACGGAGCGCCTGGAGGAACTCGAGCCCGGTCATGCCCCCCATGTTCCAGTCGCACAGTATGAGGTCGACCGGCTCGTTCGGGAGGATCTCGATCGCCGCCTCGGCGCTTTCGGCCTCGAGGACGCCGGAGACCGCGTCGATGTTCTTCAGCTCTCTCGACACGATCATCCGCATCGCACGGCTGTCGTCCACCACGAGGACTCGCACTGGTGATCTTCCTTTCTCGGTGCGGCGGTTAGCCTCACCTGCGAACGGATCTGTCGCCGGCGCACGCCGCCGACGCGGCCTCGCCGCGTGGACGGACGGTCGCCCCTACTCCTATCGACCGGTCCCGCGGATCTGTTGAGCTTCTCGGAGCTTCGGGCGGCGCGCCGCCCCGCGTGCGAGACCTTCCGACGTGGCCCTCGAGCTCCGCGGCCACGCGCGCGAGACCTTCACCGGCCGCGCGCCGCTCCCCGCGGTGCCCGCCGAGGTCGCCTGCAGGACGGTCGTGCCGCCGACCGCGCGCGAGGCGTCCCGCGCGCGCAACTGCCTATCAAGGCCGGGCGGGACCGCGCCGTAACCCTGGGTACCGGGCGGTCCGCGCGACGAGCGGGCGGCCCCCGGGCAGCCACGGCCTGCAGCGGAAGGTGACGACAGCGCGATGTCGACCGAAGGATCGCACGACCCACGACGGTGGCGGCACGCCGATCGACGTCGCCGGACGGCAGTCGCGCACGCCGGCTCCTGCACGCCTCACGCGCCCGGAATCCCGTGTCGATGACCGAGGTCCGTCGCTCGGCCACGCAGGACGCGCAGGACGCGCCCGGAGGCGGCGGCGAGCCGGCGAGCGGTCCATCGGAACGCGCCGAGGAGCTCGCCGCGATGTGGCGCGTGTTCCACGCGACGCGCGACGCGGCGGTGCGCGACTCACTCGTGACCGCCTACTACCCGCTCGTCAAGCACATCACGCGTCGGGTCGCCTCGTCGCTGTCGAACCGCGTCGAGGTCGAGGATCTCGAGGGCTATGGCGCGGAGGGGCTCCTCGACGCCGTCGACCGCTTCGACACCTCGCGCGGCGCGCAGTTCGCGACCTTCGCCGCGCACCGGATCCGTGGGGCCATCTACGACGGGATCCGGCGTGTCGACTGGGCGCCGCGCAGCGTCCGGCGCAAGGAGCGAGAGATCCAGTCCAACTTCGCGCGCCTGTGCGCCGAACACGGCCGCGAGCCGACCGAGGCGGAGGAGGCCCGCGCGCTCGGCGTCGCGATCGACGCGCTTCGCAGTTCGAAGCACCAGATCAGCGACGCACAGGTCGCCTCCCTCGACCGGTCGTGGCCGACAGAGTCGCGCGGGGCCGAGACCGAGCCGAGCGACCCCGCACCCGAGCCGCTCGCCCGCTGGGTCGCGAACGAGACCGCGACCGCGCTACGCGCCGGGCTCGCGAGCCTCGACGAGCGCGAGCGCACGGTCACCGCGCTGAGCTTCTGCGAGGGACTCACGCTCGCGGAGATCGGCGCGCGGCTCGGCGTGAGCGAGAGCCGCGTCTGCCAGATCCGGAGCGCGGCGATCAAGCGACTGCGCGCGTACGCGCGCACGCACGGGCTGGTGCCGGCATGAGCCCGGCCGCCGGCACCAGGAGGGCAGGGACGAGGCGATGAACGACGACGCGATGAACGAGATCGTCCAGGAGTTCCTAGTCGAGACCAACGAGAACCTCGACCAGCTCGACCAGGACCTCGTCGCGCTCGAGAGCGACCCGACCTCGCGCGAGCTGCTCGGCAGTGTCTTCCGGACGATCCACACCGTGAAGGGCACGACCGGGTTCCTCGGCTTCGGTCTCCTCGAGGGCCTCTCCCATGCCGCGGAGAACCTGCTGAGCGATCTTCGCGACGGCCGACTCGGGCTCACCAAGGAGCGGACCGACGTCCTGCTCGAGGTCGTGGACGCGATCCGTGCGCTGCTGTCCGCCATCGAGGCGACGGGCGCCGAGGACGACCGCGACCTTTCGGGCCTGATCGCACGGATCAACGTGCTCCAGCAAGACGCCGAGCCCGTGGTAGCCGAGGCTGCGCACGCCGAGCCCGTGGTGGCCGGGGCTGCGCACGCCGAGCCCCACCGGAGCGCGGGCGAGCGGAGCGTCCGCGTGGACGTCGACCTTCTCGACTCGATGATGAGCCAGGTCGGCGAGCTGGTACTTGCGCGCAACCAGGTGAGCGCGCACGTCGAGATGATCGACAACCTGGCGCTCCACCAGACGGTCCAGCGCCTGTCGATGATCGTGAGCGAGCTGCAGGAAGGGGTGATGAAGACGCGGATGCAGCCGGTCGAGCAGCTCTGGTCCAAGCTCCCCCGGGTCATCCGCGATCTCGCCGCGCAGTTCGACAAGCTGGTCTCCCTCGAGATGGAAGGTGGCGAGACCGAGCTCGACCGGTCGCTCCTCGAGGCCGTGAAGGACCCGCTCACCCACCTCGTGCGGAACGCAATCGACCACGCGATCGAGCAGCCCGACGCGCGCATCGCGGCGGGCAAGCCGGCGACCGGGACCCTCGCGTTGCGCGCGTCACACGAGGGTGGCCAAGTCGTGCTCGAGGTCGCGGACGACGGTGCGGGCATCGACCCCGCCAAGATCGCCGCGAAGGCGCTCGAGCGCGGCCTCGTGAGCAAGGGCGAGCTCGACTCGATGAGCGAGCGCGAGGTCGTCGACCTCATCTTCCGAGCCGGCTTCTCGACCGCGCAGAGCGTGACGAACGTGTCGGGCCGCGGCGTCGGCATGGACGTCGTGCGGACGAACGTCGAGCGGATCGGCGGCACCGTCGACCTCTCGAGCACTCCAGGCACCGGGACGACGTTCCGGATCAAGATCCCGCTGACGCTCGCGATCATTCCCGCCCTGCTCGTCGGCTGCAGGGAACAGCGCTACGCGATCCCGCAAGCCAACTTGCTCGAGATGGTGCAGCTGCGCAGCGACGGCGCGAGCTCCGACATCGAGCGCATCGGTGGCGCGCTCGTGTACCGGCTCCGGGGCAAGCTCCTGCCGCTCGTGCGCCTCGACGAGACGCTCGGCTTCGCGCCGCTCGCCGCGGACGAGCAGCCCGAGGCCGTGAGCATCGTCGTGCTCCAGGCAGACGGCCTGCTCCTGGGCGTCGCGGTCGACGAGGTCTTCGGCACCGAGGAGATCGTGGTGAAGCCCCTCGGACGCCACGTCAAGCAGGTCCCGCTCTTCGCCGGCGCGACGATCCTCGGTGACGGCGGCGTCGCGCTCATCCTCGACGTGATCGGTCTCGCGGCGGCCGCCCGGGTCGAAGAGGTCACCGCGGGGCTGGCGCTCTCGTCCGATCTCGCCGACGACGAGGACCGGTCGCTCGAGCGCAGCACGTTCGTGCTGCTCCGTGTCGGACGAGACCGTCGGGTCGCCGTCCCGCTGAAGGCCGTCGCCCGTCTCGAGGAAGCACCGGCCTCCAGCGTCGAGCAGGCCGGCAACGGCCGGGTCCTGCAGTACCGGGGCGACCTGCTCCCGCTCGTCGCGCTGTCCGAGATCCTCGACACCGCGTGCGAAGACGCGCCGGTCGAGGCCGACGGCGTGCCCGCGAGCATCCCGGTCGTCGTCTACTCCGACGGGGAGCGACACCTCGGGCTCGTCGCTAGCGAGATCCTCGACATCGTCGAAGGGGTGTTCGAGGTACGCCCCGTCGGTGCGGGTCCGGGCATCCTCGGCTCGACCGTCGTCCACGGCCACGTCACCGACGTCCTCGACGTCGACGCGGCGTTCGCACTAGCCGGCAAGGAGCCCGAACGTGTCGCCTGAACAGAACCACGCGGCCGGCGGCGACGCCACGGCGCAGTACTGCACGTTCAAGGTCGACCATCTCCTCATCGGCATCGAGGTCTGGCGCGTCCAGGAGGTCATCCGCCACCAGCCGATGACCCACGTGCCGCTCGCGCCGAAGGAGGTGCGCGGGCTCATCAACCTGCGCGGCCAGATCGTCACGGCGATCGACGTCCGCCAGTGGCTCGGCCTGCCCGGACGCTCCGACGGTGCGAGCTCGATGAACGTCGTGCTCCGCCTGAACGACGAGGCGATCAGCCTGCTCGTCGACGAAGCGGGCGAGGTGGTCGAGCCCGCGGCGGACACCCACGAGGGAGTTCCGTCGACCGCTTCCGGGCAGATCCGCACGATGTTCTCGGGCACGTACAAGCTCGACGGCGCGCTCCTGCTCGTGCTCGACACCGAGTCGGTCACGAGGATCAGTGGCGAGAACGGCGCCGGAGCAGCCCACTCGGCGACACGGCGCGCCTCGTGACGGCGCCCCCGGTCCGGGTCCTGCTCGTCGACGACTCGGCGGTGATCCGTCGCTTCGTGAGCGAGGCGCTCCAGGAGGAGCCCGACATCGTCGTCGCAGCCACCGCGTCCAACGGTCGTCAGGCGATCGAGCGCCTCGAGCGTGAGCTCCCCGACGTCGTCGTGCTCGACGTGGAGATGCCTGTGCTGGACGGGCTCGCGACCCTCGCCGAGCTCCGCCCGCGCTGGCCGGACGTGCCGGTCGTCATGTACAGCACGCTCACCCAGCGCGGCGCCGCCGCGACGCTCGACGCGCTCTCGCTCGGGGCCACCGACTACGTGCTGAAGCCGTCACACGTCGCCGACCGCGACGCAGCGGGTCGCGTGGTGCGGTCGGAGCTCGCGCCGGTCGTCCGCTCCTGGGGCAACCTGCACCGCGCGCGCCTCGCGGCGGCGCGACCTGCACCAGCGAAGGCGCCTCCCGCTCGCGTGCCTGCGCCGGCCCCGACCTTGCGCGCGCGCGTCGACCGTACGCGACCCGAGGTCCTCGTCATCGGGTCCTCGACCGGCGGTCCTCACGCGCTCACCGAGGTCATCCCTAGGCTCCCCGCGAGCCTGCCGGTCCCGGTGCTCGTCGTCCAGCACATGCCGCCGCTCTTCACGAAGCTTCTCGCCGAGCGCCTCGACGCGCGCAGCGCGCTCGAGGTGGTCGAGGTATCGGCCGAGGTGCCGGTCGTCGCAGGCAGGGTCTACGTCGCGTCGGGCGGCGCCCACATGGTGGCCCGCCGGCGCGGCGCCTCCGTGGTCGTCACGCTGGACGACGGTCCGCCGGAGAACTCCTGCAAGCCCGCGGCGGACGTGACGTTCCGCAGCGCGGTCGAGGTCTGGGGCGGCCGGGTGCTCGCGGTCGTGCTCACGGGGATGGGCCAGGACGGGCTGGAGGGGTGCCGGCGGATCTGCGAGGCGGGTGGCGCAGTCGTCGCGCAGGACGAGGCGAGCTCGGTCGTCTGGGGGATGCCTGGCGCCGTGAGCCGCGCCGGCCTCGCCAGCGAGATCCTCCCGCTCCCCGACGTCGCGCCGGCGATCGGGCGACACCTCGGACGCGCGCTCGCGGGGAGCCCCGCGTGACGACTGCGACCGCAGAGGACTTCCAGTACCTGCAGGGGTTCCTGCTCGACAGGTCCGCGATCGTGCTGAGCGAGGACAAGCAGTACCTCGTAGAGACGAGGCTGCTACCGGTCGTTCAGCGGCACGGCGTCGAGTCGATCACTGACCTCGTCCGCGCGATCCGAAGGGGGGACAAGACCGTCGAGACCGCGGTCGTCGACGCGATGACGACCAACGAAACGTCGTGGTTCCGGGATTCCGCGCCGTTCGACGCGCTCAGGAACCTCGTGCTGCCCGAGCTCGTCGCATCGAACGTCACGCGGCGGCGCCTCGCGATCTGGTCCGCCGCGTGCTCGACGGGCCAGGAGCTCTACAGCGTCGCGATGCTCCTCGACTCGGAGTTCTCCGACCTCGCGTCGTGGCACGTCGACCTCCACGGGACCGATCTCTCGACCACGGTCGTCCAGCGCGCCCGAGCGGGCAGCTTCACCGCCCTCGAGATCAACCGCGGGCTACCCGCCACGCTCCTCGTCCGCTACTTCCGGCGTGAGGGCGCGCAATTCGTCATCGCCGACTCGATCCGCGCACGCGTCCGCTTCGAGCTGTTCAACCTCGCCCGACCGTGGCCACCGATGCAGGACTACGACGTCATCCTGCTCCGCAACGTCCTCATCTACTTCGACGTCGAGACGAAGCGGAACGTGCTCGAGCGGGTGAGGGGGCGGCTGCGCCCCGGTGGCTTCCTGCTCCTCGGCACGGCGGAGACGACTCGAGGACTCGTCGACGGCTTCCGGCCGATCCCGGTCGGCGCGACGACGGTCTTCCGACGGGAGGAGTCCTGATGCGCGCCCTGGTGGTCGACGACTCGCGGGCGATGCGCAGCCTGCTGCGCCAGATCCTGCTGCAGCTCGGGATCGAGGTCGCCGAGGCGGCCGAGGGCCGAGCCGCGATCGATCTCGTCGAGGCGGGCCCGGTGCCGGAGCTCGTGCTCGTCGACTGGCACATGCCGGTCATGGACGGGCTCGAGCTCGTGACCGAGCTCCGGGCGCACAAGGAGTGGCGCCACATGGCGATCATGATGGTCACGACCGAGAGCGAGCACGAGAACATGGTCCGTGCGCTGCTCGCCGGCGCGAACGAATACCTGATCAAGCCGTTCACCGCAGACGCCGTCGTCGAGAAGCTCTCGCTTCTCGGGCTCCACTGCGCGACGGTCCCCGCCGGCGACTCTTACGGAGGTGCTACCCAGCCATGACCGATCTCGTGAGCAACGAGACGATCGCCGAGATCACCCAGACGTTCTGGGGGGCGTACCTGCCCGACGCGGGCGACCTCATCCCGGCCGTCGGCCTCCCGGCGATCGAGGACGTGCGCAGCAGGGTCGACATCGACGGCGCGTGGACGGGGTGCGTGGAGGTCTCGTGCTCGATGGCGGTCGCCCGCAAGATCGCGTCCGTCATGTTCGCGGCGGAACCGTCCGAGATCGCGGAAGCCGACGTGCGCGACGCGGTCGGCGAGCTCGTGAACGTCGTCGGTGGGAACATCAAGAGCATCCTGCCCGCGCCGACGAGCCTGTCCGTGCCGATCCTGGACGACGGCGGCGAGTGGCGCTTCGCCGCGGAGCTCGAGAGCGAGGTCCTGCTCGCGTGGGCGGGCGAGCCGATCGTCGTGCGCGTCTGGCGGCCCGAGGGGACGATCTAGGCGCCGCGTGCGGCGGGACGCGGCCCCTCGCGGTCCCTTCATCACGGGGGGCTTCCCGCCGTTAGGAGCATGAGCATCGCCGTGGGCTGCGAGGAAGGCAGTCCACCGATTGGTTGGACGGGTCCAAAGGAAAGGGACGACGTGCCTTCGCTTCTAATGATCGTTCCGAGCCGCGGGCGGCCGAGCAATCTCGACCGCCTTGTCGAGGCGTGGCGCACCACGTCGAGCGGCCACGCGGACCTCGTCGTGGCGCTCGACGACGACGATCCCGCGCTCTACCAGTACAACGCCCACCGGGTCGCGATGGTGACCGTCGGACCGCGCCAGAGCTTCGTCTCCTGGACGAACGAGGTCGCGGTCGACCACGTGGACGACTACCGATTCATCGGGTCGATGGGCGACGACCATCGACCGCGCACGGTCGGCTGGGATCGCATGCTCTGCGAGGCGCTCGACGAGATCGGCAGCGGCATCGCGTACGGCGACGACCTGGCTGCGAGCCCGATCCTCCCCAGCGCGGTCGTGCTCACGAGCGACATCGTGAGCGAGCTCGGCTACATGGTCCCGCCGGTCGTCGAGCACAACGGCGCCGACACGTTCTGGCTCGAGCTCGGCCGCGGCCTCGGCCGGGCGAAGTTCCTCCCCGAGGTCGTCATCGAGCACATGCACTACACGACTGGCAAGAGTGCGATCGACCACATATACCTCGAAGGCGCAGACCGGCTGGAGCGCGACCGCCGCGCGCTCGACCGGTACCTCGCGGAGCGCTTCCCGGCCGAGGCCGGCGCGCTCTCGAGCCGGCTCGGCGAGCCCCGTCGCCGCGAGACCGCGGCACGCGGCGTCGCCCGTCTCGCGCCGAACCAGCGCTGAGCGCCGGCGCACCCGGCGCCGACGACCCCGGGGCGACGCGCACCGATCCCTCGGTGCGGTCAGGCGCTCGCCCCGAGCTCCCCGGCGAGCAGCCGGTGCGGCTCGTCGAACCACTCGTCGTGCCGTGCACCGACGCCGAGCAGACGCACGCGCGCCATCGGACCGCTCACGTCCGTCGGCCGTCGCGCGGCGAGGGCGCAGCGCACCCCGAGCACCACGTAGTCGGGGTGCGTCGGATAGTCGGTCGCGAACGCGGCCGCGAGCTCCGCGGCTGCCGACGGCCGCCCGGCCCCGAGCATCGCGAGCACGATCCATCGTCCGAGAACGACCTGCTCGGCGGACGAGCCCTTCTCGCAACGTGTGACGAACCGCTCGAGCGCCTCCTCCGCCCGCCCGGCGCGCAACAGGTCGATTCCCTCCTGATGGGGCGCGTCGGCGAGTGGCCGCTCGGAGCGCGCCGGCAGGTAGACGCGCGTCGTGCCGGCGCCCGCCCCGTCGCGGCGCGCGACGACCCGCCAGCGCACCACCCGGTAGCCGTCGTACGCGGGCTGCGAGACGGGGAGGGCGACGTCGCGTGTCGTGCAGGCCCCGAGCCGGGCCCGAAGGCGCGCGGCGTCCCCGGGGCGGACGAAACGCAGTCCGCCGAGCCGCACGGCGTAACCGGAGACCGGAGGCGCCGGGGCCACGGTCGCGACGACGTCACGGAACTGCTCGAGCAGGCGCGGCCCGACGACCTGCCACCCGAAGGCGCGCGCGGTCTCGAGACCGGCGCGCGCGAGTCGTGACGCGAGCTCCGGGTCGTCGAGGACACGACGCACCGCGTCGGCCAAACCCTCCACGTCGCCGACCGGCGCGAGCAAGGCGTTCCGCCCGTGCTCGGCGTACGCGAGCACTCCCGGGTGCGCGCTCGACACGACGGTGGCCCCAGCGGCCATCGCCTCGAGCGGCGCGGTCGCGAACCCGGTGCGTGCGGCCGTCGAGAGGAACACGCGGGCCCGGCGCAGCAACTGGGCCAGATCCTCTCGCGCCGGCGCCGCGATCCGCTCGGCGAACGGCTCGACCCCGCGCCGACAGCCCACCGGGCCCGCCTGCGGGTCGACCCACAGCGCGCGCTGCCCGTGTGACGTGCCGGCTCGCGCGACGACCTTGCGCGCGTCGTCGACGCGGTCCCATGCCAGAAGGTCGCTCCCCGAGTACACGAGCCCGTCCCGCTGCTCGGCCGGCGGCGCGGCGCGGCCGGTTGCGGGTCGGAACGTGCCGAGGTCGACGACGCCCGGAGCCGACCTCGCGACGACCCCGTAGGAGGCGCGCAGCTCGCCGGGCGCACGTTCGCCGACCGCGAAGGTGACCGACGCGGAGCGCAGCGCGCCCGCGACGACCTCGTGGATACCGTCCGGAACGTCGCCGAGCCCCTCGAGCTCGCCCTGCTCGAACAGCACGACCGGCGCGAGTCCGAGCAGGCGCGCCGGAACGACGAACTCCCACGAGCCCGCCACGATGAGGTCGCACGGCGGCACCGCCTCGGCCATCGCCTCGCCGTAGGGGACCCGGCGCATGCGCGCGCGTGTGCCGATCCGGCGCTCGCCGGGACCCTCGTCCGCGTCGTCGGGGTGCGCGCGCACAAGGACGGTGACGTCCGCTCCGAGAGCGGCGAGCTCTCGCGCCTGGGCGAGAAGCAGTCGCTCCCCTTCCCCGACACCGACGCGCGCGACCAGGTAGACGATCCGCAGTCGGTCGGGAAGGCTGCGGTCGCGCCGGATGCGCGGAAGCGGGTGGCCGTGCAGGTCCACGGCCTCGAGCACGTCGCCGAGACGCCCCGCCGCGACGATCTCGACCGGACTCGGCGGGCGCGCGGCATTCATGTCCCTGATACCAACGATCGAGCTGCGGATCCATTTGAGCGTCGCGCCCGGTGCCCCCGGCGCGCGGTCGCGACCCGGCCGCCGACATTAGCGGTTCCGCGCGCTAAAGAATTCGTGCAACGGTGCCGACAAGACTACTGGAGAGGGCACGGGGTCCACGGACGGGAGCGATCTCCATTGGCACGGCACCGCACGTCTCAATGCATGCGAAGCTTCGGCCACCTGTCACCGAGCGTGACCTGGTGCTCCCGGCCCGCGCACTATCACTACGGCACGGCCGGCGGAGAAGTTGAACATCGCGAGTCGCACTCGGTGTCCCGATCCGCCGCATCCCGACGCCGTTCGTTCACACTGAGCCAGATGCACCACATGAGCTCACGACTATTCCCTATTGCCCGCCTTCGCACGTACGTGTACCGTGACGGAACCGCCACGTTGCGTGCTCGGGCCCATCAGGGCTCCAGCCGCCCGGTGGCGGGGCAGATGCTGCTCGCGACGATCGAGGCGACCGGAGGTGGCGCGGTGGAGAGTGCACGACGTTCACCTGGGTCGCGGTCGCGCTTCGCGGTCGCGCCCGCGCACCGCCCGGCGGCCCGAGCGCCGCGCGCCTCAACCCGTTTCGTCCCGTGTGGCCAAGGAGCGACGCGATGACCGCCCAGACAATGCTCGATGAGAGCGTGCCCGACACCCGGCGCTTCCGGGCGGCGCACGTCGAGGAGCCGGACACACACGACGCGCTGTGGGCGGCGCACTGGGCCCGTCGGGACCGCGAGTCGCGCAACGACCTGATCCTCGCGTACGAGCCCCTCGTCAAGCTCGTCGTGTCGCGGCTCCCCGCGAACGTCCGCACGTACTGGGAGGTGGACGACCTCCGCAGCTTCGGCCTGCTCGGTCTCGTCGAGGCGATCGACCGCTGGGCCGACGACTCACCCGCGAGCCGGTTCCCGAGCTACGCGACGAAGCGCATCCGCGGCTCGATCTTCGACGAGCTCCGCAGGCTCGACTGGCTGCCTCGCACCGTGCGGCGGCGTGTGATCACCTACCGCGCGACGGTCGACGCGCTCTCGAGCGAGCTCGGCCGGGTGCCCGAGACGAGCGAGGTGCTCTCCGAGATGGGGACCGACGGGGCGAGCGGCGAGGACGTGCTGAGCGCCGTCCAGTCGTCGCAGCTGCTGCACCTCCAGCACAGCGTCGGGAGCACGTCGGCCGGAGAGGACCTCCGGCTCATCGACCTCATCGTGTCGGACCGCGAGATCGAGCCCGAGCCCCACGTGCTTCGCAGCGAGCAGTTCGAGGAGATTCGCAAAGCAGTGACCCGTCTTCCCGAGCGGCAGCGGACGGTGGTCACGCTCCACTTCCTCGGCGGTCTCACCCAGGAGCAGATCGGCTCGATGCTCGGCGTGAGCAACTCGCGCGTCTGCCAGATCGAGGCGACCGCGATCCAGACGCTACGGCGTCTGCTCGTGACCGACGAGGAGCGCCGTCCGCAGAGCGCCGCTGCCCGTCCCGCCTGACCGGAGCCCGCTCGCGCGGCACCGGCCGCCTCTCGCTCCCCAAGATTCTCGCTCCCGGCTCGCGCGCCACGACGGTCGCAGCACGCGCCTGGCCGGCCGCGCGCCTCGATGGGCCGCCCCTTCTCGTCGCGCCCCCCGCCGCCGTGCGCGCCCACTGCGTCCCGCACGCGTGCATCACGGGCACCGACAGAGGTCGCTGCGGTCGATGCAATGTTGTTGCCAGTGCAATGTTATACTGTCCGCAATATGACTGCGCAGACACCCTTCGACTACGACGCAGAGCGGGGTACCGCGGGCGTGGAGACGCTCCGGGACCGCAAGAAGCACGCGACGCGCCTCGCCCTGCAGGCCGCCGCCCTCGACCTCGTCGCCACGCGCGGCTACGCGCAGGTCACCGTCGAGGAGATCGCCGAGGCTGCGGACGTCTCGCCACGTACCTTCTTCAACTACTTCTCCTCCAAGGAGGCGGCCGTCCTCGGTGAGGACCCCGAACAGGTCGACGAGCTGCGCGCGTCGATACTCGCCCGGCCTGCCGACGAGCCGCCGTTCGAGACCGTCCGCGCGGTGCTGAGCGAGCGCGCGGCCTCCGTCGCGCGTGCCGTCGGCGGCGCCGGCGACACCGCTGCCTGGCTTCGTCGGATGAAGGCCGTGCACGCCGAGCCGCACCTGCGAGTCGCGCACGTCGCGAGGATGGCGGCCTTCGAGCGCGTCGTCGCGGAGGCCGTCGCCGAGCGCACCGGTGCCGACCTCGAGACCGATCTCTACCCGTCGCTGCTCGCCGCGACCGCGATGGCGTCCGCCCGGGTCACGCTTGGCCTCTGGGCGCGCACCGGAGGCACGGGGTCGATCGCTGATCTGGTCGACCGCACGTTCTCGCTGCTCGGCGCCGGTCTCGCACGCTCCGTGCCGGAAGATCCGGCGAGGGAGGCGCCCGGTCCGCGACCGGCCCACGGCCAACGGCGGACGACCGCGAAGGCCTCCCGCTCGTGAGCGCCGCCGACGGCTCCGTCGCGACGATCCCGGACGCGCCGGAGGCCCACCTCGCGCACCGGCGCGTGCTCGTGATCATGAGCGCGCTCATGCTCGGGATGTTCCTCGCCGCCCTCGACCAGACGATCGTGTCCACCGCGCTCCCGACGATCGTGGCGGACCTGCACGGCGCGTCCCACCTGTCGTGGATCGTCGTCGCGTACCTCCTCGCGTCCACCGCGTCGACACCGCTGTGGGGCAAGTTGGGCGACCAGTACGGCCGGAAGATCTTCTTCCAGGGCGCCATCGTCGTGTTCCTCGCCGGGTCGGTGCTCTCCGGGCTCAGCCACTCGATGCTCGAGCTCATCGCGTTCCGGGCCGTGCAGGGCCTCGGCGGTGGGGGGTTGATGGTCGGCGCACAGGCGATCGTCGGCGACGTCGTCCCGCCGCGCGAGCGCGGTCGCTACCAGGGCCTGTTCGGCGCCGTCTTCGGGCTCGCGAGTGTCATCGGGCCCCTGCTCGGCGGCGTGTTCGTCGAGCAGCTCTCCTGGCGGTGGATCTTCTACGTGAACCTGCCGATCGGCGCGGTCGCGCTCTTCGTCGTGGCCGCACGCGTGCCCGGTCACCTCGGCCGCGTCCACCACGTGATCGACTACCTCGGCACCGGCGTCCTCACGCTCGCCGCGACGAGCCTCGTGCTGCTCACGAGCCTCGGCGGCACGACCTACCCCTGGTCGTCGGCGCCGATCTACATCCTCGGCATCGCGGGCGTCGTGCTCACCGCCGTGTTCGTCGCAGTCGAGCGCCGCGCGGTCGAACCGGTGCTGCCGCTCCACCTCTTCTCGATCCGCACCTTCTCGGTCTCGAGCGTGGTCGGGTTCATCGTCGGATTCGCGATGTTCGGCGCGATCACCTACCTGCCCGCGTACTTCCAGGTCGTGCGGGGACAGTCGCCGACGATCTCGGGCGTCCAGCTCCTGCCGCTCATGGCCGGACTGCTCGTGGTCTCGATCGGGTCCGGCCAGTACATAAGCCGCACCGGGCGGTATCGGGTCTTTCCGATCGCGGGAACCGCGATCATGACCGTGGGCCTCGTGCTGCTCTCCCGGCTCGGCGTGGGCACGTCCTCGGTCTCGGCCTCCTTCTACATGCTCGTCCTCGGCATGGGGCTGGGCGGCGTCATGCAGGTGCTCGTACTCGTCGTGCAGAACGCGGTCCCCCACGGGGAGCTCGGCGTCGCGACGTCCGCCGCGACCTTCTTCCGCTCGATCGGCGGCTCGTTCGGGACCGCGATCTTCGGCGCGATCTTCGCGAACGTGCTCGTCGGAAACCTCGCGAGCCGCCTCCACGGCCAGCACCTCCCGGGCAATTTCTCGGCTGCGGCGCTGACCCCCGCGCTGCTCGACAAGATCGCCGCACCGGCGCGCGACGCCATCGTCGGCGCGTACGCCGCCTCCATCCAGACGGTCTTCATCGTCGCGATCCCGATCGCGCTCCTCGCGTTCGCCGGGTCGTGGCTGATCCCCCAGCTCGAGCTTCGTCGCGTGAACCATCGCGCCGCCGAAGCCGCCGCTCCGGACGCGCACGAGGACACCCCCGAGCTCGCTGGACTCGTCGAGGTCGACTGAACGCACGGCGACGCACCGTCCGCGACGGCGACCGTCCCCGCCGCACGCGCATTCCCCGCACCAAGCAGACCAGGGAGACCCACGAGTGAACCGCTTCTTCGCCGGACTCGGCCACGTCGTCGTCAGATTACGTTTCGTCGTCGTCCTGGCCTGGGTCGTGCTCGTGGTCGTCTCCGCGCGGACGCTCCCGTCGCTGTCGAGCGAGGTGAACAACGACAACAGCCAGTTCCTCCCGGCGACCGCGCCGAGTTCGCAGGCCGCCCGCCTTCTCGACCCGATCCTCGGCAACTCGAGCTCCGCGACCCAGGTCCTCGTCGTCGCGTCGCGATCCGGCGGAGCGCTGACGCCTGCGGACATCGCCGCCGTCGCGCGCGAGGTCGCGGCCGTGCAGGGCGTCCCGCGGGTCACGGCCGCCCGCGCGCTCGGTGCCTCTCCCGACCGCGAGGCGGTCCAGATCCTCGTCACGTTGCACGTGAACCCCGCGGACGTCGCGACCCAGAAGACGATCCTCGACGGGATCCAGGCGACCTTCGCACGAGCGCACGCGCCCGCGGATCTCCGACTTCACCTAGCCGGCGGCGTCGCGACGAACGTCGCGAACCAGCAGAGCTCGAACAAGACCGGGTCGCGCACACAGTCGCTCTCGCTCCTTCTCATCGTGGTCCTCCTGCTGCTCATCTTCCGCTCGCTCCTCGCCCCGCTCGTCACGCTGCTCCCCGCCGCGTGCGCGCTCGCGGTGTCGACGCGCTTCATCGGCGGCCTCGGCGCGCACGGCCTGAAGATCTCCGAGATCACGTCGTTGCTGCTCATCGTCCTGCTCCTCGGCGCGGGAACGGACTACGGCCTGTTCCTCGTCTTCCGTGTGCGCGAGGAGCTGCGGTCGGGCAGGCGCGCACACGAGGCGGTCGAGAACGCGCTCGTGCGCGTCGGCGAGTCGATCAGCGCGTCCGCTGGCACGGTGATCTTCGCGCTGCTCAGCCTGCTGCTCGCGAGCTTCGGGATCTACAAGGACCTCGGCCTGCCACTCGCGCTCGGCGTCGCGGTCATGCTCGTCGCCGGCCTCACGCTGCTTCCCGCGCTGCTCGCGATCTTCGGACGCGCGCTCTTCTGGCCGTCGCGCATCTCGGTCGGCGAGCCCAGCGCGACCGCGTGGGCCCGAGTCGCGTCACGTCTCGTCGCGAGGCCGGCACTCACCCTCGCGATCGGCGTCGCGATCTTCGCGGGCCTCGCCGCGGCGACCTTCGGCTACCACTCGGGCGGCTTCGGCGGCGCGCTGAACGCGCCTGCCGGATCCGATGCCGCCGCCGGGAACGCCGCGGTCGCTCGCCACTTCCCCGGCTCGAACGTGAACCCGGCGAACCTCGCCTTCGTCTACGACCGGCCCGTGTGGCAGGACCCGTCGGTGATCGCGACCGCCGAGCGCTCGCTCGCGTCCTCCGGCCTGTTCGGCACGTTGTCCGGTCCGCTCCGGCCGAATGGGCTCGCGCTCGCGCCCGCCACGTACGCGCGGCTCCACACGCTGCTCGGGCCACCGACCGCGCTCGGCGCACTCGACCCGAAGCCCGCGATCGTGAGCGTCGCGGACTACGACGCCTACCGGTCGACGTCGCTCTACGTCTCCGCCGACGGACGCACGATCCAGTTCGAGGCGACACTTCGCGCGGGCGGGCAGCAGTCGACTGCGGCCCTCGACGCGACACCGGCGGTGCGCGCCGCGGTGACGACCGCCGCGCGGCTCTCCGGCGCGCACGCGAGCGGCGTCGCGGGCGAGGCCGCAGCCCTCTACGACGTGAGCAGCACATCGAACCACGACCTCACGCACATCGTCCCGGTCGCGATCCTCGCGATCGCCCTGCTGCTCGCGCTCGTGCTGAGGAGCGCGCTCGCGCCGGTCTACCTGATCGTGAGCGTCGCGCTCTCCTACCTCGCCGCGCTCGGCGTCTCGACCCTCGTGTTCATCGACATCGGCGGCTCCGACGGCCTCACCTTCATCCTCCCATTCCTCATGTTCCTGTTCCTGCTCGCGCTCGGTGAGGACTACAACATCCTCGTCATGACGCGCATCCGCGAGGAGGCGCAGACGCGACCGCTGCGCGAAGCGGTCGTCCGGGCGGTCGGTCAGACCGGCCCCGCGGTCACCTCCGCCGGGCTCGTGCTGGCCGGAAGCTTCGGCGTGCTCGCGATCGCCGGCGGCGGCGGCTCGAGCGGCAGCCAGATCCGGGACATCGGCTTCGGGCTCGCGATCGGGATCCTCATGGACACGTTCCTCGTCCGGACCCTGCTCGTCCCCTCGACGGTCGCGCTGCTCGGGAGGTGGAACTGGTGGCCGTCCGCGATGGGCCGGCACCACCACCTCGCACGAGAGCGCCCGACCGCCGCGCTCCCGCTCGTCGACGCCGTGCCGGCCGTGGACGCCGAGCCCTAGTCGCGCTCCCCCGCGTCGGGAGCCGCGCCGAGGTCGAGCCGGTGGAAGGGCGGCGCGACGACCGTGGCGTCGAGCCGGCCGCCTCCCTGCTCGACGGTCACGGCGGTCCGGTCCGCGACGTCCGGTGGGAGGAACGCGAGCCCGATCCCCCGCCCGAGCACCGGCGAGAAGTTCCCGCTCGTGACCTCCCCGACGGGCTCGCCTCCAATCACGCAGACCGCCCCGGCACGAAGCGGTCGTCGCCCCGCGCCCACGAGACCGCGCAAGCGGCGCCGCACGCCGGTCGCTCGCTCGGCGAGCACCGCATCGCGGCCGCGGAACTCCGGCTTCTCCCACCCGACGACCCAGCCCAGTCCCGCCTGCAGTGACGTGATGCCGGGTCCTAGCTCGTGACCGTGCAGGGGGAGCCCGGCCTCGAGCCGCAGCGTGTCGCGCGCTCCGAGGCCCGCTGGACGCGCCCCCGCGGCGAGCAGCCCATCCCAAAGCGCTCGCGCCGCCTCCACGGGCACCGCACACTCGACGCCGTCCTCGCCCGTGTAGCCGGTCCCGGCGGCGGTGCACCGCGCGCCGCGGAAGTCGAACTCCCGGGTGGCGAACCGGGCGACGGCTGCAGCGTCGGGCGCGACCGCACCGAGAGCCGCCCGGGCGCGAGGGCCCTGGACCGCGAGGACCGCTCGCCGCTCGGTGACGTCGACGCCGCCGACGGCCGCGCGCACGCCGCTCGTGTTCGACGCGTTCGGCATGACGTCGAACGCGTCCTCTCCGGTCCACCAGACGATGATGTCGTCGACGACCGATCCGTCGGCCTCGTCGAGCAGGTGTGTGTACTGGGCGCGTCCAGGTGCGATGCGGTCGAGGTCGTTCGAAAGCGTCCGCTGGAGCAGCTCGCGTGTGCCCGGCCCGACGACGCGCACGGTGCCGAGGTGGCTGACGTCGAACACCGCGGCGCCGGTGCGGCACGCGAGGTGCTCCGCGATCGTCCCGGACGGGTAGCTGAGCGGCATCTCCCAACCTGCGAAGTCGACGAGCCGCGCGCCGAGCGATACGTGCGCGTCGTGGAGCGGGCTCCTTCGCGCGTTCACGCGGTCCGGGCGGCCGCGGCGCCGGCGACCGCGAGTCGCTCCTTCAGCAGGAGGTTCGCGTAGTCCCGCCGGTGCAGGAGCCGGACCTGGATCTCGGGATAGAGCTCGCGAAGGCGCCGGAGTTTCGCGTGCTTCCGCGTTACGAGCTCCTGGCGCAACGTCGTGAGCTCCACGAACATCGCGTGGTCCGGGAGGTAGAAGTCCGGGCGGAACGCGGCCGCCGGACGCCCGCCGGCGTCCCAGCCGAGGACGAACTCGACGGGCTCGTACTCCCACGCGATGCCGTAGAAGTCGAACAGGGCGGCGAGGCGGGCCTCGGACTCGTGCGCGAACCGCGCGGGCTCGCCCCCGCGGCCGCCTGCGGCGCCGGCCGGTCGGGGCACTAGCCTCTTCCGGTCGCCGCGCGGGCGCCCGCGAGCCCCGGCCGGGCGGCGTCGGAGCCCGGCCGGGCGTCACTCGCCGCCGCGGCGCGCCCGAGCTCGACGATCGCGGCGTCGACCTCGCCGACGACCCCCGCGAGCGGCACGATGTTGAACACGCCCTGCCCGCCCCGGAGCAGGTCGACGATCTCCTCGCCACTTCGCGCGAGCACCGACCCGCCGCCCGCGAGCACGAGGTTCGCAGTCGAGAGGTCGTCGCCCGAACGACGCAGGCACTCGACCGCCCGTCGCGCCTCCCGCAGGTTCAGGCCGGCGTCGAGGAGCTGCTTGATCACCTTCAGCTCGAGCAGGTCCCGGTACGAGTAGAGCCGCTGTGTGCCGCTCCCGCGCGCGTCGGCGACGGACGGACGCAGCAGGTCCGTCCGCGCCCAGTAGTCGAGCTGGCGGTAGGAGATCCCGACGATCGCGCAGACCTGCGGCCCGCGAAACCCTTCCTGGTCGACTGGCTCCAACGCCCGGCTCCTCAGCGCTCACAATCGCGTAGTTACGCTCGTGTCACTAGGCTACGGCCGGGCGGGGACCGAGTCAACGACGAGCGGGCGCGGCTCGATGCCGCGCGCACGTGCAACCCCCGTCGGCGGGACGAATCGGTGCCCACGGCACGATCCGGACGCCAGCTCAGCCCGAGAAGTCCTCCGGGCGCACGTTGTCGAGGAACTGGAGGAACTCGCCGACCAGCTCCTCGGACGCGGCCTCCTCGCCCTCGCCCTCACCGCCGATCTCCACGAGAACTCCGGCGTCGTCCATCAGCTGGTCCTCGACGAACAGCGGCGAGCCCGTGCGCGCCGCGAGCGCGACGGCGTCCGACGGCCGGCTCGACACCTCGAGGTGGCGGCCCGCGACGTCGAGGTGGATCTCGGCGAAGTACGTCTTGTCCCTCACCTCAGTCACGACGACGCGCGAGACCCGCGCACCGAGCTGCTCGACGAGGTCTTTCATGAGGTCGTGGGTCATCGGCCGGGGAACCGCGACGCCCTGGATCGCGAATGCGATCGCGGTGGCCTCGGGCGCGCCGATGAAGATCGGAAGCGACCGCTCGCCGTCCTTCTCCTGTAGCAGGATCACCGGCGTGTTCGACTGGAGATCCACCCTCACCGCTGCAAGTCGCACTTCCAGCACGATCGAAACTTACTCCCGACGCGCATGACCGGTACACGCGCCTGGGTACGCGCGAAGGACGCTCGCGCGGGCGCTCCAGACCCGGCGAGCGTCGCTCACGGAACGCTCAACTCGTGTAGAGCAGGCGCTCGAGCGGCGCCGCGTCCTCGGGCTCCGCCGCGCCGATCGAGACCACGCCGGACAGGTTCCGGAAGCGCTCGGCGAGGTCGAGCCCGTAGCCGACGAGGAAGTCGTCCGGCGCCTCGACGCCGAGGTAGTCGACCTGGAGCGGGAGGATCCTGCGGCCCGGCCGGTCGAGCAGCGCGCACAGCCGCGTGCGGCGTGCCCCGTGGCGCACGAGCAGGTCGAGCACGTAGCGGGCCGAGAGCCCGGTGTCGACGACGTCCTCGACGAGCACGACGTCACGCCCGGTGACGTCGAGGTCCAGGTCCTTCAGCACCTGGACGCGGGCCGAGCCGGGCGAGTACGCGGAGAGCGCGAGGAAGTCGACCTCGCACGGCACCGTGATGCGCCGGAGCAGATCCGCCATGAGGCACACGCTGCCCTTCAGCACGCCGACGAGCACGACCCCGCCGGGGTGGTCGGCGCAGACCTGCGCGCCGAGCCGATCGACGATCACGGCGAGGTCCTGCGCCGAGAGCAGCTCGAGCGGCCGGGGCGTCACCCGCCGGTCAAGTCGCGCAGCTCCGCGCGCACGAGTGCGGACTGCAGCGCGGCTCCGAGGCCGGCGAGCTCCGCGAGGCTCGCGTGGGCGCGCTCTCGAGAGGCCGGGTTCCGCTGGCGGAGATACGGGGTGACGACCTGGGCGTAGAGGCCGGCCTGGCGCTCGGCCGCGCTCTTGAACGCCCGGAGGTGGCGAGACTCGATCCCGTAGGCGCGAAACCCCGCGGCGAGTCGCGCGACGACGAGCGCTTCCTCGTCGTAGCAGCGCACGCCGGCGATCGTGCGACCCGCGACGAGCCCGTACTCCTCCAGCTCCGCGACCACGTCGGCGCCGACGCCTGCGGCGGACGCGAGCTCGTCCGCGGTGAAGCTCGCGCCGCTCGCGTACGCGCCGAGGAGCGCGGACCCAGGTCCCCCGGCCGTCGCGACGTCGGCCCCCGTCCGGGGTGCGTGCGCGCCCGTGCCCGCGTCATCGCCGCTGGCGGGCTCGCGCGCCGCGGGAGCCGCCTGCCCGGACTCCGCCGGCGCGTCCGCGTCGCGCGCTCGCGACGGACGGTCGGCAGGGGACGAGCCGCTGGTGGCGGGAGCGGCGCCAGCGACGCGCCCCGCGACGTCTTCGGGCGGTGACGCTGCCTGAACTCGCCCCGCTCCGCTCGCAGGCGTTCCCGGGCGCGCCGCGCGGTCACCTTCCGCCGGTGACGAACCCGGTGCGCGGTCCCGCCCGGGACCCGATCGGCCAGACGTGCGGTCCCCTCCACCGGCCGACGGACCCGCCGAGCGCCCGACCGCGTCTGTCGCGAGTCCTTCCGCGTAGCCGAACACCACCGCTGCCTCGCCGTGTCCCACCGTGTGCCCGCCGGGGCGGCCCCCGGGAACGACGCCCTCGTCCCTGGCACCGGGCGCACGCTCGTGCGGGCGGGCGGCGTACGCGCCGTGCCCGTCCGCCTCCGGCCGCACGCCGGCGCGCGGCGCCGGGGACGCGGGCACGACGGCGCCCCCACCGGACACCTCGACCGGCGACGCGACCGCGGAACCCGCCGCCGCGCGCCGGTCTCGCTCGTCCGGCGCAGCGCGCTCGGGCCCCTCGGCGACCGGGGGCGCTCCGCCGGCCCGCATGAGGCGCAGGCCCGCCGGTCCGGCCGGCTCTCCCGCGTCACGAGCGGGCGACGCGCCGACGGCGACGCCGACGAGCCGGGACGCGTCGGTCGACGGCTCGCGGTACGGCTCGACCCCCCCCTCGAAGAGCGACGCCTCGACGATACCGGGGGCGAGCTCCGCGCCCGATGACGCTTCGAGGCGGCGCTTGATCACCTTGAGCGGGAGGAAGTTCTCGCGTTGCTGGCCGAGGATCCACCGGAGCCGCTCGACGTCGTCGTCGTAGAACTTGCGGTAACCAGACGGCGTGCGCTCGGGGTGGATGAGCCCGCGGCTCTCGAGGAAGCGGATCTTCGAGATCGTGATGTCCGGGAACTCGGCGACGAGCAGGTCGAGCACCTCGCGTATCGACAGGTAGCTCCGCTCCGTCACTCGCGCCCCCCGTGGCGCCTCGGCCGCCGCACGCCGGTCAACTCGCGTTCGCGGCGAGGAAGACGAGCTTGAACTTGCCGACCTGCACCTCGTCGCCGCTCGCGAGCCGGACGTCGTCGATCCGCTCGCGGTTCACATAGGTGCCGTTCAGCGAGCCCACGTCGAGCACGCGGTAGCCGGTGCCGTCGCGGACGAACTCCGCATGCCGCCGCGAGACCGTGATGTCGTCGAGGAAGATATCGCTCTCGGGATGGCGCCCGACGCGCGTGACGTCGCCTTCGAGCACGAACTTCGCGCCCGCGTCAGGGCCGCGCTTCACGAGCAGGACTCCGGTGCCCTCGGAGAGCTCGCCGACCGCGAGCCCCAGCTCCTCGTCGCCGAGGTCGCCCGAGGAGTCCACCGGCACGAACGACACGGTCGTGTCCGCGCTCGGCGCGAGGGCTGCTCCGCAGGACGAGCAGAAGTTCACCCCGGGCGGGTTGCGATGACCGCAGTTGTGGCAGAACACCCCGCTAACGGTAGCCGGTCGACCGCCGGTGCGTACCGGTCGGCGGGCGACCGGCGGCGGTCACGAGTCGACGAGTGTCCGGTACCGAGACGCAGGGAGGAGCGTGGTCAGCTCGGCCGGGTCCGCGGGCTCGAGCACGCAGATCCAACCGGCTCCGTAGGGGTCCGTGTTGAGCTGCTCGGGCGAGTCCGCGAGCGCGGCGTTCACCTCGACGACCGTCCCGCCGACCGGCGCGTAGATCTCCGAGACCGACTTCGTCGACTCGACCTCGCCGATCGTGTCGCCCTTCGCGACCGTCGCGCCGGACTCGGGCAGCTGGACGAAGACGACGTCGCCGAGCGCGGACTGCGCGAAGTCCGTGATGCCGACCCGGGCACGACCGCCCTCGGCGCGCACCCATTCGTGGTCGTCGGTGTAGCTGAGCTCCTCGGGAATGTCCACGGGCGCATCGTATCGGCACGCGCCGCCGCGGGTCGGGGCCCGTCGACACGGGTCGGAAGCTGTCGCGTCCTCGTACCGGGGCCGGCGCGCCCGCGATCAGCTCTCGGCGAGGATCGCCCGGATCTCGGCGGCCGCCACGTCGGCGCGCGCGTTCGACTCCGTGAGGTCCCGCCCCTCCGCGTACACGTGGGTGACCGGCCGGTCCTGGTCGGGTACCACCAGCGTCCAGCCGCTCGCGTCGACCCGCTTCACCCCGTCGATGAGCACGAGGTCCGCGTCGCGTCCCGACTCGAGGATCGTTCGCATGACCGTGCCCTTCTGCTCGAACGGCGTGTGGACCTCGCGGCGCACGACGCTCGCCACCGGCACCTCGCCCGTGAGCCGGGCGAGCGAGCGACCCTGGGGCGCGAGGAGGTCGAGCAGGCGCACGAGCGCGGCGACCGCGTCGTGCGCGGGAAGGAAGTCGGGGAACGCGAAGCCGCCGTCGCTGTCCCCGGCGAAGTCCGCGACCCCACGAGCCGCGGCGATCTCCGAAGCGGCGAGGCCCATGAGCGTGACGGATGCCCCGTGGCGCGCGCACATACCCGTGAGCGCGCTCGGCGCGTCGACGGTCGCGAGCACCTGGGCGCCCGGGACCGAGCGCGCGACGAGCTCTGCGAAGACGAGGAGCGCCTCCGCGTCCGAGAGCATGTGGCCCGTGTCGTCGACGAGGGTCATCCGCTCGCCGTCCGGCGAGATCACCGCACCGAGGTGCGCCCCGGACGAGCGCACGAGGTCCCCGAGGCGCGCGGCGTGGACCGACCGGTCGAAGCTCAGGACGCCCGGCGTCGAGACTAGCGGGTTCACGACGAGGACCTCGGCGCCGAGCTTGCCGAGGACGGTGGGCATGACCAGGCTCGCGGTGCCGTACGCGTAGTCGAGGACGAGCTTGTAGCGCGCGGAGCGGATCGCCTCGAGGTCCACACCCTCGAAGAGCGCCGCGGTGTACAGCTCCGCGGTGCGCGGCGCGAACCCGATGTCGCCGATCTCCGCCGCGAGCACGCGCCGAGACTCCTCCCGGTAGTAGAGGCGCTCGATCTTGCGCTGCGCCGCCTCGTCGAGGTCGTTCCCCTCCGCGTCGAGGAAGCGCAGGAGCACGGACTGCGGGTCGTCCGGGTCGAGCCTGACGGTGATCCCGCCACGGCTGTTCCCGTTGCGCACCTGGAAGCGTGTGAGCGGCACGGTGGCCGCCTCGAGGTCCTCGACGTTCAGGCCCGCCGCGTTGAGCCCGACCATCGCGGCCCGCTTCAGCATCCTCGCGGCCCTGCTCGAGTCGCGTGACGTCGTCACCGTGGCGCCCTTCGGGAGCGCGCTCGCGAAGGCCATCGCGACGCGGACCGCGAGCTCGGGCGAGAGGTCCACGTTCGCGAGGCCGGTGACGCCCAGCCGCCCGAACAGCGACCGGGAGCCGCGGGATTCCCAGATGATCGACGAAGTGACCGTCGCCGCGGCCTCGACGACCTTGTTCGGGTAGATCTTCACGCCGGAGAGCACGACCGCGTGCCCTCCCAGCCGGCAGCCGTCGCCGAGCACGACACCCGGCTCGAGGTGGACGCCGTTGCGCACCTCGCACGAGCGTCCGATGACGCTCGCCCGGGCGTTCACACCGGCACCGAGGTAGCAGTTGTCGTGGATGACGCTGCGCTCGATGTCGGTACCCTCGCCCACGCGGACGTTCGACCCGAGCACGCTGTAGGGCCCGAGTCGGACACCCGCCCCGATCCGGCAGTTGTCGCCGATGAGCGCGGGACCGTCGATGACCGCGGATGGGTCGACCTCGGCGCCCTCGCCGATGAAGACGCCCGGGCGCATCGGGAACGCGTCGAGCTCGACGTGGACCTTCGAGTCGAGCACGTCCTCGTGCGCGCGCAGGTACGCCTCGAGGGTGCCGACATCCTCCCAGTAGCACTCGGAGACGTAGCCGTGGACCGGCGCGCCCTGCTCGAGCAGCGCCGGGAACACCTCTGACGCGAAGTCGACCGCGCGCCCGGACGGGACGCGGTCGAGGACCTCGGGCTCGAGGACGTAGATCCCCGTGTTGATCGTGTCCGAGAAGACCTGCCCCCACGTCGGCTTCTCGAGGAACCGCTCGATCCGCCCCGCGTCGTCGGTGATGACGATCCCGAACTCGAGCGGGTTCTCCATCGACTTCAGCGCGAGGGTCGCGAGCGCGCCGCACTCGTCGTGGTGGCGGACGAGCGCACCGAGGTCGATGTCGGTGAGGACGTCGCCCGAGATCACGAGGAAGCGCTCGTCGAGCTCCTCGCGCGCGTTCAGCACCGAGCCCGCCGTTCCGAGGGGCGTCTCCTCGGTCGCGTAGATGATGCGCACGCCGAACTCCGAGCCGTCGCCGAAGTACGTGCGGATCGTGTTCGCGAGGTACGCGACCGTCACGACGATCTCCTCGATGCCGTGCTGGCGGAGCAGCGCGACGACGTGCTCGGCGAGCGGCCGGTTCGCCATCGGCAGCATCGGCTTCGGCTGGTTCATCGTCAGCGGGCGGAGCCTGGTCCCCTCGCCGCCCGCCATGATCACGGCCTTCAACGAGACGCCTCCCCGCCGATCGGCGCTCCGCGCTCCGGGCAGCGATCTCCGGGTCCGGCGCCGCGCCGGGCGCGCTCGGTGCTCAACTCGTCGGCCCGAGCGACGCGGACCGCCCCTGCGCGAGCGCGTCCTTCGCGAGCGGCACGTACGCGACGACCGATGCGAGCGAGGCGAGCAGCGCCGGGACCGCGACGAACCACGTGGCGTCCGTGAGCACCCGCGCCCACGTCCCCGGGCCGTGCCCGCCGAGGAAGAGGGGAAGGCTGAGCATGAGCCCGAACGTTCCGGCCTTCCCGATCCACAGCACGTCGAAGCGCTTCGCACCCATCTTCGCGAGGACGAGCACGGTGACGGTGACGAAGACCTCGCGCCCGAGCACGACCACGGCGAGCCACACGGGGATCGCGCCGTAGACGACGATCGACACGACCGACATCGTGAGCGCGACGCGGTCCACGGTCGGGTCGAGCACCTTGCCCAGGTTCGACACCTGGTGGAAGCGGCGGGCGATGTAGCCGTCCAGGAAGTCGGTGATCCCGGCCAGCCCGAGCACCAGCGCCGCGACGACCCGGTAGCCCGCCGTGAACAGCAGGACGCCGAACACCGCGAGCAGTGCGAGGCGTGCCACGGAGAGCACGTTCGGCACGGTCACGAGCCGGTCGAGCTCCACCTGATCCGCGTCGACCATGGCGAGAGTCTAGGAGCGTGCGCGCCGGGCGCCGGGCGCCGCACCTCGCCCGTCCCGCCCGCCCCACGCCTCGGCCGCAGCTTCGGGTCGGGGCGCGCACCGCCGTCACCGGCTCGCCGAACGCGCGTTCAGCGGCCCCGGAGTACGTTTCGCAGCACGAGCGCGAACACGGTCACGACCGCACCGGCACCCGTCGTCGCGCGCACGCGGCGGGCTCGCTCGCCCGCCCGCACGACGGCTGCGACGAGCAGGTCCGAGTCCTCGTCGCTCGGTGGCGGCACGAGCGCGGCGACCGCCTCGCGCGCGGCGGCCTCGTCCGGCCGCCGGTAGAGCGACGCGCTCTGGCTGAGCTCGAAGTGCACGTCACGGCGGAGCTCCGACGCGAGCTGCTCGGCGCTGCGCTCGCGTCGCCAGCCGAGCGTCGCGTCCTCGCGGGCGATCTCCCCCTCCCACCAGCGCTGCAGGAAACGTGCGAGCCGTGCGGTGCGCCTGTTCATGATCTCGGCATTCTACGCTCGTCTGCCGGGACGGCCCTCCGGCCCGTCGGGCGCGGCGCACGGTCCGCGGGCGGCGGTGCCGGCACGACGACGACGACGTGGACGCGGGAGGACGACGGTGGACGAACAGGACGACCTCGGTAGGGCGATCGCGGCCCGGATCCTGCAGCAGCTGGAGGCCGGTGCGACGAGCGACACGATCCTCAAGCTCGCGGAGGCGTACGCGTGGGTCGTCGCGCCCGACAACGGCCACGGTGGATTCTCGCCGGGCTGAACCCGCCGCCGCGCCACCGCCTCGTCGCGGCGGCCGCGGCACCGCCGTGCGAACGGTACCGTGAGACCCGACACGCGCCGCGCTGAGGCGTCGCGCCCCGTCCCCTCGTGAGCAAGGAGTCCCACGTGCGCATCGGAGTTCTCGGCGCTGCCCGGATCGTCCCGAAGGCCCTGCTCGTGCCCGCCGCGGACACCGCGGGAGTGGTTGTCGCCGCCGTCGCGGCCCGCGACCGCCGCCGCGCCGGGGCCTTCGCCTCCGAGCACGGGATCGCGACCGTCCACGAGGACTACTCGGCGCTCGTCTCGGACGAGAGCCTCGACGCGGTGTACGTCGCGCTCCCCGCGTCGCTCCACGCGCAGTGGTCGATCGCCGCGCTCGAGGCCGGTCGGCACGTGCTCGTCGAGAAGCCGTTCGCGTCGAACGCGGACGAGGCGCGCGAGATGGTGGAGGTCGCGCGACGCACGGGTCGCCATCTCGTCGAGGCGTTCCACTGGCGTTACCACCCGATCGCGGCGCGCATGATCGAGGTCGGAGGACGCATCGGCCCGCTCTCGCGCGTCGACGCGGAGTTCTCGACCGACATCCACGACCGCTCCGACATCCGCTACCAGCCCGAGCTCGGTGGTGGCGCGCTCATGGACCTCGGCTGTTACGCGATCCACTGGGTGCGCACGCTCGTCGGCGAGGAGCCCGTCGTCGAGCGCGCGAACGCGGTCGAGGAGCCGCCGGGGATCGACGAGGTGCTCGTCGCCGACCTGCGCTTCCCATCGGGAGTCGACGCACGCGTCCGCACCTCGATGCGAGACGGTCAGGAGCTCGTCGCGTTCCTCACCGCGGAGGGCGAGCACGGCACGATGACCGTCGACAACCCGATCACGCCGCACACGGGGAACCGGCTGCGCGCGACCTTCGAGGACGGCGGGACGATCGACGAGGAGGTCACCGGCCGCACGACCTATCACTACCAGCTCGAAGCCTTCGTCGACCTGCTCGAGCACGGAGGGACCCCGCTCACCGGCGGAGCGGACGCGGTCGGCAACATGGCCACGATCGACGCCGCATACCGCGCCGCGGGGATGGAGCCGCGCAACGAGCGGCACCTCGGCTGAGGATCGAGCGACCCCCGCGCGACCGACGCCCGGCTACGGCTGCCCGCCCGCTCCCTCCTCCGGACGCTCCGCCGCGTCGGACCGCCCGCCCGCCGGTCCCGGTCCGAGCACGTCCGCGAGCGTCGCGAACAGCCGCGAGCGGGCGAGCACCGTCGCGCCGCTCGCCGCCCGCGCGCGGCCGATGAGGTCACGCTCGACATGCCCGGCGAAGCCGACGCTGCGCTCCACGGGCAGCGCGGCGAGCACGTCGGTCGCGCCCGGGCGCGACAGGTCGACGAGGAACGTCGCGCCCGGCTCGCCGGCGAGTGCGACCAGCTGTGCCGGGGAGGCCGCGACGACGAGCCGGCGACCCGCGGCCGCGGCCGCGGCCGCGATCCTCGATCGGTCCATGAGGTCGGGGACGTACGCGACGACCGGACCGGGTTCGGGCGCGGGGTCGGCGGTCTGCATCCCACGATCATCGCCGCACTCGCAGGCCGGCATGGCGCGCCGGCGCCCTCCGGGCCCCGCGGCGCGCCGCGCGGGTCGCCGCCGTGGCGCCGGACGGCGTGGGCGGCGAGAATGTCGGAGCGCGCGCGGTCCTCCCCGGGGAGACG
>DATLRJ010000137.1:0-9385 GCA_035534715.1 Acidimicrobiales bacterium | reverse complement strand
CCCCCCTGAACCCCCGACCCCGCCCCGAACCCTTCGGAACCCCCCTCCCCCGAACCCCTCCTGACCCCCCCGGAGACGAAGATGACCGACACCACCACCACCTCCCCACCGGCGGAGACCACGCTCGACCCGCGGCGCTGGAAGGCGCTCGCGGTGATCGCGATCGCGCAGCTCATGGTCGTGCTCGACGCGACCGTCGTGAACATCGCGCTCCCCTCCGCGCAGCGCGCCCTGCACATCTCGACCGCGGACCGCCAGTGGGTGGTGACCGCGTACACGCTGGCCTTCGGAGGGCTTCTCCTCCTCGGAGGCCGCATCGCCGACTTCATGGGCCGCAAGCGCATGTTCATCGTCGGCCTGATCGGCTTCGCGGCGGCCTCCGCGCTCGGTGGGCTCTCGCAGAGCGCGGGCATGCTCTTCGGCGCGCGCGCGCTGCAGGGCGCGATGGGTGCGCTCATGGCGCCCGCCGCCCTTTCGCTCATCTCGGTGACCTTCACCGAGGCGAAGGAGCGCGCGACGGCGTTCGGCGTGTACGGCGCGATCGCTGGCGGCGGCGCGGCGCTCGGCCTCATCCTCGGTGGCGTGCTCACGCAGTACGTCTCGTGGCGGTGGTGCCTGCTCGTGAACTCCCCCGTCGCAGTGTTCGCCGCCGTCGCGGGAACCCGCCTCGTGTCCGAGAGCCGAGCGCACGGCGACACCCACTACGACCTGCCAGGCGCTGCGACCGTCACCGCCGGGCTCGCCGCGCTCGTCTACGGCTTCACGATGGCCGACCAGCACGGATGGTCCGCGACCTCGACCGTGTCGTTCCTCGCGACCGCGGTCGTGCTGCTCGCGGCCTTCGTCACGATCGAGCTGCGCACCTCGCACCCGCTGCTCCCGATGCGCGTGCTCCTCGACCGGAACCGCGGCGGCTCGTTCCTCGGGTCGTTCATGGCCGGGACCGGGCTGTTCGGGATGTTCCTGTTCCTCACGTACTACATGCAGGGCACCCTCGGGTACTCCGCGCTGAAGTCCGGCTTCGCCTTCCTCCCGTTCTCGGTCGGCATCGTCTTCGGCGCCGGGCTCGCGAGCAAGGTCCTCCCGCGCATCGGGCCCCGCCCGCTCATGGGAGGCGGCTTCCTCGCGAGTGCACTCGGCGCCGCGTGGTTCACACGGCTCGGCATCCACTCGAGCTACGCGGTGCACGTGCTCCCGGCCGAGCTCGTCATGAGCGTCGGCATGGGCTTCGCGTTCGTCGCGCTCTCGAGCACCGCCCTCATCGGCGTCGGGGACCACGACGCCGGTGTCGCGAGCGCGCTCGTGAACACGACCCAGCAGGTCGGCGGCTCGCTCGGCACCGCGCTGCTGAACACGATCGCAGCCTCCGCGACGAGCGGCTACATCGCGGCCCACGCGGCCTCCGCAACGCGGACCGCACAGGGGCTCGTCCACGGCTACACGATCGCCTTCGCCTACACGACCGGGTTCCTGGTCCTCGCGTCGCTCGCGTCCTTCACGTTCGTGCGCGCGTCCCGCGAGCACGTCGCGAGCTCGTCGAGCGACGTCGGCGTCGTCATGGCCTGACGCGGCCCACGAGCCGGCACCCGCCCGCTTCGCTTCGACGCCCGCTGCGGCGCCACCTGCTCGCGCAGGTCGCGCCGCAGCGGCGCGACGTGCTCATTTCCAGCGAAAGTGGACGAACAGCCGACCGAAGTTCCTCGAGTCCTTCTCCACGCGGTGGTAGAGGGACTTCACGTCAGGCTGGTCGAGGAACCGCAGCACGCGCTTCTTCAACTGGCCCGAGCCCTTTCCGGGGATGATCTCGAGCGACGAGGCCTTGATCCGCACGGCCTCGTCGATCGCCGAACGGAGCGCCCGGTCGATCTCGCCGCCCTTGTTGTAGACGTCGTGGAGATCGAGCGTCAGCTTCGACACGGCGGCGACGGCCCCTACGGCGACGAGCTCGTCGGGCGGTGCCGGGAGAGCAGCGTGAGGCTCATCGTGCCGTGCTCGCACACGGCCGTCGGCGGGCGCACCGGGACGACGACCGCGCTCGACGCGGTCGCCTCGGTCACCCGGACGCTCGTCGCCGTCCGCTCGCACGGGCCCGTCGTCTGCTCGCCGACGCCGGGGACGTCCGGTGAGAAACGGGCCGACGCCCACGCGGGCTGGCCGTGGCGGAGCACGACGAGCACCGCGGTCGCGCTGCCGATCCCCGCGAAGCGCACGTGGGTCGGGAGGCGCGCGTGCGCGGCGCCGAGCAGCTGCATGTGCGGCAACCCGCTCACCGAGCACGTCGTCGCCGAGCGGTTGATGAGCTCGAGCGCGTAGACGACGTTGCCCGCGCCCTCGCTCCCGCGCACGATCGAGAAGTTGCCGATCAGCTGGGCGCCCCGGCACGGCGCGACGGAAGTCGCCGACGCGCCGGCCGATGCGGCGGCGACGGACGCGCCGAGACCGGCGAGCACGAGCGCGCCCGCTGCGAGCAGCGCGGCGGCGAGCGAGGCTCGGCGGGCGCGGGATCGTCCCCGGCTGTCCATCGCGCCGAACCTAGCCGCGCGGCACGCGCCCGACGGGCGCGGTGCGCCGCGTGCGCCCGTGGCGGGCGCGTCGAGCGCAGCGAGGGCCGGTGCGGGAGCCCGGCCCGCTACGAGCAGCCGCTCGTCGCCCCGCAGCTCGGGCACGCGTAGCAGGAGCCCGCCCGCTGCATGACGTTGCCGCACGCGTAGCAGAACGGCGCGTCGCGGCTCTCGATCTCGGCCCGCGACGCCTGGCGCGGACCGGCCATGGAGTCGCCGCCCTCGCCGTAGCGCTCGTGCTCGCTGCGCACCGCGTGGCCGAGGTCGACGACCTCCTCGAGGCCGGGGAGCGTCGGCTGCGTGCGCTCGCCCGTCGACAGCACGCCGAGCTCGATCCGCTCGTCGGCCGTGAGGTAGTCGAGCGCGAGACGGCGGAAGATGTAGTCGACGAGGCTCGACGCGAGCCGCAGCTCGGGGTCGTCGGTGATCCCCGCCGGGTCGAACCGCATGTTCGTGTACTTGCGGACGAAGGTCGACAGCGGGACCCCGTGCTGGAGGCCGAGGCTCACCGCGATCGCAAACGCGTCCATGACCCCCGAGAGAGTCGATCCCTGCTTCGAGACCTTCATGAAGACCTCGCCCGGGCGGCCGTCCTCGTACTCCCCGACCGTGACGTAGCCCTCGCAGTCGGCGACACGGAATGCGAACGTGTTGGAGCGGCGGCGGCGCGGCAGGCGGGTCCGAGAGGTCGCCGGAGGGGCCATCACGTGGTCCGCGAGCGTCTCCTCGAGCTCGGCGATGCGCGCGTGGAGCTCGTCGACGTGCGCGGCGTCCGCGGCGAGCGGCACGGCCTGCTCGCCCTTCTTCGTGGTCGAGAGGGGCTGGCCCACCTTGCAGTTGTCGCGGTAGATCGCGACGGCCTTCAGGCCCATCCGCCAGGCGTCGACGTGGAGCTGCTCGACCTCCTCGACGGTCGCGTTCTCGGGCATGTTCACGGTCTTCGAGATCGCGCCGCTGATGAAGGGCTGAGCAGCCGCCATCATCCGCACGTGCCCGCTGTAGTGGATCACGTTGTCGCCCATCGAGCAGGCGAACACCGCGAGGTGCTCGGCCGTGAGGAACGGCGCGCCGAGGATCGACTTGTTCTCGTCGATGTACGAGACGATCTCCATGATCTGCTCGGGGCCGTAGCCGAGCCGGCGGAGCGCGCGCGGGACGGTCTGGTTCACGATCGACATCGTGCCCCCGCCGACGAGCTTCTTGGTCTTCACGAGGCCGAGGTCGGGCTCGATCCCCGTCGTGTCGCAGTCCATGAGGAACGAGATCGTTCCGGTCGGCGCGAGCACGGTCGCCTGCGAGTTCCGCACGCCGTAGCGCTCGGCGAGCTCGACGGCCGTGTCCCACGTCTCCTGGGCCGCCGACAGCAGCTCGGTCGGCACGAGCTCCTCGTCGATGCGCGCGACCTCCTCGCGGTGCATCCTCAGGACGTCGACCATCGGCCCGGCGTTCTCGTGGAAGCCGGCGAACGGACCCATGCGCGCGGCGATCCGCGCCGACGTCGCGTACGCGTGACCGGTCATGAGCGCGGTTACCGCCGAGGTCACCGAGCGTGCCTCGTCCGAGTCGTACGGCATGCCGAGGGCCATGAGCATCGCGCCGAGGTTCGCGTAGCCGAGACCGAGCTGGCGGAAACGACGCGTGGTCTCGGCGATCTTCTCGGTCGGGTAGTCGGCGTTGCCGACGAGGATCTCCTGCGCGGTGAGCACGACCTCGACCGCGCTCGTGAAGCCGGCGACGTCGAAGGTCCCGTCCTCCGCGAGGAACTGCAGGAGGTTCAAGCTCGCGAGGTTGCACGCCGAGTTGTCCAGGTGCACGTACTCCGAGCAGGGGTTGCTCGCGGTGATCCGCCCCGTGTTCGGCGCCGTGTGCCAGCGGTTGATCGTCGTGTCGAACTGGAGGCCGGGGTCCGCGCACTCCCACGCGGCCTCGGCGATCTCGCGGAACAGCTCGCGCGCCCGCACGGTCTCGATCGTCGAGCCGTCCGTGCGTGCGACGAGGTCCCACTCGTCGTCGTCCACGACCGCCTGCATGAACTCGTCGGTCACGCGCACCGAGTTGTTCGCGTTCTGGTACTGGATCGAGTGGCTGTCGGCGCCGTCCAGGTCCATGTCGAATCCGGCGGCCGCGAGCGCGCGTGCCTTGCGCTCCTCGCGACTCTTGCACCACACGAACTCCCGGACGTCGGGGTGGTCCGCGTCGAGGATGACCATCTTCGCCGCGCGCCGCGTCTTGCCGCCCGACTTGATCGTCCCGGCCGACGCATCCGCCCCGCGCATGAAGCTCACCGGGCCCGACGCGGTCCCGCCGCCGGCGAGGAGCTCGCGCGAGCCGCGGATCTTCGACAGGTTCACGCCGGAGCCGGAGCCTCCCTTGAAGATCGTCCCCTCCTCGACGTACCAGTTCAAGATCGCGGACATCGAGTCCTCGACCGCGAGGATGAAGCACGCGGAGGCCTGCTGCGGCACGCCGTGGACGCCGATGTTGAACCAGACCGGCGAGTTGAACGCGGCCTTCTGGGTCGCGACGAGGTACTTGAGCTCGTCGCTGAACGCGGACGCCTCGGCCTCGTCGGCGAAGTAGCCGTCCTTCACGCCCCAGGTCGTGATCGTGTCGACGACCCGATCGATCACCTGGCGCAGCGAGGTCTCGCGCTCGGCGGTCCCGAGCGTCCCGCGGAAGTACTTCTGGGCGAGGATGTTCGTCGCGTTCATGCTCCAGGTCGCCGGGACCTCGACGTCGAGCTGCTCGAACGCGACCGCTCCCGTGCGGTAGTCGCTGATGCGCGACGCACGGTGCTCCCACTCGATGGCGTCGTAGGGGTGCCGGCCGGCGCTCGTGAAGTGCCGCCGGATGCCGATGTCGACGCGCTCGCTTGCAACCGCCATGTCCGCCTCCCGGGCCGCTCGATCGCTCCGTGTCGCGTGCGCCGACCCCCGGGCGCCTCGACGTGCGGTTCTCCTCGCACGCCTGCGCTCTACCACAACATCTTGTGTCGTGGGGGTGTGCCGCTACCAGATGCAGATCAATTACACCACCGTAGTTACGCGCATGTCAATGGGTTTCGCGAGGACCCGCGACCGCGTCCGGCGCGACGTGCGACCTCCGTGCGACGAAGCGCCCGTGCGGTCCGGCCGTCGGCCGTCGGGCGCTCAGAGCTTGGTCAGCGAGCGTCGCAGCGTACGCATCGCCTGCGCGATCCGCTGCTCGTTCTCGATGAGCGCGAAGCGCACGAAGCCGTCGCCGCCGGGGCCGAAGCCCACGCCGGGCGACGTCGCGACCTTCGCGTCCGAGACGAGGAACTTCGCGAACTCGAGCGAGCCGAGCTCCCGGTACTGCTCGGGGATCGGCGCCCAGACGAACATCGTCCCCTTCGGTCGCGGCACGTCCCAACCGATGCGGGCGAGCCCGTCGCACAGGGCGTTCCGGCGGTGCAGGTACACCTCGTTCACGACCTTCGGGTACTCCGGTGCCTCGTTCATCGCGACGATCGAGGCGATCTGGATCGGCTGGAACGTCCCGTAGTCGAGGTAGCTCTTCAGCTTCGTGAGCGCGGCGACGACCTCGTCGTTGCCGACGAGGAACGCGACGCGCCAGCCGGCCATCGAGAACGACTTCGTGAGGGTGTAGAGCTCGACCGCCACCTCGGACGCCCCCGGCACCTGGAGGATCGACGGCGGGCTGTATCCGTCGAACGCCGTGTCGGAGTACGCGAAGTCGTGGACGAGCAGCACGCCGTGCTCGCGGGCGAAGTCGACGAGCCGCTGCATCGTCGCGAGGTCGATGCACGCGGTCGTCGGGTTGTGCGGGAACGAGAAGATCACGACCTTCGGCTTCGGCCACGTCGACTCCCACGCCTCGACGAGGTTCTCGAAGAAGGCCTCGCCCGCGTCCGCCTCGTCCGTGCCGAGCCCCTCGAGCCGCACCATCCGCACGTCCGCGCCGGCGAACAGCGGCGCGTAGATGTGGATCGGGTACGAGGGCGAAGGCACGAGCGCGGTGTCGCCCGGCCCGACGAGCACCCACATGAGGTGCGAGAGGCCCTCCTTCGCGCCGATCGTCGTGACGACCTGCCGGTCCGGGTCGATCGTGACGCCGAAGCGGCGGAGGTAGAGGTCCGCGACGGCCTGGCGGAGCTTCGGGATGCCTCGCGACGCCGAGTACCGGTGGTTGCGCGGGTTGCGGGCGGCCTCGACGAGCTTGTCGACCGCGACGTCGGGCGACGGGATGTCGGGGTTGCCGAAGCCGAGGTCGATGACGTCGTGCCCGGCGCGCCGTGCCCGCAGCTTCAGCGCGTCGATCTCTGCGAAGACGTACGGCGGCAGGCCGTTGATGCGACGGAAGTCCACCGTGACAGGCTAGCCAAGCGCAAACCCCGCGGTGGATGCGGCCGCGACGATCGGCCCGCACGACCCGGGCCAGCCGAGGACCGCCCACGAGGCTCCGGCTCGCCCGAGGGCCGCGAGGAGCGCGGCGGCGTCGCCCGGGTCGCCGGGGAGGGACCCCGCCCAGGTGACCTCGCCCGAGCGCGCGGCCGCCGCGACGATCCCGGGCGTCGCGCCCCACAGGTTCAGCGCCGCGCCGGTCGAGCGCGCGACCGCGTCGGTCGCCTCCGAGCCCCCTCCGACCCAGGTCGGCACCCCAGCCCGGCGGAGGCTCGCGACGACCGCGCCGAGGCGCTCGCGCCGCCGCCGGGGCGCCTCGAAGGCGACGCCGTACGCGCGGTTCTCGGCCGCGCTCTTCGAGTCCCCCGTGCCGACCGCGACGACCGCCCGCCCCGCGCTCACGACCTGCAGCGTGAGCAGCTCGCGGACGAGCACGTCGTCGGGAACGAGCCCGACCCTCGCGACGAGCGTGCCGAGCGCGACGCGCGTCGTGCGCGACGCGACCGCGCCGAGGAGCGGATACGGGGAGATCGCGGGGCGGCCCGGCTGGCCCATCGGCCAGAGATGGTCGTAGGCGAACACCCCGTGGAGCCCGGCGCGCTCGGCCTCGCACGCGGCGTCGAGCGCACGGTCCGCCGAGCGCTCGAACGTCGGCAGCACGACGCCGACGCGCATCGTCACCTCGTCGACTCGACCCGGTGCTTCAGGTCGCGGATCGCCGCGTGGAGGATGTGGCCCTCGGCGCGGCGCTTCACGAAGTTCGGGATGGGAACCTTCAGCTCGACCGCGAGCTCGTAGGTGACGTCGGTCGTGCCGTCGGCGCCGGGCGAGAACACATACCGGCCGTCCAGCCGGTTTGTGAGGTCGCCCTCCTTCTGGATCCAGGCGACCTCGCCGGGAGCGCGCGCGTAGTCGTACGCGAGGACGTAGCTCGTGCTCCGGCCGAACGCGCCGGCGCGAAAGCTCACGAGCGCGGCGAGGCCGTCGTCGTCACGACTGAGGACGTGGACCTCCTTCAAGTCGGCGACCCACTCGGGGTACCGCTCGACGTCGGTCACGACCGCGAAGCACTGCTCGGGCGACCCGGCGATGACCATGTGCTCGGCGGTGCGCTCCACGACCTTGCTCCCTTCGGCGACGCGCCGCCGCGGTCCACCCGCGAGCCTGCCACCGCGCCGTCTGGTCTGTGTATCACCTGGGGCGGGCCGCTGCCTGCGTCCGTCAGCCCCCCGCGTCGGCGAGCGCGCGCCCGAGGCGGCGCGCGATCAGGTCGTAGTCGAACGTCGACACCGCCCGGGCGCGCGCCGCCGCGCCGAGGCGCGCGCGCAGCGCGTCGTCGTCGAGCAGCCGGGCGAGCGCGTCGGCCGCGACGACGACGTCCGCGGGACGGTCGAGCACGAGCCCGGTGACCTCGTGCTCGACGGCCTCCTCGGCGCCGCCGCTCCGCCCGGCGACCTGGGCGACCCCGGCCGCGGCCGCTTCGAGGAAGACGATGCCGAAGCCCTCCTGCTCGAGCCCGAGCCAGCGGTTGCGGCAGAGCATCGCCCACACGTCCGCCGCAGCGTCGAGCACGGGGAGATCCTCCTCCGCGACCCGTCCGAGGAACCGCACGGGCGCGTCGAGGCGCGCTGCGAGCCGCTCGAGTCGCGCCCGATCGCGCCCCGACCCGCCGATCGCGACGCACAGGTCCGGACGGTCGGGCGCGAGCCGCGCGGCGGCCTCGACGAGCACGTCCATGCCCTTTCGCGGCACGAGCCTGCTCACGCTCACGACGAGGTGGCCCGTCTCGGGCAGGCCGAGCCGCCGCCGCGCCGCGGCGCGCTCGTCGGCCGCGAGCGGCCGGAAGCGCTCGACGTCGACGCCGGGCGGCACGACGACACTCGGCGGGAGCCGCCCGCCCGCAGCCCGGGAAGCCTCGGCGAGCGGATAGTTGCCCGCGGCGACGACGAGACTCGAGCGGGTCACGACCCGGGCGAGGAGCGCGCGTGCGCCGGGGAGCCGCCCCGGCACCGTCACCTCGGCCCCGTGGAGCACCACCGCGTAGGGCAGCCCGAGATCAGGCCCGATCAGCCCGACGGGGAGCGCCGGATCGAGGACCACGAGCGACGCGCCGACCTCTCGCGCGAACGTGCGCACGCGCGCACGCAGCGCCGGCGTCGGGAGCAGCATCCGCGCGTCGACCCGCTCGATCCGGCACGTCGCACGCTCGTCGAACGACGCGGCGTCCGGGTGACCGATCGTGAGGACCGCGTACTGCTCGGGAGGGAGCCGCCGCCACAGCTCCCAGAGGTAGGACTGGATGCCTCCCACCTTCGGAGGGAAGTCGTTGGTCACGAGGAGGTGCGTCACGTCGCACCCGAACCGGCCGCGCCCCGGTCCGCGGCGAGACCGGGCGCGAGCGTCGCGTCAGCTGACGCGGCGCTCGTGGCGGAGCGACGGGAC
>DATLRJ010000136.1:0-8739 GCA_035534715.1 Acidimicrobiales bacterium | reverse complement strand
TCTGCGTCAACAAGATGGACCTCGTCGGCTACTCCCAGCAGCGGTTCGAGGAGATCCGCGACGAGTTCCAGGAATTCGCGGCTCGGCTCGAGATCGCGGATCTCACGTTCATCCCGATATCAGCCCTGCAAGGGGACAATGTCGTCGACCGGTCCGGTGAGATGCCGTGGCACCAAGGGTCGTCGCTGCTGCACCACCTCGAGGACGTGCACATCGCGTCCGACCGTAACCTCATCGACCTGCGTTTCCCCGTCCAGCGCGTCGTGCGGCCGCGGTCGGTCGAGCACCACGATTTCCGCGGTTACGCGGGTCAGGTCGCGGGCGGCGTGCTCGAGGTCGGCGACGAGGTTGTCGTACTGCCGTCGGGGTTCACGACGACCGTCGAATCGATCGAGACGGTGGACGGGAAGCTCTCCGAGGCGTTTTCGCCGATGTCGGTGGTCGTCCGCCTCTCGGGCGAGCTCGACGTCTCGCGCGGGGACATGATCTGCCGCCCCCACAACCAGCCGACGATCGGCCAGGACGTGTCCGCGATGGTGTGCTGGATGTCGGACGTCCCGATGAGCCCCGGAGCGAAGCTCGCGTTGAAGCACACCTCGCGTTGGGTGCGCGCGCTCGTGCGCGACATCCAGTACAGGCTCGACGTGAACACGCTCCACCGGGACCGTTCCGCCGAGGAGCTCACCTTGAACGACGTCGGCCGCATCGACCTGCGCACGACGTCGCCGCTCTTCTACGACGAGTACCGGCGCAACAAGGCGACCGGCAGCTTCATCCTCGCGGACGAGACGACCAACGCGACGGTCGCGGCCGGGATGCTGCTCCGCCCGGGGCCGTGAGCGGCGGGGCGACGATCTGGTTCACCGGGCTGTCGGGTGCGGGGAAGTCGACGCTCGCCGTCGAGCTCGCCCGGCAGCTCGACGCGCGCGGCGCACGCACGCTGCTGCTCGACGGGGATGACCTGCGCGAGGGTCTGAACGCTGACCTCGGCTTCGCCGCCGAGGACAGGATCGAGAACGTCCGGCGGGTCGCGGAGGTGGCGCTCCTGTTCGCCCGCGCCGGTCACCTCACCCTCGTGACGGTCATAAGCCCGTACGCAGCGGGACGGCAGCACGTACGCCGCCGGCACGCGACCTCTGGGGTCCCCTTCGTCGAGGTGTATGTCGCGACGCCCGTGGAGCTGTGCGAGGCCCGCGACCCGAAGGGCCTCTACCGTCGTGCTCGCGCAGGCGAGATCGTGCAGTTCACCGGTATCTCCGATCCGTACGAGCCGCCGGAGGATGCCGAGGTCGTGCTCCTGACAGAGGGACGCAGCCCGGAGCAGTCGGCGGCCGAGCTCCTCGCGTACCTCTGTTCGTCGGGCATCGCGACGGCCGGCGGAGGCAGTCCCCTCGAGGCCACCCCAAGGTGACCCGTCGGGGCGAGGTCGCTAGGCTGAGCGGGACGTGGACAGTACCGGCTGGCTCGCGCGCGGCGCGCGGGTTTCGGGCCGGATGTCCGGCTCACGCCGGGCGCGCAGATCGGAGGTGGTCCCCACGGCTGACGAGGTCAGTGTGAGCGGGCAGTACGACATCGTCATCGTGGGCGGCGGTCCGGGCGGCTACGCGGCGGCACTCTACGGCGCGGCAGCGGGACTGTCGATCGCGATGGTCGAGAAGGAGAAGGTCGGCGGGACGTGCCTGCATCGCGGGTGCATCCCCGCGAAGGAGTTCCTCGAGACTGCGAGCGTGTTCCGCACGGTCGCGGGAGCCAAGGAGTTCGGCGTCCAGAGCTCGCAGCCGACGGTGGACTTCTCTGTCAGCCTCGACCGCAAGCGCAAGGTCGTCGAGCAGCTGTTCCGGGGGCTCTCCGGGCTGCTCCGCCAGCGCAAGGTCACGACTGTTCCCGGCGTCGGCCAGCTGCTCGCGGACCGGCGGGTCCGCGTGACCGGAGACGACGGGACGATCACCGAGCTCACGGGCACCAACGTCATCCTCGCGTCGGGATCGGTGCCCCGCACCATCCCCGGCTTCGAGCCCGACGGCGCGACCGTGCTCACCTCCGACGAGGTCCTCGACCTCGCCGCGATGCCGTCGTCCGCGGTCGTCATCGGTGGTGGAGCGATCGGTTGTGAGTTCGCGTCGATGATGGCGGACCTCGGCGCGCAGGTGACTCTGCTCGAGGTCGCCCCGACGCTACTGCCCGGCTGCGATCCGGACGTGGCCGAGGTCGTCGCGAAGTCGTTCCGTCGCCGCGGGATCGACGTCCGCACCGGCGTCTCCGTCCACGGCCACGAGCGCCGCGACCGAGGCACCTCGGTGCTGCTCGGCGAGGGCGACCGCGTCGACGCGGACGTCGTCGTCGTGTCGGTCGGCCGCCGGCCGCTGTCCGACGGGCTGCTCGCGGACGGCACAGGCGTCGAGATCGACGGTCGCGGGTTCGTGGTCGTCGACGAGTGGATGCGCACGGGGGTCGACGCGGTGTTCGCGGTCGGCGACCTCGTCGCGACGCCGCAGCTCGCCCACGTCGCGTTCGCGGAGGGAATCCTCGTGATCAAGCAGATCCTCGAGGAGCCGGCGGTTCCCGTGGACTATGCGAAGGTCCCGTGGTGCATCTACTGCCACCCGGAGGCCGCGTTCACCGGGCTCACCGAGCAGGCGGCTCGTGACGCCGGCTACGACGTCGTCGTGCAGAAGGACCCCTACGGGGGGAACGGGCGCGCGCGCATCCTCGGCGAGACCGAGGGCCTCGTCAAGGTGATCTGCGAGCGCCGGCCGGACGGGCGCGCCGGGCGTGTCCTCGGTGTCCACATGGTGGGCCCGTGGGTCACCGAGCAGCTCGGCCAGGCGTATCTCGCCGTCAACTGGGAGGCGACGCCGGACGAGATCGCCCAGTACATCCAGCCGCACCCGACGCTCTCCGAGGCCTTCGGCGAGACGGTGCTCGCTCTCACGGGAAGGGGCCTACACGTTGGCTGACATCACCATGCCGCAGCTCGGCGAGACGGTGACGGAGGGGACGATCATCCGCTGGCTGAAGAAGGTCGGCGACAGCGTCGCGCAGGACGAGGCGCTGTTCGAGGTGTCGACGGACAAGGTCGACTCGGAGGTGCCGTCTCCGGCCGCAGGCGTGCTCACCGAGATCCTCGTCGCAGAGGGCGAGACGGTCGACGTCGGCGCACGGCTCGCCGTCGTGGGGGGCGCAGGCGAGGCACCCCCCCCGCCTGCGAACGCGCCCGCCCCGCCGGCACCCGCCGAGAGCGCGCCGCCGGCGGCCGACGCGCCGTCCCCGCCCCCCTTGCCCTCCTCGGCGCCCCCACCCCCACCTCCTCCACCGCCCCCACCCCCACCTCCTCCTCCACCGCCTCCACCTCCAGCACCGGTCGAGCCCGTTCCGGCCCACACCGCGGCGCCATCGGCGGCCGTCGAGCCGACGAGCGGCAACGGCACCCGCGGCGCCCTGCTGTCGCCCGTCGTCCGCCGCTTGATCAGCGAGCACGGCCTCGACTCCGCGGACATCCCTGGTACAGGAGCGGGCGGTCGCATCACACGCGAGGACGTGACCGGCTACATCGACACGCGCGCCGCCGCAGTGGCGGCCCCGTCCGCACCGACCGAGCCCGCGCCCCCGTCCTACTCGCCGGTCCCCGCACCGCAGGCCGTGACCGCCCCGGCAACCCAGGCCCTTGCCACGGTGTCCGCGCCGCTGGCGCCTCTCGGCCCGCGCGACGAGGTCGTGCCGTTCTCGGGCATCCGGCGCGTGACAGCGGAGCACATGGTCCGGTCGAAGGCCACGTCCGCGCACACGCTCGTCGCGGTCGAGACGGACTTCGAGAACGTGGATCGCGTGCGCCGGGTGCACCGGGAGCGGTTCAAGGCCGAGGAGGGAGTGAGCCTCACGTACCTGCCGTTCGTCGCCCGCGCGGTGATCGACGTGCTCCGCCAGTACCCGCACCTCAACTCCTCCGTCGGCGACGATGCGCTCATCGTCCACCGCGACGTGCACCTCGGCATCGCGGTGGACCTCGCGAAGGAAGGGTTGATCGTCCCGGTCCTCCACAACGCGGACGGCCAGTCATTGCGTGGCCTCGCACGCTCGATCGCGGACATAGCGACGCGTGCTCGCTCGCGCAAGCTCTCGGCCGACGACATCGCGGGCGGGACGTTCTCGATAACGAACCCCGGCCCCTACGGCACGTTCATGACCGTGCCGATCATCGCCCAACCGCAGGTCGCGATCCTCTCGACAGACGGCGTGAAGCGAAAGCCGGTCGTCGTCGTGACCGAGGACGGCACGGAGTCGATCGCGATCCACTCCGTCGGGATGCTCGCGCTCTCCTTCGACCATCGGGCGGTCGACGGGGCGTACGCGGCGGCGTTCATGCGCGACCTCGCGAACGTCATCGCGACCCGTGACTGGGGAGCGGAGCTCTAGGAGGACGGTCGCGGCGCGGCGCTCCATGACCGACGACCTGCTCCGTGTCCGGTGGCTCGGGCGCGTCCGCTACCGGGACGCGCTCGCGCTTCAGCACGCGCTGTTCCGCCGCGGCACCGGTGAGCACCTCCTGCTCCTCGAGCATCCGGAGGTCTACACGCTCGGGGTGCGCGCCCGGCCGGAGCACGTGCTGCACGACCCCGCGACGGTCGGGGCGGAGCTTGTCCGCGCGGACCGCGGTGGTGACGTGACCTACCACGGGCCGGGCCAGCTCGTCGGCTACCCGGTGCTCACGGTCCAGATGGCACCCGGCGCGATCCCGGCGTACGTGCACGCGGTCGAGCAGCTGGTGATCGACTCCCTCGCGCTGCTCGGCCTCCCCGGCACCGGCCGCGTGCCAGGGAGGCCGGGCGTCTGGGTCGAGCCCGAGGGGGAGTCGCCTCGCAAGATCTGCGCAGTCGGCGTGCGGGTGTCGCGTGGCCGGTCGATGCACGGTTTCGCGTTGAACGTCGATCCCGAGATGGCGATGTTCGGCCACATCGTGCCGTGCGGCATCGCAGATCTGGCGGTCACGTCGCTCTCGGCGGAGGGCGTCTCCGCGACGATGGCGGAGGTCGTCGATGCCGTGGTCGCGTGCGCCCCCCGCGCGCTCGCCCTCGGAGGTGGGCTACGCGTGGTGGAGCGCCAGGACGTGTCTGCGGCGCGTCCCGCGACGCCGTCGCCCGTCCGGCTCCTCACCAGGCCCTCCGTGCGCTCTCTCGAGCGCCGCCTCGCCGATGCGGGCGTCGAGCCGGGCTCCGGCCTTGCTACTGCCGCGCGTAAGCCCGAGTGGCTGCGCGTCGACGCCCGGATGGGCGAGGACTTCCTCGGGCTCCGGCGGACGATGCGCGAGCTCGACCTCGTGACGGTGTGCGAGGAGGCTGGCTGCCCGAACATCTTCGAGTGCTGGTCGGAGGGGACCGCGACGTTCATGATCAACGGCGAGCGCTGCACCCGCGCGTGCGGCTTCTGCCTCGTCGACACGCGCCACCCGCTGCCGCTCGACCCGGCCGAGCCCGGCAGAGTCGCCGATGCAGTCGCCCGTATGGGCCTCGCGCACGCCGTGGTCACGGCCGTCGCTCGCGACGACCTCGACGACGGCGGGGCGGAAGCCTTCGCCCGGACGATCGAGGCGATCCGGGCGCGGCGGCCCACGGCCGCCGTCGAGGTGCTCGTCCCGGATTGCAAGGGTGACGAGGCCGCGCTCCGTACGATCTTCGACGCCCGCCCCGACGTGCTCAACCACAATCTCGAGACCGTGCTCCGGCTCCAGCGGGCGGTGCGCCCGTCGGCGTCGTACGCGAGGAGTCTCGCGGTCCTCGGCCGGGCCAAGGCCGCGGGCTTGACGGTCAAGTCGGGCCTCATCGTCGGGATGGGTGAGACCGAGCACGAGCTCCACGGAGCGCTCGCGGACCTCGCGGGCGTCGGCGTCGACATCGTGACGGTGGGGCAGTACCTGCGGCCGTCGGCGGCGCACCTGCCGGTCGCTCGCTGGTGGACCCCCGAAGAGTTCGACCGGCTGCGGGGCGTCGCGACCTCGATGGGATTCGCGCACGTCCAGGCCTCACCGCTCACGCGGTCGAGCTACCACGCCCGCGCCGCCGCGGGTGCCGCAGCACCGCCGCCGATGTACGCCGCGCCCGCGTGAGCACTGCGCCCGCCGGCTACCCGGTGCCCGACGGGGCGCCGCCCCCGCCGATCGCCCGGCGCGCGCGCATGGCGCGCATCCGTGAGTCCATGGCCTCCGCGGGCGTTGACGCACTGCTCTGCTCGCTCGGAGCCGATCTTCCCTGGCTGACGGGGTATGAGGCGATGCCGCTCGAGCGTCCGACCGTGCTCGTGCTCCCCGCCGACGGGGAGGCGACGCTCGTCGTGCCGAGGCTCGAGGCGCCACGCGTCGTGCACGACGAGGCCCTGTTCGCGATGCGGCCGTGGCTCGACCGCGAGGACGCCGTCGCGATCGTCGCGGAGCTCGTGGGCTCCCGGAGGCGCCTCGCCGTGTCGGACCGCGCGTGGTCCTCGCTCCTCCTCGCGCTGCAGAGCGCGATCCCCGGGGCCCGGTGGACGCCGACCTCGTCGATCGTCGGCCCTCTGCGCGCGGTGAAGGACGCGTCCGAGATCGCCGCGCTCGCGGCGGCAGCCGCTGCAGCGGACCGGGTCGCGGACGCGCTGCTCGCGGGGGATATCGCGCTCGTCGGGCGCAGCGAGGCGGACGTGTCGGTCGAGATAGGCGCGCGGCTCGTCGCAGAGGGACACGCGAAGGTCAACTTCTCGATCGTAGGAAGTGGGCCGAACGCCGCGAGCCCGCATCACGAGCCCGGAGCGCGCGTCATCGGCCCCGCGGAGACCGTCGTCTGCGACTTCGGCGGCACGCTCCACCTCGGCGAGGATGCCGGCTACTGCTCGGACGTCACGCGCACCGTCGTGACGGGCGAGCCCGACGAGGAGGTGCGCGAGCTCTACGACGTCCTCGAGCGGGCCCAGGCCGCCGCCGTTCGGGCCGTGCGGCCAGGAATCACCTGCGAGGACGTCGACCGCGCGGGCCGCTCGATCATCGCGGCCGCAGGATTCGGAGAGCACTTCGTCCACAGGATCGGCCACGGGATCGGCATCGAGGAGCACGAGGACCCGTACATCGTCGAGGGCAACGGCACAGTCGTCGACGCGGGCCACGCGTTCTCGGTCGAGCCCGGGATATACCTCCCTGGCCGCCTCGGCGCGCGGATCGAGGACATCGTCGTCGCGATCGATGGGGGCGTGCGCTCCCTCAACCTCGCGGACCACGCCCTGCACGTCGTGGAGGCGTAGAAGGGGTCGTGGACCTCGGCCTCGCCGGGCGCGTCGCGATCGTCGCGGCGTCGTCGAAGGGCCTAGGGCGCGCGAGCGCGGACGCGCTCGCGGCAGAAGGCGCGTCCCTCGTCGTCTCGGCGCGCGGTCGCGAGGGGCTCGAGGCCGCGGTGTCCGCTCTCGAAGAGTCGGGAGCGTCGGTCGTCGGCGTCCGCTGCGACGTCACGGCACCCGGCGCCGCCGAGCAGCTAGTCGACGCCGCGCTCTCCCGATTCGGCCGCCTCGGCGTCGTCGTCGCGAACGCGGGCGGTCCGCCCGCCGGGACGTGACGGCCGCCGTGCACCCGGCGCGACATGGGCAGCCGTTAGCCTCTCGGCCATGTCCCTCGTGACGCGGCATGACGTCGAAGCGCCGGCACACCCCGTACTCGTCGTCGCCCTCGAGGGATGGATCGACGCCGGGTTCGCGGCCGCGACCGCGGCATCTACCATCCTCGACCAGGTCAAGACCGAGGCGTACGCGACGTTCGACGCGGACGAGCTCGTCGACCAGCGGTCCCGTCGCCCGCGGCTCCGAATCGACGACGGCGTGCGCGCGGGCGTGACCTGGTCAGAGCCGCAGCTTCTCGTCGGCGCGGACCGGCTCGGGGCGGGCGTCGCCCTCCTCGTGGGCCCGGAGCCCGACTACCGCTGGCGTGCGTTCTCCGCAGAAGTCACCGCGCTCGCTCTCGAGATCGACGCCCGCCTCCTCGTCGGGCTCGGTGGCTTCCCGACGGCGACGCCGCACACGAGGCCGGTGCGGCTCGCCTCGACCGCGTCGAGCGAGTCGCTCGCGCGATCGGTCGGCTTCATCCCCGGCTCGATCGACGTGCCGGCCGGGATCGGCGACGTCGTCGGCCTCGGCTGCTCGACGGCGGGGATCCCTTCTGTCGGGCTGTGGGCGCGCGTTCCCCATTACGTGGCCGGGATGGCCTTCCCGCCCGCGGCGCTAGCGCTCGTCGAGGGCCTCGCGGCGATCTCCGGCCTCGTCCTCGACGTGGAGGACCTTCGGGAGAGCGCGGAGGCCGGCCGCCGCCGGGTCGACGAGCTCATCGCCCAGTCGAGCGAGCACCTCGCCATGGTGCACCGGCTCGAGGTCCAGCTCGACGAGGGCGACGAGCTCGAGCTGCCGGGCGACGCGGACTTGCCGTCAGGCGACGAGATCGCCGCCGAGCTCGAGCGCTACCTCCGAGGCGAGGCGCAGTAGCGAGAGTGCCCCGTTGACGATCGTGACGCACTATCCGCCGGCCCGCGCGGCGATCTTCGACATGGACGGCCTGCTCGTCGACACCGAGCCGTGCTGGCGGAGCGTCGAGATCGAGGTCTTCGGCGAGTTCGGCGTCGACATCACTCCACTGCTCGCACAGGGGCTCACGATGGGCATGCGTGTCGACGAGGTCGTCGCGTTCTTCCGCTCGCGCCTCCCGTGGGACGGTCCGAGCGACGGCGAGGTCGCCGAACG
>DATLRJ010000135.1:0-14514 GCA_035534715.1 Acidimicrobiales bacterium | reverse complement strand
ATGCGCGCGCTGCTGCCGATGGGAATCGACCTCACGGCTCTCGACCTCGACGCGTCCGTCGCCGCGTACATCGTCGACTCGACGGGCGGTCAGCCGTCGCTCGAGGAGCTCGCGCAGCGGCTCGGCGTCGCGCGCGGCCCGGCCGCGGCGGGGGCGCCAGGGGGGCAGCTCGGCTTCGACCTCGGCGGGACGCCGGCGCCCGGTCCCACCGAGGTCGCGGCCGGCCGGGTCGCTCTCGTCTCGGCGGTGCGCGCCCCGCTCGTCGACGCGCTCGAGCAGGCGGGAGCGAAGCGGCTCTACGACGACGTCGAACGACCGCTCGTGCGCGTCCTCGCGAAGATGGAGGTCGCCGGCATCGGGGTGGACGTCGCGCGCCTCCGCGAGATCGGCGCCGAGCTCACGACCGAGGCGCGGAGCCTCGAGGCCGAGATCCAGGCGATCGCGGGCGAGGAGCTGAACGTGAACTCGACCCCGCAGCTGCGTCACATCCTCTACGACAAGCTCGGGCTCTCCCCGGGGCGCAAGACGAAGACGGGCTACTCGACCGACGCGGCGACGCTCGAGAAGCTGCGGGAGCACGACGCGACGGGCATCGTCGAGCGGCTCCTTCGCTACCGCGAGGTCGAGAAGCTCCGCTCCACCTACGGCGAGGGGCTGCTCGCCGAGGTCGCCCCTGACGGGCGGATCCACGCGAGCTTCAACCAGACCGTCGCACGAACCGGGCGGCTCTCGTCCGACCAGCCGAACCTTCACAACATCCCGGTCCGGACCGACGAGGGCCGGCGCTTTCGCGAGGCGTTCGTCCCGGCGGACGGTTGCGGGCTGATCGTCGCCGACTACAACCAGATCGAGCTGCGGGTGATCGCGCACCTCTCCGGCGATCCGGGCCTCGTCGAGGCGTTCGCCGCGGGCCGCGACATCCACGCGACGACGGCCGCCCGGGTGTTCGGCGTCGAGCAGTCCGCCGTCACTGCAGGGCAGCGCTCGAAGGCGAAGATGATCTCGTACGGCCTCGCCTACGGCATGGAGGCCTACGGCCTCGCGCAGCGGCTCGGGGTGCCGGTCGACGAGGCGGCGGGGATCCTCGCCCAGTACTTCGTCGCGTTCCCCGCAGTGCGCGCCTACATGGACGCGACGGTCGCGGAGGCGCGGCGAAGGGGTTACACCGAGACGCTCGCGGGGCGCCGCCGCTACCTCCCCGAGCTCACGTCGGACAACTTCCGCGTGCGCCAGGCCGCGGAGCGCCAGGCGATGAACTCCGGAATCCAGGGCCTCGCCGCCGACCTGTTCAAGAAGGCGCTCGTGCAGCTCGACGCCGCGCTCGAGGCGGCGGGCCTCGGCGCGCGCATCGTCCTGCAGGTGCACGACGAAGTGCTCGTCGAGGTACCCGTCGAGGAGAGGCAGCGGGCGGAGGCGCTCACGCTCGACGCGATGCGCAATGCCGAGCACCTCGACGTCCCGCTCGAGGTCCACTGCGCATGGGGTGCGAGCTGGGCGGACGCGAAGCACGGCTAGCGGCGCGGTGTAGCATGCCTCGTCCACGTCCGTGGCCGGCGGCGTGCAGCGGCGAGACTCGCTCGAACCGTCCGACGGCCCTTCTTGCTAAGGCGACCCGCACCCTATGTCCGACGACGCACCCTCGACCACCCCCGACCACGCTCCGACGGGAGCAGTCGCGACCGCGACGCGCTCCGAGCCGATGGGGACATTCGACGCCGCCGGCGTCTACACCCCCCGACAGATCGTCGAGGACGATCTCGGTGCACTGTCCTTCGACGACGCGGTGAACCAGACGATCGTCGAGTTCGAGGACGGCGACATCGTCAAGGGCACGGTCGTGAAGGTCGACAAGGACGAGGTCCTCCTCGACATCGGCTTCAAGTCCGAGGGCGTCATCCCGTCACGGGAGCTCTCCATCCGCCACGACGTCGACGCCCATGAGGTCGTCGCGATCGGCGACGAGGTCGAGGCGCTCGTCCTCCAGAAGGAGGACAAAGAGGGGCGGCTCGTGCTGTCGAAGAAGCGCGCTCAGTACGAGCGCGCGTGGGGCGAGATCGAGAAGGTCAAGGACTCGAGCGGCGTCGTGCGCGGCCCGGTCATCGAGGTCGTGAAGGGCGGGCTCATCCTCGACATCGGCCTGCGCGGCTTCCTCCCCGCGTCGCTCGTCGAGTTGCGGCGCGTGCGCGACCTCCAGCCATACGTCGGCCGCGTGCTCGAGGCGAAGATCATCGAGCTCGACAAGAACCGCAACAACGTCGTGCTCTCCCGCCGGGCGTGGCTCGAGGAGACCCAGAAGGAGCAGCGCGGCGAGTTCCTCGTGAACCTGAAGCCGGGCGAGATCCGAAAGGGCGTCGTCTCGTCCGTCGTGAACTTCGGGGCGTTCGTCGACCTCGGCGGCATGGACGGGCTCGTCCACGTCTCCGAGCTCTCGTGGAAGCACGTCGACCACCCCTCGTCGGTCGTCGCGGTGGGCGACGAGGTGACGGTCCAGGTCCTCGACGTCGACCTCGACAAGGAGCGGATCAGCCTCTCGCTCAAGGCGACGCAGTCCGACCCGTGGCAGGAGTTCGCGAGTGCGCACCGCGTCGGCGAGCTCGTCTACGGCCGGATCACGAAGCTCGTACCCTTCGGCGCGTTCGTCCAGGTGGGCGATGGCATCGAAGGCCTCGTGCACATCTCGGAGATGGCGGCGCACCACGTCGACCTCCCCGAGCAGGTCGTCACCCCCGGCGAGGAGCTGTGGGTGAAGATCATCGACATCGACCTCCAGCGGCGCAGGATCAGCCTGTCGATCAAGCAGGCGGCCGAGGGCGGCGAGGTCGCCGAGGAGTACCGCGAGGCGTTCGGCGAGCACGCCTACGACGCCGAGGGCAACTACATAGGCACGTTCGACTACGCCGCGACGGAGTTCACGCCCGAGACCGAGGCACAAGCCGCGTGGGCCGACTTCACGCCCGCAGAGCCCGACCTGGCACCAGCCGGGTCGCAGGCAACGGAGGTCGCGCCGGTCGAGCCCGATCCCACCGGGGCGGCCACGCCCGTCGAGCCGGCGGCGGCCGAGCCAGCACCGGCCGAGCCAGCGCCGGCCGAGTCCGCGGCTCCGGCCGAGGTCGAGGTGCCGCTCGAGTCCGAGGATCCTGCCGAGCCCGTGGAGCCGGCCGAGTCCTGACCGGCGGGCCGCGCCTGCCCGTCGCGGCCGAGTGATCGCGGCCGAGTGATCGCGGTCGGCTGCACCGGAGGCATCGGCTCGGGGAAGTCGAGCCTCGTGGGCCTTCTCGCGCAGCGCGGCGCGGTCGTCGTCGACGCCGACGCGCTGGCCCGCCACGCCCTCGACCCGGGCGAGCCGTCGTACGGCGCCGTCGTCGGGCGCTTCGGCACGGCGGTGCTCTCCCCAGACGGGTCGGTCGACCGCACGGAGCTCGCGCGGCGCGTCTTCGGCGACGCCGCCGAACGCGCCGCGCTCGAAGCGATCGTCCATCCGGTGGTGAGCGCGGCCATCGCGGCCGAGCTCGACGCCCGCCGCGGCTCGGACGCGGTCGTCGTCGTCGAGCTCCCGCTGCTCGTCGAGACGGGAGGCCGCGAGGCGTACGGGCTCGACGCGGTGATCGTCGTCGACGCGCCCGCGGACCTCGCCGTCGAGCGTCTCGTGCGCCGGCGCGGGCTCGAGGCCGCGGATGCCCGGCGGCGCGTCGCAGCTCAGGCGGACGCAGCGTCGCGCATTCGCGCCGCTGACTTCGTCGTCGTGAACGTCGGGACCCTCGACGAGCTCGCGCTCATGGCCGAGGAGGCGTGGCGCTTCGTCGAGCGGCTGCGGGCCGAGCGAGCAGGCTGAGACGACGCGACGGGCGCGCGGGATCGCCGGCCGACGGCCAGCGCGCACCCCCTCGTTACGATTGAGGCCGTGCCCCCGTTTCGCGTCGTCTCGGAGTTCCAGCCTGCGGGGGACCAGCCGAAGGCGATTGCGGCCCTGTGCGAGGGACTCGAGCGCGGGGACCGCTACCAGACCCTGCTCGGCATCACGGGGAGCGGCAAGAGCGCGACGATCGCGTGGACCATCGAGCACGCGCAGCGTCCCACGCTCGTCCTTGCTCCGAACAAGTCTCTCGCCGCGCAGCTCGCGGGCGAGTTCCGGGAGTTCTTCCCGGACAACCGTGTCGAGTACTTCGTATCGTATTACGACTATTATCAGCCCGAGGCCTATCTCCCCACGACCGACACGTACATCGAGAAGGACTCGTCTATCAACGACGAGATCGACCGGCTCCGCCACTCGACGACTGCGAGCCTGCTCACCCGCCGTGACGTGATCGTCGTCGCGTCGGTCTCGTGCATCTACGGTCTCGGCTCGCCCGAGGAGTACCAGGACCGGATCGTCGTCCTGCATCCCGGCGAGCAGCACGACCACCGTGCGCTTTTGAAGCAGCTCGTCGACCTCCAGTACGAGCGCAACGATGCGAACCTCGTGCGTGGCAAGTTCCGGGTGCGCGGCGACACGATCGAGCTCCATCCCGCGTACGAGGAGACCGCGGTGCGCGTCGAGCTCTTCGGCGACGAGGTCGAGCGAATCACGCGCTTCGACGCGCTCACCGGGGAGATCGTCGGCGACCTCGACGAGCTCGTCGTCTTCCCGGCGACCCACTACGTCGCGGGAGACGCGCGCCTTCGCGCCGCGATCACCTCGATCGAGGTCGAGCTCGGGGAGCGCCTTCGCGAGCTCGAGGGGCAGGACAAGCTCCTCGAGGCCCAGCGGCTGCGGATGCGCACCGAGCACGACCTCGAGATGCTCGCCGAGGTCGGCCACTGCAACGGGATCGAGAACTACAGCCGGCACCTCGACGGCCGTGCTGCCGGGGATCCGCCATTCACCCTCCTCGACTACTTCCCCGACGACTGGCTGCTCGTCCTCGACGAGAGTCACGTCTCGGTGCCTCAGCTCCACGGCCAGTACTCGGGCGACCGGTCCCGCAAGGAGATGCTCGTCGAGCACGGGTTCCGTCTCCCGTCCGCGATGGACAATCGCCCACTTCGCTTCGAAGAGCTCGAGGGACGCGTGAACCAGTGCATCTTCATGTCCGCGACACCGTCCCCCTACGAGCTCTCGGTGTCGGCGAACGTCGTCGAGCAGGTCGTCCGACCCACGGGACTCGTCGATCCCGAGGTCGTCATCAAGCCGACGAAGCACCAGATCGACGATCTCATCGCCGAGATCGAGACGACGATCGCCCGTCACGAGCGGGTGCTCGTGACGACGTTGACGAAGAAGATGGCCGAGGACCTCTCGGACTACCTGCTCGAGTGCGGGCTCAAGGTTCGTTACCTGCACTCGAACGTCGACACGATCGAGCGGATCGAGATCATCCGTGACCTCCGCCTCGGCGAGTTCGACGTCCTCGTCGGGATCAACCTCCTCCGAGAGGGGCTCGACCTCCCGGAGGTCTCGCTGGTCGCGATCCTCGACGCGGACAAGGAGGGGTTCCTGCGATCGACGACGTCTCTAATCCAGACGATGGGCCGCGCGGCGCGCAACGTCTCGGGGAGGGTCGTTCTCTACGCGGACGTGATCACAGACTCGATGCGTGGCGCGATCGGAGAGACCGAACGGCGCCGCGAGGTCCAGCGCGCGTACAACGCGGCGCACGGGATCGACCCGCAGACGATCCGCAAGGCGGTGACCGACCTCGTCGCGCAGTTTCGCACGGCGGCAGGTACCGCAGATCTCGTCGCGGCCGGCGGAGCGCCGCTCCCGACGGGCAGCGCGAGCAGGTCCGACCGGTCGCGCCGGGCCGGTCGCCGGGCGGCGGAGCGCGCGGGCGCGCCATTGCCCGAGCACCCGGGAGAGCTTCCCGCCGAGGAGCTCGAGCGTTTGGTCTCGACTCTCGAGTCCGAGATGCACCAGGCCGCCGCCGAGCTGCGATTCGAATACGCCGCCCGATTGCGCGACGAGGTCCGCTCGTTGCGCCGCGAGCTCCGGGAGGTCGGCTGACCACCGGTAGTCTCGACCCGATGTCGAGCTCGATCGTCATTCGCGGCGCGCGCGAGCACAATCTCAAGAACGTCTCGATCGAGCTGCCCCGCGACAGGCTCATCGTCTTCACAGGACTGTCCGGCTCGGGGAAGTCGTCGCTCGCGTTCGACACGATCTACGCCGAGGGCCAGCGCCGGTATGTCGAGTCGCTCTCCTCGTACGCGCGGCAGTTCCTCGGTCAGATGGACAAGCCCGACGTCGACTTCATCGAGGGGCTCTCGCCCGCGATCTCGATCGACCAGAAGTCCGCGTCACGCAATCCGCGCTCGACGGTCGGCACGGTCACCGAGATCTACGACTACCTCCGCCTGCTCTACGCGCGCATCGGCGTCCCGCACTGTCCGAGCTGCGGCCGCGAGGTGTCGCGCCAGAGCCCGCAGCAGATCGTCGACCGCGTGATGGAGCTCGCGGAGGGTACGCGCTTCCACGTGCTCGCACCGGTCGTCCGCGGCCGCAAGGGCGAGTACGACTCGCTCCTCGACGACCTCGCCCGCCAGGGCTTCGCACGCGCCCGTGTCGACGGGGTCGTTCACGAGCTCGCGAACCGTGGCGAGGTGTCCCTCGCCCGTTACGAACAGCACTCGATCGAGGTCGTCGTGGACCGCCTCGTGCGCCGCGACGGCATCGAGCGCCGCCTCACGGACTCGATCGAGACGGCACTGCGGCTCGCGGAGGGCGTCGCGTCGATCCAGATGATCGACGACGACGAGGTCGTGACGTTCTCGCAGCATCTCGCGTGCTCGTACTGCGGGCTCTCCTTCGACGAGCTCGAGCCGCGCAGCTTCTCGTTCAACTCCCCGTACGGAGCGTGCCCCGCGTGCGTCGGCCTCGGGACGCGCTACGAGGTGGACCCCGAGCTCGTCGTGCCGAACGCCGACCTCGCGCTCTCCCACGGCGCGATCGCGCCGTGGGCCGGTGCGCGCACGGAGTACTTCAGCCGAGTCGTCGCAGCGGTCGCTACCGCGTACGGGTTCTCGGTCGACACGCCGTGGAAGAAGCTCACGAAGGCCCATCGCAAGATCGTCCTCTACGGCTCGGCCGACAGGCGCGTGCACGTCCGGTACAAGAATCGCTACGGGACTGCGCGCAGCTACGACACGGCCTTCGAGGGAGTGGTCCCGTGGCTAGAACGGCGCCACGCCGAGGCGGAGTCTGACTTCCAGCGTGAGCAGATCGCTGGCTACATGCGGGAGGTCCCGTGCGCGCAGTGCGGTGGAAGCCGGCTCAAGGCCGAGTCGCTCGCGGTCACGGTCGACGGTCGCAATATCGCGCAGCTCGCGGCCGAGCCGATCGGGCGTGCGACCGATCTTCTCGCGCGCCTCGAGCTCGGAGAGCGCGATGCGCTCATCGCGGAGCGCGTGCTGAAGGAGATCCGGGCGCGCCTGCAGTTCCTCGTCGACGTCGGCCTCGACTATCTCGCCCTCGACCGGTCCGCCGCGACGCTCGCAGGTGGCGAGGCCCAGCGCATCCGGCTCGCGAGCCAGATCGGCAGCGGCCTCGTCGGCGTGCTGTACGTGCTCGACGAGCCGTCGATCGGGCTCCACCAGCGGGACAATCGAAAGCTCATCGAGACGTTGCTCCGGCTGCGGGACATCGGCAACACGGTCATCGTCGTCGAGCACGACGAGGAGACGATCCGTGTCGCCGACCACGTCGTCGACATCGGCCCGGGCGCGGGTGAGCACGGCGGCGAGGTCGTCTCGTCGGGCACGCTCGCCGACCTGCTGAGCGAGGAGCGCTCCGTGACGGGCGCGTACCTCTCAGGCCGCCTCTCCATCGAGGTGCCCGCGAAGCGCCGCGCGATTGGCTCCGGCCGCCTCGTCGTGCGCGGGGCGCGCGAGCACAATCTGCGCGACATCGACGTCGAGTTCCCGCTCGGCTGCTTCGTCGCGGTCACGGGCGTGTCAGGTTCGGGGAAGTCGACGCTCGTGAACGACATCTTGCACCGTGCCCTCATGGCGCACGTCTACCGGTCGCGCACGGTGCCCGGCCGGCACCACAGCGTCGAGGGCGCGGAGCTGCTCGACAAGGTCATCGACATCGACCAGTCGCCCATCGGCCGCACGCCGCGGTCCAATCCGGCGACCTACACGGGCGTGTTCGACAACATCCGCCGGCTGTTCAGCGAGACACAAGAAGCGCGCCTGCGCGGCTACCAGCCCGGCAGGTTCTCCTTCAACGTCTCGGGCGGCCGGTGCGACGCGTGCGCGGGCGACGGAACGATCAAGATCGAGATGCACTTCCTCCCCGACGTCTACGTCCCGTGCGAGGTGTGCAAGGGCGCCCGCTACAACCGCGACACGCTCGAGGTGCTGTGGCGCGGCAAGAGCATCGCCGAGGTGCTCGACATGTCCTGCGAGGAGGCGCTCGAGTTCTTCGCGGCGCAGCCGCCGATCGCGCGCCACATGCGGACACTCGTCGACGTCGGGCTCGGCTACGTGCGGCTCGGGCAGAGCGCCCCGACCCTGTCCGGCGGCGAGGCCCAGCGCGTGAAGCTCGCCTCCGAGCTCTCGAAGCGCTCGACCGGTCACACGCTCTACATCCTCGACGAGCCTACGACGGGCCTGCACTTCGAGGACGTCCGAAAGCTCCTCGGCGTTCTCCAGCGCCTCGTCGACCAGGGCAACTCCGTCGTCGTGATCGAGCACAACCTCGACGTCGTGAAGTGCGCGGACTGGATCGTCGACCTCGGCCCCGAGGGGGGGAGCGGCGGCGGCCGTGTCGTCGCCGAAGGAACGCCGGAGGACGTCGCGAAGGTCGCGGCGAGCTACACCGGGAGGTTCCTCGCGCCATTGCTCGCGCCGCGACGGGCTCCACGGGGCCGCCGAGCGAGGTGAGGGGCGCCTTCTCGCGGGGTCGCTCGCGCAGGCGGCTTCGTGAGAAGGCATCGGTCGTGCCCGCGAGGGCACTCGCAGGCGCCGGCGCGATCAGGTGATCGCGAGCATCCTCTCGAGCGCGACGCGCGCGTCGCTCGCGGTCGCGGGGTCGACGATGATCCGGTTGCGCACCTCGCCCTCGACGAGGCCCTCGAGGATCCACGCGAGATGTGCCGCGTCGATCCGGAACATCGTCGAGCACGGGCACACGAGTGGGTCGAGCGAGACGACCGTGACGTCGGGGTGCTCGTTCGCGAGGCGGTGGACGAGGTGGATCTCCGTCGCGACGCCGATCGTCGAACCCGGAGCCGAACGCTCGACGTAGCGGATGATCGCGTCGGTCGACCCGACCTCGTCGGCGAGCTGGACGACCTCGTGGCTGCATTCCGGGTGGACGACGACCGCGCCGCCAGGATGCTCGGCGCGGAAGGCCTCGACATGCTCGGTGCGAAAGCGCTGGTGGACCGAGCAGTGGCCCTTCCAGAGCAGGAAGGTCGCGTCCTTGACCTCGGCGTCCTCGAGGCCGCCGAGGTCGAGCCGAGGGTCCCAAACTCGCGTGTCGCGAGCGGCGAACCCGAGCGCGAAGGCCGTGTTGCGCCCGAGGTGCTGGTCGGGGAAGAAGAGCACGCGGCGACCGGTGCGCCGCGCGCCGGAGACCGGGTCCTCGCCGGGCTCGAGGTCGAGCGCCCAGGTGAGGACCGCGCGCGCGTTGGACGAGGTGCAGACCGCTCCGCCGTGGCGGCCGACGAAGGCCTTCAGCGCCGCCGAGGAGTTCATGTAGGTGACCGGGACGAGCGAGCCGAGGTCGACCACAGCGTCGAGCTCTTCCCAGGCGGTCTCGACGCTGTCGAGGTCCGCCATGTCCGCCATCGAGCAGCCGGCGTTGAGGTCGGGCAGCAGCACCTGCTGGTCGGGGGCCGTGAGCACGTCCGCGGCTTCCGCCATGAACTGCACGCCGCAGAACACGACGTAGCGGGCGTCGCGCTGCTCGGCCGCGAAGCGCGCGAGGCCGAAGGAGTCCCCCCGCGCGTCCGCCCAGGTCATGACCTCGTCGCGCTGGTAGTGGTGGCCGAGCACGACGACGCTCGAACCAAGCGTCGCACGCGCGGTCCCGATGCGGGTCGCGAGCTCGTCGGCGGAGGCGTCGACGTAGTTGTCGGGGAGCGGTGACTGGAGACGGAACATGGGCGAGCCCCTTGCCGTGACGCTTCGACGCAGCCGGCGGGGACAGCCTGGTCGCCCATCCGCGGGTATGTCGGCCACGAAGCGGTGATGTCCGCCGGGGTACCAGGCCGACGTAGTAGAGACACTACCCTCGTACTGCCGTGCTGCAGCGCCCCGACGCACTCCCCGACGCCCCTGGCTCGTACCAGTTCAAGGACGCCGAGGGCAGGATCATCTACGTCGGCAAGGCGCGCTCGCTGCGCAGCAGGGTGTCGAGCTACTTCCAGCAGCCCGGCCAGCTGCACCCGCGCACCGTCCAGATGCTCGAGCGCGCCACCTCTGTCGAGTGGATCCAGGTCCGCAGCGACGTCGAGGCGCTCATGCTCGAGTACAACCTCATCAAGGCGCACCGGCCGCGCTTCAACGTCCGCCTCGTCGACGACAAGAGCTACCCGTACCTCGCGGTCACCCTCGACGAGACGTGGCCTCGCGCCCTCGTCACGCGGGCGGCGAAGCGCCCCGGCACGCGCTACTTCGGCCCGTACGCCCACGCGTACGCGATACGCGAGACGCTCGACCTGCTGCTCCGGTCGTTCCCGATCCGGACCTGCACCGACGCGAAGTTCCGCCGCCACGAACGGCTCGGTCGGCCGTGCCTGCTGTTCCACATCGAGCGATGCTCCGGGCCGTGCGTCGGCGCGGTCGACGCGGACCGCTACGCCAAGATGCTCGCCGAGCTCATGGGCTTCCTCGAGGGCGACATCGGGCCGGTCGTCGCCCGGCTCGAGAGCGACATGGGTGACGCGGCCGCGACCCTCGACTACGAGCGCGCGGCGCGCCTGCGTGACCAGCTCGGGACCGTCCGGCTCGCGAGCGAGCGCCAGGAGATGGTCGCCGACTCGAACGAGGACCTCGACGTCGTCGGGATCGCCGACAGCGAGCTCGAAGCAGCCGTCCAGGTCCTGCACGTGCGCCGGGGTCGTGTCGTCGGGCGTCGTGGTTTCGTGCTCGAGAAGGTCGAGCCGCTCGAGATGCCCGATCTCGTCTCTCGCGCGCTCGAGCAGCAGTACCTCGAGACCCCCCTCGGCGTGCCCCCGATCGTTCTCGTCCCGAGCGCTCCGGACGACCTCGCGACATACGAGCAGTTCCTCTCCGGCCGGCGCGGCGGCCGCGTGTCGGTCCGCGTGCCCGTGCGGGGACGGCGCCGGGCGCTCGTGCAGGTCGCCGAGGCGAACGCGACGGAGCAGCTTCAGCGGCACTCGATGCGGCGCTCGAGCGACCTCACGACCCGTGCCCAGGCCCTCGACGAGCTGCAGGAGTACCTCGGCCTTCGCGACGCGCCGCTGCGGATCGAGTGCTACGACATGAGCCACCTCCAGGGCACCGACTACGTCGGCTCGATGGTCGTCATGGAGGACGGGCTCGTGAAGCGGTCCGACTACCGGCGGTTCAAGGTCTCGGCGGTCCAGGGCAACGACGACTACGGCGCGATGCACGAGGTGCTCACGCGCCGGCTGAAGCGGCTCGACGAGGAGCCTCCGGTGCCGGCGGAGGGGCGTCCCGTCCGCTTTGCCTACCCGCCGCAGCTCCTGCTCATCGACGGTGGCAAGGGACAGCTGAGCGTCGGCGTGACGGTGCTCGAGGAGCTGGGCCTCACCGGCCGGGTCGAGCTCGCCGCGCTCGCGAAGCAGTTCGAGGAGGTCTTCCGACCGGGCCGCGACGCGCCCGTGCGGATCCCGCGCGACTCCTCCGCGATCTACCTGCTCCAACAGCTCCGCGACGAGGCGCACCGCTTCGCGATCACCTACCACCGCGAGCTCCGAGCGAAGCGGGCGAGGACCAGCGTGCTCGACGGCGTCGCGGGGCTCGGACCCGCGCGCCGGAGCCGGCTCGTGCGCGAGCTCGGGGGTGTCCGCAAGGTGCGCGAGGCCTCCGCCGACGAGCTGCGCGCGCTGGCGTGGCTCCCGGACCCGGTGGCCGATGCCGTCTACGAGCGCCTCCATTGACCGGCCCTTCGGAAAGGCACCGCCCCGCGGGGGAGCCCGGTGCGGCGTCGCGGCGCGGCGTCTGGGAGCGTCAGGCCGACTGGTGGCGAGAGACGTTCACCCGAGGCGCGGATCCGGAGTACGAGCACGAGATCCTCCCGACCATCGCGGCCGAGCTCGCCGGTTGCCGCAGAGTCCTCGACCTCGGCTGTGGCGAGGGTCAGGTCGCCCGACATCTGCTTGCGGGCGACGCCCCCCCGGCGTCGGTCGTCGGGATCGACGTCTCGCCAGCCCAGCTCGCCCACGCGCTCGACGCGCAGCGCGGGGCCGTGCCGGGCTCCGCGCCCTCGACGCGCCTCGTCCCGCTCGTGCGCGGCGAGGGAGAGCGACTGCCGTTTCGTGCGGGGAGCTTCGACGGGGCGGTCTGCTCGCTCGTCATCGAGCACGCGGAGGACGCCGATGCCGTGCTCGCCGAGGTCGCACGGGTGCTCTGCAGGGGCGGGGTCTTCCTCCTCCTCGTCAACCACCCCCTCTACCAGGGATCGGGCAGTGGGTTCGTCGACGACCAGATCCTCGGCGAGCGCTACTGGCGTGTCGGCCCCTACCTCGTCGAGGACGTGAGCTGGGAGGACGTCGACTCGGGCGTGTGCATCCCCTTCGCGCACCGGCCGCTGTCGCGATACGTGAACCCGCTCGCCGAGCACGACCTCGTGATGACGCGGATGCTCGAGCCGCCGCCGCTCGCGGAGTTTCTCGCCACCTCTGTCGACCCCGAGCTCGAGGGCGCGATCCCGCGCCTGCTCGCGATGCGCTTCGAGCACCGTCCCGCGCTGCCGCCATGGGATGATCTCGGGCGGACCGGGGAGGCGACGTGGCCGAGTACTTGATCGTGACGGGACTGTCGGGCGCGGGCCGCTCGACGGCCTCCGCGACGCTCGAGGATCTCGGCTGGTTCGTCATCGACAACCTCCCGCCCGCGCTGCTCGGCAAGATCTCGGAGCTCACCTCGCAGTCGAGCTCGGACCTCGACCGCTTCTGCTTCGTCGCCGGGCGCGGCGGAGCCGAGTCGATGAACGAGCTCGCGCCCGCGGTCTACTCGCTCCGCTCGACCGGGGCGCGCGTCCGCGTGCTCTTCCTCGACGCGTCCGACGACGTGCTCGTCCGGCGCTTCGAGGGGACGCGCCGGCGCCACCCGGTCGAGGGCGAAGGCGTGCTCGACGCGATCAGGAGTGAGCGCACGCTCCTCCAGGCGATCCGAGACGACGCGGACATCGTCATAGACACGAGCGACCTGAACGTGAACGAGCTGCGCGGGCGGCTCGTCGACGCGTTCGCGGGCACCGAGGCCGAAGGAGCGATGCAGACGGCGGTCGTGTCATTCGGTTTCAAGCACGGCATCCCGCTCGACGTCGATCTCGTGCTCGACTGCCGCTTCCTGCCGAACCCCCACTGGGTCGAGGGCCTGCGCGAGCACACCGGCCTCGACCCGGACGTCCGCGAGTACGTGTTGCGCCGCCCGGAGGCCGAGGAGTTTCTCGACAAGCTCGACGACCTCCTCGCGTTCCTCCTCCCCGCGTACGCGCGCGAGGGCAAGTCCTACCTGTCGATCGCGATCGGCTGCACCGGAGGCCGGCACCGCTCGGTCGCGATCGCGGAGGAGCTGGCCCGGCGTGTCGCCGACCACGGGTTCGCTCCCACGGTGCACCACAGGGACATCCGACGGTGACGGGGGACGGCCCGGCGGTCGTCGCGATCGGGGGCGGCCACGGCCTCGCGACGAGCCTCGCGGCGATCCGGCGCTACGCGGGCAGCGTCACGGCGGTGGTCTCCGTCGCGGACGACGGCGGCTCGAGCGGCCGGCTGCGCGAGCTGCTCGGCATTCCCGCACCCGGGGATCTCCGCAAGTGCCTCGGCGCGCTCCTGCCGGCTCCGTCGCCGCTCGGGCGAGCGCTCGAGCACCGCTTCGTCGGGGGTGGCGAGCTCGACGGCCACGCGTTCGGCAACCTTCTCATCGCGGCTCTCGCCGCGACCCTCGGGGACTTCGTCGCGGGGATGGAGGAGGCGTGCCGCCTCCTCGGCACGGTCGGGGCCGTGCTGCCCGCGACGACCGGCCCCGTCGTGCTGAAGGCCGAGGCCGCGGGCTCCGAGCTCGAGGGGCAGGTGCGGATCATGGCGACGCGAGGAGTCACGCGCGTCTCCCTCGTCCCCCCGGACGCGCCCGCTCCCGACGCTGTGCTCGAGGCCATCGCGCACGCCGACCAGGTCGTCCTCGGGCCGGGTTCGCTCTACACGAGCGTGCTCGCCGCGTGTGCGCCGCCCGCGGTGAGGGACGCGATCGCGTCGGCAGCCGCGACATGCGTGTACGTGTGCAACCTGCGCGAGCAGGTCCCGGAGACCTCGGGCTACGACGTCGCCGCGCACGTGCGCGCGCTCGAGGCTCACGGCGTCGAGCCGGACTGGGTCA
>DATLRJ010000134.1:0-3742 GCA_035534715.1 Acidimicrobiales bacterium | reverse complement strand
GAGGCCCTCGAGCTCGTCGCGGTCTCGGAGCGTGCGGTCGAGCCAGGTGTCCCACGAGTCGCGATCGAGCACGACCGGCTGGCGGTCATGGACGTCGGCGACGTCGGCACCCGCCGCCACCGTCACGATGGTGCAAGTCGTGACCTCGGGCGCGGCGACCCCACCCGGGGGGCCCGGGTGCCACCGCTCGAAGAGCCCCGCGAACGCGAGCGGGCCACCGTCCGCTCGCCGGAAGAGGTAGGGCTGCCGCGCGTCCTCAGGGGCCTTCGACCACTCGTAGAACGCGTCGGCAGGAACGAGGAGGCGGCGCGCGGCGAACGCCGCTCGAAACGACGGCTTCGACGCGACGGTCTCCGCGCGCGCGTTGAACATGCGGCCTCCGACCGAGAGATCGCGCGCCCACGAGGGGACGAGGCCCCAGCGGTAGGGTCGCAGTGCGCGCGCCCCGGTATCGTCCGCGGCGACACCGAGCACGGTCCGGGTCGGGCTCACGTTCCAGCTCGGGGCGTAGCTCTGCGCTACCTCTGGCGAGTAGAGCGCGTCGAAGGCCTCGGCCAGTCCGGCGATCGAGGTCGCGAGGACGTAGCGGCCGCACACGCCACCAACCTAGGGGCGCTACGGGACGGCGAGCGCGGCGCGCAGGGGGAGGTCGTCGGACGAGGTCCCGACCTCGACGACGTAGCGGCCCGGCACGACCTCGGTGCCGCGTGGGCCCCAGATCGTGAACGCGGTGCGTGGGAGGTCGAGCGTGACCGTACGGGCAGCTCCCGGTGCGAGCGCGACGGTCGCGAATGCCTTCAGCCCGATAGGCGGCTCATCGGCGGTCGCGGGGTAATGGAGGTACGCCTCCACTACCTCGCTCCCCGCGCGAGACCCCGTGTTCGTTACCCGTAGTGACGCGACGTAACCCTCCGCATCCCGACGCACGCGCAGGCGCGCGAGGGAGAACGTCGTGTAGGAAAGCCCGAACCCGAAGGGGAAGAGCACCGGGACACCGCGTGCGTCGTAGTAGCGGTAGCCGACGTCGAGCCCACCGCCTCCCGCGTTGGTGCTCACCGTGTACCCGAGGCCCGGCCACAGCGACGGGGACGCCGATACCGACGTCGAGGCAGGGGACCGCGGGAAGCTCACCGGAAGCCGCCCTGCCGGGTCGACGGCGCCGCCGAGCAGCGCAGCGATAGCGCGCGCACCCTGCTCGCCCGGATACCACGCCTCGATCACGCCGCGGACCTCGCCGAGCCATGGCATGAGGACCGGGCCGCCCGAGTCGACGACGACGACGGTCGCAGGGTTGGCCGCCGCGACGGCCTCGACGAGCTGGTCCTCGACCCCCGCGAGAGCAAGGGAGGTCGCGTCGGCGCCCTCGGTACGCGTAGCTCCGACGAAGACGACTGCGACCGCCGCGCGCGAGGCGGCCGCTGCCGCCGCGGCGATCGTCGGGCTCACGTCCTGCCAGCCGATCTTCGGCACGTTCTCGTCGTACTCGAGCCAGCGCATGGACATCGCGTAGTGCCGGCCGGCCACGAGCTGCTCGGGGAGCCCGACCGTCGTCGGACCGTGCGCGCCGGGATCGTCGAGCACGACCCGCCCGCCGAGCGAGACCTCTGTGTCACCGTGCGAGCGCACAGATAACTCGTACAGCCCCGACACCGGCGGAGTGAGCGCTCCGGACCACGTGCGCCACGTCCCAGATGGCGGTGCGGAGGTGTGGTACACGGGGTGGGCGGGCGGCGGCGGTACGGCGGGAAGCGCGGGGGAGACGTCGCGCGGCGGGAGCTCGGGCACGGCCGGTACGGCTGGCTCCCCCTCGGCGACGAAGATCCTGGTCGACGGCCACGCGCGCCGGATCGCGCCGAGCGGAGTCGTGCCGGCCACAGTGACGACGGCCGAGCTCCCGCCGCCGGCGGTGATCGGCCGCACGTTCGCCCCCGCGCCGATGACGGCGATCGACGGGACCGACGGCGCGATGGGGAGCGTGCCTCCTGCGTCCTTGAGCAGCACCGCACCGCGCTCCGCTGCCGCGAGCGCTGCTCGTGACGCGCGTGCGGTCCGTACGTCGACCGAGGTCCGCCCCGCGAGCGGGTGCTGCACGAGGCCGAACCGGAACATCTCGGTCAGCACGGCGCGCGCCGCGCCCGCGATCGCTCGACGGTCGGACGCCGTCATCGCCCGGTGCGCGTCGCCCTTCCACGGGGCCGGCTTGAACAGGTCGAGTCCCGCGGCGAGCGCCGCGCCCGTGTCCGGCGCCGCGTTGATGTCGTCACGGAAGAACCCGGCAAAGCCCCACGAGCGGACCTCTCGGAGCACGGCGGCGTCCTCGCAGGTGACGACGGAGTCGATGCGACCGAAACCGCACATCAGCGATGCGACGTCACCCTGCTGGACGACGGCGCGGAACGGTGCGAGGTAGAGCTCCTCGAGGGCGCGTGCGGTGACGATCTGGTCGAGAAAGTCCCGGTTGGTCTCCTGTGTGTACACCCCGAGATCCTTCGCGTCCGCGAGCACCCCGGCGGATTGGATGCCTCGGACATCGGCCACGCCCATCGCCGCCGTGAGCGCGGGGTCCTCACCGAAGCCCTCGAACACACGCCCTGCCTGTGGCACCCGAGCGAGGTTGAGGTACGGGCCCTGCACGGCGGCGACGCCCTGCGCATGCGCCTCAGTGCCGATCGCCCGACCGACGGCGTACGCGACGGAGGGGTCGAAGCTCGCGGCGACCGCGATCGGCGCCGGGAACTGGGTCACGCCAGTGTCTCCGTAGGCGAGTCCCGAGGGGCCGTCCTGCATCGTCAGCGCCGGGATGCACAGTCCTGGCACGGGGGTCGTCGAGTTCTCGTAGGCCTTGGTGCTGAGGAGCGTCACGACGTCGAGCTCCTCGACGAGCGTCATGCGTGAGACGACCTCGCCTGCGAGCTCGGCGGCCGTCTCGCCCTGCCGCGGTCGCATCCACGGGCAGGAGGGCTGTGCAGACGACGCTGCTACGACACGGGGAGCACGGGCGGGAACGAGCGCTCCGAGAGCGTCACGTGGCGCGACAAGGAATGCCACGGCGACACCTGCGAGCAGGGTGCCTCGCCACGCCCTCACGCGGGCGTCGCGCCGAGCCACGCCGGCATGTCTCCGCCGGCGGTCCGCACCTGCCGCGGGAGGGACGGTGGCACGAGCCCGGGTCGCGCTCACCGCTGCCGGGACGACGGGGCGATCGCCACTCAGGCTCCTGTCTCGCCGCGTCGCTGCGCCGGGTCCCGCGGCGGACGGGGAGCTGGCGTGGGCGCCGACGACGCGCCGCGCACGACCGACGCGTAGCTCACGGCGGCGAGCACGCACGCGACCGCGACGACGACGTCCCCCCACCGCAGCGGGAACGGCACGAGAACACCGACGAGCGACGCCGCGACCCACGAGAGCTGGAGCCGGGTCTCGAGCCGACCGAACGCCCGCCCGAGCAACGCGGGCGGCACGTGCCGCTGCACGATCGAGTCGAGCGCGGGCTTCGCGCTCGTCGGGCCGACGCCCACCACGAACGTGAGCAGAGCTTGTGCGACGAGGCCGCCGAGCAGCGCTGCGCCGAGGCTCCCTGCGGCGATCGCGGTGAGCGCGACCGCGATGATGCGCCTCACGCTCAGGTGGCGGCGCAGCATAGGAACGAGCGTCGAGCCGAGCAAGGATCCTGCGCCGCTCGCGGCGAGCAGCGCGCCGTACCACCACGTTGCCGCGTGTGCCCTGCGCAGGCCGAACGCAA
>DATLRJ010000133.1:0-3315 GCA_035534715.1 Acidimicrobiales bacterium | reverse complement strand
CCACCGCCCGCGAAGCTCGTGAGCCCGGTGACCTCCGGGGTCGCTGGGACGGGAACGCCCGCGAAGGAGAGCATCGCCCAGAGAAGGACGAAGGCCATCACGAAGTGCATGGTCGAGCCGGCGACGGCGACGGCGAAACGTCGGGGGAAACTCGCCTGGCGGTAGCTGCGGGGCTCGTCCCCGGGGTCGACGTCCTCGAGCATCGTCATGCCGACTATCCGCACGTAGCCGCCCGCGGGGATCGCCTTCACCCCGTAGTCGGTCTCGCCGCGCCGCACGGACCAGATCCTCGGGCCGAAGCCGAGGAAGTACTCCGTGACCTTCATGCCGGAAAGCTTCGCTGCAACGAAGTGACCGAGCTCGTGGACCATGACCATCACGACGAGCGCGAGGACGACGATGAGCACGGGAAGTCCGTGGAGCACGGCGGCGAGCACGACGGCCGTCACGACGACCGCGAGCAGGCGAAGGAACGCGAGGCGGCCGGAGCGCGCGCCTCGAGAGCTGGGGGTTCCTCCCACTCCGGGCGGCGCCGGCGGTGCCCCATCTCGCTCGACTACTGCGCTCACGTCTTCCGCTCCCTGCGCCCGACGGCGACCTCGGCCGCGCGCCTCGCGACCGCGTCGGCCTCGAGGACGTCGGCGACGTCGAGGAGCTTCGACTCCTCGTGGCCGTCGAGCACGTCGGCCACGACCTCTGCGATCGACAGCCAGCTGATCCGCCCGTCGAGGAACGCCGCCACGGCCACCTCGTTCGCAGCATTCAACCACGCAGGAGCGCTCCCGCCTGCGCGGCCTGCCGCGTAGGCGAGACCGAGGCACGGGAAGGTGGCAAGGTCCGGAGGGGCGAAGTCGAGCCGCGAGAGCCTCGACCAGTCGAGCACGCCGTACGCGGTGCGCAGTCGGTCCGGGTAGGCGAGCGCGTAGCCGATCGGGAGGCACATGTCGGGCGCGGACAGCTGCGCGAGCGTCGCTCCGTCGCAGTACTCGACCATCGAGTGCACGATCGACTGCGGGTGCACGACGACCTCGATCGAGTCGTAGTCCACCCCGAACAGCTCGTGTGCCTCGATGACCTCGAGGCCCTTGTTCATGAGCGTCGAGGAGTCGACCGTTATCTTCGGTCCCATCGTCCACGTCGGGTGCGCGAGGGCGTCGGCGACCGTGACGCCGGCGAGCTGCTCCGCGTTCCGGCCGCGAAAAGGTCCCCCGCTCGCGGTCACGACTAGGCGCCGCACGTCCGGCGGTGGGAACAAGAAGTCCGACGCCGCGACGGCGCCGGCGCGGTGGCGGCGCTCACCGAGGCACTGGTGGATCGCGCAGTGCTCGGAGTCCACGGGGACGATCTCGGCACCGGGGGTCGTGCGCGCGACCTGCACGACGGGTGCGCCTGCGATCAGCGACTCCTTGTTCGCGAGAGCGAGACGGCGCCCCGTCCGCAACGCCGTGACCGTCACCGGGAGCCCGGCGAACCCGACGACGCCGTTCACGACGACGTCGCCGACCGACGCGATCGCGGCGAGCGAGCCGGGGCCGGCCAGCACCTCGACGCCGTCCGGAACGAGCGACGCGAGCTCGGCCGCGCGGCTCGGGTCGCCGATCGCCACTCGCTCGGGGCGGAGCTCGCGAGCCTGGGTCGCGAGGAGCTCGACCGACCGCTGGGCGCCGAGCGCCACGACCTCGTAACGCTCGGGGTCGGTGCGGATCACCTCGAGCGCCTGGGTACCGATCGAGCCGGTCGACCCGACGACGCTGACGCGGGTCCGGCTCATGCGAGGTGGACGATCCGCGCGAGGTAGTACGCGGCGGGGAGCACGAAGAGCATCGCGTCGACCCGGTCGAGCACTCCGCCGTGCGCGGGTAGGAGCGAGCCCATGTCCTTCACTCCGAGATCCCGCTTCACGAGAGATTCTGCAAGGTCACCGATAGGCGCGACGACGGCGACGACGGCTCCGAGCAGGAGTGCGTGGGCGAGCGTGAACGGGTGGATCCGCGCGACGACGACGGCCGCGACGACAATCGTGAGAACGGCTCCGCCGACGAGCCCCTCCCAGCTCTTGTTCGGGCTGATTCGCGTCGCGAGGGGGTGGCGTCCGACGAGCGAGCCCGTCACGTACGCACCGACGTCTGCGGCGATCGTGAGGGCGACGGCAGCGACGAGAAGGGCGACGCCGTGGCGGCGCGGGTAGGCGGCGGGATCGAGAAGAAGGCCTGCGAAGGATCCGAGCACTCCGAGCCACGTGACGACGAGCACCGTCGCCCCGAGATTCGTGACGGATCGCCGGGCGCCCCTCGTCCCGACGGCGTCGAGCAGGTACCAGCAGAACGTGAGGATCATCACGAGCCCGAGCACGAGAGGCACGGCCTCGGGGCCCCGGAAGTAGCTGCCGACGACGAGCGCGGGGATCGCGAGCAGCCCGAGGAGGGTAGCGGGATCACGTCCCGCTCGCCGGAGCGTGCCGAACGCCTCCCCGGCGGCGAGCGTGACGAGGACCGTCACGAGCACGAGCGACGCGACCGGGCCGGCGAGGAAGCACCCGAGCGCGATCGCCCCCGCGACGACCCCCGTAGCCGTCGCCTTCACCGGGCTGCGCCGCGACCCGGCGCGCGCGGCGCCTGACTCCGCGGTCTGGCCGGGCACGTGCCGGCGCGCCCGGCGCGCCGAGTGCGCGGCATGCGGGGCACGCGAGCTCCGCTCGGGCCCGACGCCGCCGCGATCGTCCCCCGCCGCCTTGTCGCGGGGCCTCGTCCCTCCCCGCCCAGCTCGCGAGCGGTGCGGTCGCGGCGATACGCTCGGCTCGGCGGCACCCGCCGGCACCGGCAGCGCGCCGTCGAGCAGTGATGCCCACGCCTCGTCGTCGATGTCGAAGTCTGCGTCGTCGAACGGATGCGCGGCCTCGTGGGCGGCATGGCCAGCGATGCCTGACGCGTCATCAGCGTCGACGAGGAACGTGAGGTCGAGGTCCTGCTCCCAGTCGGCACGGTCCTCGCGCCATGTCGGGCCGCGCAGGGCCGAGCCGTCCCCGACCGCGTCCGCGTCCTCGGCGCCGAGCAGGATGCGCGGCACCTGGCCGGTCGGTGGGTCGCTCCAGTCCGGGAGCTCGAGCGGGGCGAAGAGCTCCGCGAGCCCCTCCCGGAGCTCCGCGGGATCGCCGGCGGGTGCCTGGTCCGGGCGCCTGCCTGTCGACGGGGCGAGTCCCGCCGCGACGGCGGCCTCGACCGCGGCGATCCGTACCCCGTCGGCACCAGTGTCCTGCGGACGCGGTGCGGGGCCCGCACCTGCGAGATCGGCGCGATCCGATCCCGGCCCGAAATC
>DATLRJ010000132.1:0-16517 GCA_035534715.1 Acidimicrobiales bacterium | reverse complement strand
GCGCGGCTGGGTCGAGGCGGGCGGCCTCGCCGACACGGGCGACACCGTGGCGACGCTCATCGCGTTCCGGGGCCTGCCGCGGCGATCGCGTTGGCTGGTGCTCTCCTCGACCGTCGGTGCAGCAATCGCGGCCGGAGTCCTCGCGCCGCTCGTGGACCGGAAGTAGCAGGCCGGCCGGCCGGCCCGTCAGCCGGCCCCGGTCCGCCGGACGCGAGACGGCGGAGATCGCGGTCGGTCGTCACGGGCCGCAGTGCGAGCCGGACCGGCGGCAGGTTGCCGTAGACGAGCACGGCGTCACCGGGCGCCATGCAGCGGAGCAGCTCGGCCGGCGCGAGACGGCGCGACACCGTGCTGCTCGTCCTGCTCCATCCGCCCGACGCGTCGACGGTGGACGACACGGTCTCGTGCGACTCGTCCCCGATGATCCTGCCCACCTGCTCGAGCGTGGTCGCGTCAGCAATCCCGGAGCAGAGGAGCTTCGCTCGGTGGTTGTTCACGACAGTCGCCGCACGTGCGCCGTAGCGCGCCTCGAGCTGGGCGAGGTCCTGCCAGACGGTCACGAGCTGGATGCCGTGAGAGGCGGCCGTCGACGCGAGCGTGTCGAGCGTCGAGAGGGGCGCGACGTTCGCCGCCTCGTCGAGCACGACGAGAAGCGGAGGGTCGAGCGGTGCTCCCTGGCGCGACGAGAGCGTCATCGCGTCCTCGACGACGCTGCGCACGATAGCGACGAAGACCGACTGGAGGCGTTCCTGCTCGTGAGCGGGCGCGACGAGGAACACGGTGTCGCTCCCCCCGCCGAGCAGGCGCGCCGGGTCGAGATCGTGCCTCTCGCAGCTGAGCGCGACCAAGGGGTCCGCGTACGCCGCGAGAACCGTCTCCGCGGTCGTGTACACCGAGCTGCGCTGGCGCTCCTCGCGCGAGAAGCTCGCCTCCGCGGCACGCACGGCCTCGGGGACACCCGCGAGCTCGAGCGCGATGAGCACGTCGCCGACCTCCCCCGTGTCGACCCACCGCACGACGTCAGCGATCGTCCCGCCCGAGGTCGCCGCCGCGAACAGCAACGGTGCGAGCAGCTTCTCGGCCGTCGCGTACCAGAACGCGCCGTCCTCTAGCCCGCCCGCCGCGCCCCGAGCGACTCCGCACAGTCCCGCCGCCGTGCGGCGCGCCCCGGGCCACGTGCTCGCCGCCGCCAGCGGCGACCACCCCGCGCCTCCGAGATCGCACACACCCGTCGGGTCGAAGACGCGGACCTCGCCGAGCGCCTGCCGGCGACGGTGCGACTCGCGCACGAGGTCGGTCTTCACGCTCGTCGCGAGCACGGGCCCCTCCCACTCGAGCAGGGCAGGGATCGCGAGCCCGGTCGTCTTGCCGGACTGCGTCGGGCCGACGACGAGGAGGGACTGGCCGCGCTCGACGGCGACGAGCCGGCGCCCGACGCGCCCGAGGACGAGCCGCCCCATGCCCGGGCCCGGGACCGCGAGCCGGCTCACGTCGGCGCGCGCCGCCCACGTCGCGCCAGCGGGCTCGCGCCCGGCGGCGCGCGGACGCGCCCCTGGGACGGCTCGCGACGTGCGCCGCACGAGAGCACGCGCCCCGAGAGCGACGCCCGCGGCGACAATCCACACGAACGCGAGCGCGGCGTACCACAGCGCCGGCCCCGGGATCTCGCCGCGCACGGCGTGTGGCCACGCGACCCGGGGGTCTCGTGGATGGCCGACCACGCCGACCAGCAGAGCGAGACAGCGGCTCGCCGGGACGCGGGGCCAACCGCTGCCGGAGACGACCGCGGCGACCTCCCCCGTCAGCCAGATCGACAGCGCGGCGAGCGCGACGGCGAGCACCGCGAGGCACGCGAGCGCCTCACCGGCACCGCCGCCCTCGGCGGCGCGCGCTGCCACGGCCCGCCGCCGCGGCGCGGCGCGGCGCTGAGGCGGCCCGCTCACGGGTCCACCAACGCGTCGTCGCCCCCCGCGAGGCCGCCGATGCACCAGCTGTGACCGCTCACTCGTTACCGCCGCGGGGAACGGTCCCGGCGACAAGCCGAGCGTCGGTGTCCACGAGCTCGCGCTCTGCCCGGGCGAGGCGGTGCTCGACGAGGAACGAGCGCCCGCCGACCTTCCACAGCGCGACCCCGCGACCCAGCCCGCCGACGACTCGCGCCTCTTCGTCCGACAGCCCGAGCACGGCCGCGGCCGCCCCGAGCTCGCTCGCGGGCTGCGCGTAGCAGACGATCGTCTCGGAGTCCGCGACGAGACCCTCCGCGAGCCGTGTAACGGCGCTCCCCGCCCCTCCGACCGCGGTGAGGTCCGACACCCGGTGGAGCACGGCGAGGTTCGCGAGCCCGCGAGCGCGAGCGAGCTTCCAGGAGGCTTGGAGATAGCGCGCCGCGCCGATGTTCGCGAGCACGGCCCACGCCTCGTCGACGACGAGGATCGTCCTCGAATCGCCGCCGCTCTCGACCGCTCCCTGCACCGCAGCGGCGGCACAGGTGACGAGGACACCGAGCGCGGGCGAGTGGTAGACCGCGGAGAGGTCGAGCACGACGACCGGACCGCGCAGCGCGATCCCGGGGCTCGTCGGGCCGTCGAACATCCCGCGAAGCTCGCCCTCGACGAGGCGTCGGAGCTCGAGCGCGAGGTCGAGCGTCCCCGAACGCAGCGCCGCGGGAGGGACGCCGAGCGCCCGCGATGCCGCCGGCGCGGGCTCGAGGAGGGCGTGCACCACGTCGGGGATCGTCGCGTCCCGCCTGCGAGACGCGATCTCGCCGAGCGCGAGCTCGATGCCTGCGTGCTCGAGAGGGGACAGCTCCCGGCGGAGCGCGGAGGCCGCGACTGCCGCGCACATCTCGAGCCGGCGGCGCGACGTCTCGCCCGGGTCGTCGCGCTCGGCGGAGGCGGCGTCGAGGGGGTTCAGCCGCAGCCGGCCGCCCGGTCGGAGCGCGATCGGCGGCGCGCCGAGCGCATGCGCGAGCGGCCCGTACTCGCCCTTCGGGTCGAGCACGACGATGCGCCGGCCGAACGCCGCCTGGCGGAACAGGTAGGACTTCACGAACGCGCTCTTCCCGCGCCCGATCTGGCCGAAGACGAGCATGTTCGGATTGGTCAGCGCGCCGGCGGCGTAGAGCTCGAACGGGTCGTGGACGAACGTCCCGCCGAGGAGGTCGCGTCCGACGAGCACGCCGCCCGTCGGCAGCGGCCGGCTCGCGGCGAGCGGGTAGACGGCTCCGAGCTGGGCCGTCGTGGCCTCGTGCGCGGGGATCCTCACGCGCACCCCCTACCCGTCGGGAGCGTGAAGGTGACTGCCTCGCCCTGGGCACCGTAGAGCCTGCGGAGCTCGACACGGGCGAGCGCCGCGGACTGCTCGACGCGCGAGCACGCGCCGTCGAGCGCGGCCGGGTCCGGGACCGTCACGGTGACGTAGCCCGAGAACCGGTAAGCGGCGTGCCCCTCAGCGAGCTCGCCCTCCCGCCGGACGACGGCCTCGTGCTCGCGGTGCCGGCGCGCCGAGGTGGCGAAGCCGTGGCGGCGCCGGAGGTCCGCGTCCGCCGCCGTCGAGGTGCGCGCGTGCTCCGCGGCGCGGATCGCGCGTGTCGGGGGGACGGAGGCCATCACGACCGAGACCGACCGCCGTTCGGGGCAGCCGACGAGGAGGGGAAGGAGGAAATCGCTTGCCACGTCACTGCGCGGCCACTCGGCGATCCAGTAGGTGGCGTGCCACGTCCCGTCGGTGCGCAGAGCCGACCACGACGCGTCGACGGCGGATGGCCACGGCCACGCGGCGGGTCCCGATCCCGGCACCTCGTCGAACGTCCGGCGGACGAGAGTCGACAGTCCGGCGAGCGAGAGGACGCCGTCGACGGGGATCGCCGCGTCGCGGCACCGGCGCTCTAGCCGTGCGACCTCCTCGCCGAGGACGCGTTCCGCAGAGCGCGGGGCGCGCACCGTGCACGCGAGGAAGAGCTCGTGGCGGAGAACGCCCGTGCCTTCGTCCTCGAGGAGCTCCTCGTAGGAACGGCGTGCGGCCGCCGTGCCGGGGTCGGGCGGGGCACCCATGCGACGCGACTCGAGGTGGCGGCGCAGTACCTCGCCGCGGTCGGGGAGCGTCCGCTCGACCCACTGCAGCCGGTGGAGCGCCGAGGACTCGCCGGAGACCGCGGCAAGCACGCCGGACCACGCGGCGATCCGCCGGGCGCGGTCGTCCTCGTCGAGCAGCGCGAAGGAGTCGGAGCCGAGCGAGAGGACCGCCGTCCACGCGCCACCGCGCGAGTCGCGCACCGCGCCGAACGCGCCGCCGATCGCGGACGAGGTGACCTCGCAGAGGGCGAGGTGCCCGAACGGGCCGGGCGGTCGAGGGTCACGGCTCGGTGATCCCCGCCCGACGACCGCGCGCCGGCGACCGCGCGCCGCGTCAGAGGCGAACCTGGCGGCAACGGGCACCCACTCGTCGAGAGTCCGCCCGTGAACGGGCCAGAACGCTCCGGCGAGCGCCGCCGCGACGGCGACGAACGCGCCCGTTCCGCCTGCGGTGCCGCGTACCGCCCGCACGATGACGACGGCAACGGTGAGCCCGGCACTGGCCACGAGCACCTGGGCCGTGCGCGCGCCCGCGATGAGCCCGCGGCGGTCGCGCGGGCCGAACCGGTAGCGCGACCGCTGCGACGCGCTCACGAGCTCTCCCCGTCTCGCTCGCGGACGGCTGCCGCGGCCGCGGTGCGCCGAGCCGCATCGTCTCGTATCTCCTGTCGCGAGAGATCGGGGACGATCGCCCCGGGAACGTCGTCGAGCACCGCGAGAGCGCCACCTGGAGCCCCGCCAGGGCCCCGAGGACCAGTCCCCGCGATCACCGAGCCGGAGGCTCCTCCGACATCTCCTGCGGCGGAGGCCATGGAGCCGCCGCCTGCCCCGGTGTCGATCCCCGCGACCAAGCCGCCTGCACGCGCTGCGGCCGCGAGAGGGCGCCGGCCCGTACCGTCGAGATGGGCGATTGCGCCCCCCTCGATCATCGGCACGAGGCGGAGCACGGTGAACGGCGCGAACGTCGCGAGGAAAAGGAGAGCAACACCCTCGACGGCGCCGGGAACCCCGTTGCCCGCGGTGATCGACACCCCGGCGAGCGCGAGGACGCCGGCGACGACGACCTTCGACAGCACGAGCGCGAAGATCGTCTCGGCGAGTCGCCGCGCCCAGTGCGCTGTCGCGGGCCAGACGAGCCCGGCGAGCGCGAGAGGAAGGAAGAGGGTCGCCGCGGCGACGGCCGCGGACCGTACGACGAGCTCGACCCAGAGAAGAAAGGCGACAGCGGTCGCGAGGAGCGCGAGCAGCAGCGCTGCGAAGCCACCGACCACCGCGGCGCCGGGTCCGACCGCTACCGACGACGCGGCGGCGAGGCCTGTCACGAGGGATGCGATGAACCCGTCGACGGGATGGCCGGCGACGGCCAGCAGGGCGCCGCTCAGCGCGTCGGCGGCCTGCAGCGCGAGGGAGACGAGCCCGACCGCCGCGCCCGCCATGAGCAGCGCGACGGGGAGCCGCAGCAGCGCGGCCCGCAGGAGCTCTCCCAGATCCTGCTGCACCACTGCGCGGACCACCGCGAGCAGGAGCAGCGGGAGCGCGAGCGCCGCGGAGACCGCGGACATCGTCGCGTACTCGCCGAGGAACCCACGCCCGAGATCCGGCGTAGTCGTCGAGGTGAGCACGGTGCCGAGCGCTTCGAGCACGCTCCCCGCCCCCGCCGCCACCCAGCGGGTGACCTCCGAGAGCATCGTGTCGACGATGCTCCGCACCGCACCCGCCCCGATGCTGAACAGTGATGCCGCGAGAGGCGTGGCGACGATCATCGCCGCGCTCAGTGGACGCTCTGGCCGGCGTTGAACAGGAACGTGAGGACCTGCGGGGCAGCACCGATGACGAGAGCAGCCGCGCCGGAGACGAGCACCGCGCGCCTCCCGGTCGACGCGTGCTGATAGTTGTTCGTGTGGGCGCCGAGCGCCCACGTCGCAGCTCCGACGACGAGGCCGACGAGCGACGCGACGAGGCCCCACCACCCGAGCCCGTTCACAAGGCTCTGGATGACCGAGCTTCCTGGAAGCGACGACTGGCTCGGGTCGAGCGAGATCGTCGAGGCCGCCATCAGGCGAACCGCGGACGTCGTGGCGACGATGTGCACCCGGCACCTCCTTCGGCTCCCGCGCACGGCGCGTGGAGCATTGCGAACGAGGACGTCCGGCTCGGGGAGGTGTCTCCCCCGCCTGCCGGACGACGAGTGCAGGCGCGCCGCCGAGAGTAGACGTAGTTACGATGTATTTCAATACCTTTGATGTCAGCTGCGCCACACCCGATGCCGAACGATCCGCGCGACGGGCCGAGCTGCAATGCTTGGAGGGTGATGCCGCCGAGTGGATGCCCGTGCTAGCGGACCTCGGCGTCCCGGCCTACGCCGTCGGGATCGTCGCCGTCGCCGCGATCCTCCTCGCCGCCGGTGGCTACGCCCTCGGCGGCCGGCGCGGAGTGGGTTCGCTCCGCCAGCGGCTCGTCGCACTCGGCAGCCGCCTCGGAGCGGACAACCTCCCGGACGACCCGCGCGACTTGGAGGAGGCGCTCGGCTTCGTGGAGCGCGCGACGGACCGCGCAGCGGAGGCGGTTGCCGAGTCGAGCGCGGACGCGATCCGTCTGCGCAGGGCCCTCGACACGCTTCCGCAGGCCGTGATCGTCTGCGACGAGCACGGCGAGCCGGTCTTCCACAACGCCCGCGCCGTCGCGCTCATGGGCAACCGCCACAGCGACGCCCTCGCCGCCCAGGCAGTCGACGACCTCCTCGCGACGACCGCGCCGGGAGCGTCCGAGGAGCGCACGCTCGAGCTCTACGGGCCCCCGCGCAGAACGCTCGCGGTGCGCACGATGAGCCTCGACAACGGCCAGCGCGCGCTCGGGGTCATCGCGGTCATCGACGACGTGTCCGAGCGGCGGCGTCTCGAGGAGGTCCGTCGCGACTTCGTCGCGAACGTGAGCCACGAGCTGAAGACTCCGATGGGCGCGCTCGGACTTCTCGCCGAGACGCTCCTCGCCGAGACCGAGCCGGAGGTCTCCCGCAGACTCGCCGAGCGGGTGCACACCGAGGCGTTCCGGATATCTCGGGTCATCGACGACCTCCTCGACCTCTCGCGAATCGAGAGCGAGGAATCGCCCCCGCGCGAGCCGGTCCTCGTGAACCTCGTGATGGCCGAGGCCGCCGAGCGCGTTCGCTCGGCGGCGGAGCAGCGCTCCGTCGAGGTGGAGCTCGAGGAGCCCTCCCCGCCCGTCGCCGTGCTCGGGGACCGGCGCCAGCTCACCTCCGCGGTCTACAACCTGCTCGAGAACGCCGTGAAGTTCTCCTACGAGGGAGGAGTCGTGCTCGCGAGCGGCCGTGTCGACGGTGACGACGTCGTTCTCACGGTGACCGACAAGGGGATCGGCATCCCGGCCCGCGACCTCGAGCGCGTGTTCGAACGCTTCTATCGCGTCGACCACGGTCGCAGCCGCCAGACCGGGGGCACGGGCCTCGGCCTCGCGATCACGCGGCACGTCGCGCAGAACCACCATGGCTCGGTGCGCGTGGAGTCGCGCGAGGGCGAGGGCGCGACGTTCACGCTCGTGCTTCCCGTGCAGGGACGGTCGGAGACGTGACCGACCGCGCCGCCGACGGAGAGGACCGCCGGGTAGAGGTTCTCGTCGCCGAGGACGAGGAGTCGTTCGTCGAGGCACTCCTCGTCGGGCTCGAGCGCGAGGGATTCTCGGTGCGGATCGCGCGCGACGGCGCCGAGGCGCTCCGCAGCTTCGAGGCCAATCCTCCGGACCTGGTCCTTCTCGACGTGATGCTGCCGAAGATGTCCGGCCTCGACGTGTGTCGCGCGATACGGGCTCGATCCGGCGTGCCGATCATCATGGTGACCGCGAAGTCGACCGAGATCGACACGGTCGTCGGGCTCGAGGTCGGCGCGGACGACTACGTCGCGAAGCCCTACCGGCTCCGCGAGCTCGTCTCGCGCATGCGCGCCGTGCTCAGGCGCACGCCGCGCGAGCACCCGGGCTCGGGTGCGTCGGTCGGGACGACTCCGGTCGCACTCCCCGCGTCGGACCCGCCGAGCACGGTCCTCGAGATCGGCGAGGTCCGGCTCGACCCCGAGAGGCACGAGTGCACGGTCCGAGGCGAGGAGGTGCAACTCCCACTCAAGGAGTTCGAGTTGCTCGAGGCCCTGCTCAACAGTGCAGGGCGGGTCGTCACCCGCGACGCGCTCATCGACCGGGTCTGGGGCCTCGACTACGTCGGGGACACGAAGACGCTCGACGTCCACGTGAAGCGCCTTCGCTCCCGGATCGAAGCGGATCCCTCGCGGCCGACGCTCATCACGACGATCCGAGGTCTCGGCTACCGGTTCGAGGCCCCGCGCCGGCGCTGACCCTGGGCGCCGGTGTGGCCCGGCACGCGCACCTCGAAGCTCGCGGCGACGAGCCGGTAGCCTCGCTCCGATGCCGGCGATCGAGGTGGACGCGCTCCGGGTCTGCTTCGGCGCCGTCGCGGCCGTCGCCGGCGTATCGTTCAGCGCGGACGCGGGCGAGGTCGTCGCGCTCATCGGCCCGAACGGGGCCGGCAAGACGACGACCGTCGAGACGCTCGAGGGATACAGGCGGCCGACGTCGGGCACCGTGCGCGTGCTCGGGCTCGACCCGGTCGCGGACCATCGAGAGCTCGCACCGAGTATCGGCGTCATGCTCCAGGGCGGGGGCACCTACCCGGTCATGGGCGCAGCACGGGCGCTCAAGCTCTTCGCCTCGTACTACGACGACCCGCGCGATCCCGAAGAGCTCCTCGACCTCGCGGGGCTCCGCGACGTCGCGTCGAGGCCCGCGAAGCGGCTGTCCGGCGGGGAGCGCCAGCGCCTCGCCCTCGCCCTCGCCCTCGTCGGGCGACCTCGTGTCGCGTTCCTCGACGAGCCGACCGCTGGCGTCGACCCGGCGGGCCGCCTCGTCGTCCGCGGGATCGTCGCCTCGCTTCGGGACGAGGGCGTCTGCGTGCTGCTCACGACCCATGAGCTCGCCGAGGCCGAGCGCGTCGCGGACCGTGTCGTGATCGTCGACCACGGCCTGGTCGTGGCCTCCGGCCGGCCGGCCGAGCTCGTCACGGCCGCCGAGGATGTGCGCTTCTCGGCGCCAGCGGGAATCGACGTCGGGTCCCTCGGCGCCGAGCTGCGCGCCACGGTCAGCGAGACCGCGCCCGGCGAGTACCGGGTGGGGACGATGGCCACACCTGCGCTCGTCGCCGCGCTCACGGCGTGGCTCGCGGCCAACGACCTTCCCCTCGCAGACCTGCGTGCGGGGCGGCAGTCGCTCGAGGACGCATTCCTCCGGCTGACCGGGGATCCACCCGGTGACGGCGGAGGGCGTCGATGAGCTGGCGTGCGCTCCTCGCCCAGACCTCCGAGGAGGTCCGCATGACCCTCGAGCAGGGCGAGCGACTCCTCGTGACCTTCGTGATCCCGATACTCGGGCTCGTGCTGTTCTCGAGCGTCCCCATCGTGTCGACGGGGACGCCACACCGGATCGACTTCTTCGCTCCGGGTGTCCTCGGCCTCGCCGTGATCTCCACCGCTATGGTCAACCTCGGGATCTCGACGGGCTTCGAGCGCAGCTGGGGAGTGCTCAAGCGGCTTGGCTCGACGCCTCTCCGCAGCTCGACGCTGCTCACCGCGAAGATCCTCGCCGTGCTCGCGGTCGAGGTCGTCCAGGTCGTCGTCATCGGCGCGATCGCCGCGGGCCTCGGCTGGCGGCCACACGGCCCGGCCGGCCTTGCTATCGCCGCCGAGCTGCTCGGCACGGCGGCGTTCGCCGGTATCGGCTTCCTCCTCGCCGGCACCCTTCGCGCCGAGATGACCCTCGCACTCGCGAACGGCCTGTACGTCGTCATGCTCGGGATCAGCGGCATCATGTTCCCGCTCGCGAAGCTCGGGGGGTTCGCGACCGTCGCGCGGCTGCTGCCCTCCGCGGCGCTCACAGACGTGCTCCACCCTGCTCTCGCCGGAGGTGCGCCCGTTCCCCTCGAGGGCTTCGTCGTGCTCGCCGCGTGGGCGATAGCCGCTCCCGTCCTCGCCGCCGCGACCTTCCGGTTCGAATGACTCCGTTCGCGCCCCGCCCTGCCGCCTCGCCGCGGGCACGGATCCGACGGGCGCCATACGCGGGGTGGCCGACCTCGGCCCCGATCCCTACGATGAAGGCGTCGTGCGACTCCCCCAGGTGAGCCCCGTGCAGTTCCGCCGCCTCGCGGTCGTGGCGGCGGTCTGCTACGCCCTGCTCGTCGTGACCGGTGGCGCGGTGCGCCTCACGGGCTCGGGCCTCGGCTGCCTCGACTGGCCGACGTGCTCTCGTGCAAGCGTGACGCCTGCGGTGTCGTTCCACCCGCTCATCGAGTTCTCGAACCGCATGGTGAGCGTCGCGGTCACCGTGTTCTCGGCCGCGACGCTTCTCGCGGCGCTCGCGATGCGCCCGCGCCGGCGAGACGCAGTGTGGCTCTCTGCGGGCCTCGTCGCGGGGATCGTCGGCCAGATCGTCATCGGCGGCATCGTCGTGCTCACGAAGCTCAACCCCTACTGGGTCTCGCTCCATTTCGTGCTCACCCTGGCCGTCCTCGGCGACGCGATCGTCCTGTGCGCACGCGTGCGCGAAGGGGGCGGGACGCGCACGCTCGTCGTCGACCGTGACCTGCTATGGCTCTCACGCCTCCTGCTCGCGACGATCTCCGTGCTCGTCATGGCTGGGACGATCGTGACGGGGAGCGGACCGCACGCCGGAGGGCCCGGAGCGATCCGGATCCCGATCGCGTTCCGGGACATGGCCGAGCTCCACGCCGACATCGCGCTCTTCCTCATCGGCATGACGCTCGCCACGGTCTTCGCGCTCCACCACGCGAAGGCCCCCGCGCTCGTCCAGCGACGGGCACGCACGATGCTCGAGGTCCTCGCCCTCCAGGGGACACTCGGGTACACGCAGTACTTCCTCCGCGACAACGCACTCGTGGTCGAGTTCCACCTCGCCGGGGCAACGGCCGCGTTCTCCGCGACGGTCGCGCTGTACTTGAGCCTGCACCGTGTCGAGCCCCTGGCCCTCGAGGGCGCGGCGGCGAGGCGCGACGACGCGACGGCCGGGCGCGTCGCGGTGAACGCACCTGCCTGAACCTCTCGCCCGTGCAGTCGTTCGCGCGGCGTGCGCTCGCCGCCGGACGCGATCCGCGCGCGCGACGCCGAGCGTCCCTCGGGGGCAGACGGTGGCCTGGCGTGCGCACACCCATACCGAGGAGGCGCCGACGGTCGAGCAGTCCCCCGGCACAGACGTCGAGGTCGCCACGGACCTACCGTGGCTCGTCGTCGTCTGGAACGACCCGGTCAACCTGATGACCTACGTCACCTACGTCTTCCAGAGGCTGTTCGGCTACTCGCGTGAACGCGCGACGGAGCTCATGCTCGACGTCCACCACAAGGGTCGCGCGGTCGTGTCCTCCGGGCCGCGTGAGCGGGCGGAGAACGACGTCACCCGCCTCCACCGCTACGGCTTGTGGGCAACCCTCGAGCAGGCGGGATGAGCCTGCGCAGGAGGATCTCGCGAAGTCGCCGCGGTGGGATCGACGTCCGGCTTCCCCTGGAGGAGCGTGCGCTCGTCGCGGCGCTGCCGCTCCAGCTCGAACGGCTCCTCGAGTCCGCGCCGGGGGCCGGGTCCGAGCCGGACGAGTCTCTCCGCCGCCTGTTCCCCGTCGCATATGCGCGCGACGCCGAGGCGGAGCGCGCCTACTCGGGCCTCGTCCGCGGTGAGCTGCTCGAGCACCGCCGCGAGGCGCTCGCCGTGCTCGCCCAGACTGCCGACGCGGCACACCTGAGCGACGACGAGGCCGACGCCTGGCTCGGCGCGATCAACGACCTGCGGCTCGTGCTCGGCACGACGCTCGCGGTGACAGAGGACGCTCCGGAGGTCGCCGAAGGGGACCCGGGCTTCGCGCAGTGGAGCTGTTACGCCTACCTTTCCTACCTGCAGGGAGAGCTCGTCGACGCGCTCGCGTCGGCGCTGCCGCCGCCTGTGCCTGGTGCCGACGACGAGATCCCCGTCGATCCCTGGGGGGAGCTCCCCGGGGACCTGCGCTGGGACGGCACGCCGAAGCCGGGTGCGCGATGACCCGGCTCGTCACCCTGATGGGTTCGGGCGAGACGGCTCCGACGATGGTGAAGGTCCATCGCTCCGTGCTCGAGCGCCTCGGCCCGCCGCCGGTGCGCGCGGTCCTTCTCGACACCCCTTTCGGCTTCCAGGAGAACGCGGACGAGCTCGCTGCGCGGATCTCCACCTACTTCGACGAGAGCCTCCACACCCCGATCGAGGTCGCGTCCCTGCCGGGGGACGCGGTCGCTTCGGGCGGGGGAGGCGGCACGCCGTTCGCGGCCGAGCGGCTCGTCGCGCTGCTGCGAGACGCTCGCTACGTGTTCTCCGGCCCCGGGAGCCCGACCTTCGCGCTGCGCCGGTGGCGCGACAGCGTCGTCCCCGGATTGCTCGCCGAGAAGCTCGCGCTGTCGGGTGCCGTCACGTTCGCGAGCGCGGCCGCTCTCACGCTCGGCGCGTACGCCGTCCCCGTCTATGAGATCTACAAGGCGGGCGAGGACCCACACTGGCTCGAGGGCCTAGACGTCCTCGGCGCCGTCGGGCTGCACGTCGCCGTCATCCCCCATTACAACAACGCAGAGGGAGGGACGCACGACACGCGCTTTTGCTACCTCGGCGAGCGGCGCCTCGCGGTGATGGAGCAGACGCTCCCGGACGACCACTTCGTGCTCGGGGTCGACGAGCACACCGCGTGCGTCGTCGACCTCGACGCGAGCACCGTCGAGATCGCCGGGCTCGGAGTGGTAACGGTGCGCCGGCGCGGCCGGTCCGTCGTGTTCGCCCCGGGCACCTCGCTCCCACTCCACGACCTCCTCTCGGCGGCCTTCGGCGAGCCGTCGCCCGGGGGTGTGCGGAGCGGGGCGCGGCCGGGAGGCGAGCGGGGCGGTCGGGTCGAGCCCGCTCCCCGTCCGGCGACGTCTCCGTTGCTCGATATCGTCCGCGACAAGGAGGCCTCGTTCGCCTCGGCGGTCGAGGCCCGGGACGCCGACGGAGCAGTCGCCGCGATACTCGGCCTCGAGGACGCGATCGTCGAGTGGTCGACCGACGTACCGCAGAAGGACGAGCGCGAGCGCGCCCGGGCGAGCCTTCGCACCATGATCGTCGAGCTCGGCCGGGTCGCCGCCGACGGCGTGCGCGACCCTCGAGACGTCGTCGGACCGTACGTCGAGCTCGGAATCGAGCTGCGGGCACTCGCGCGAGGCGCCCGCCGATTCGACGAGGCCGACGCCGTCCGGGATCGCCTCGCGGCACTCGGAGTGGAGCTGAGGGACGGCCCCGACGGGACGACATGGCTGCTCGGGCCACCGTCGCCGCCCGCAGCCGAGGTCGGCTAGCCGCGACGTCGGGCCAGCATTCGCTCGTCAGGCCGCGCCCGCCCGAGAGGGCCGGCCTGGTCGCCGCGCGCTACTGGTCAGACGGCCGGTCCGAGCGGATGCCTACGCCCGGCTCGCGACGGCCGGATCGCCGCGGCGAGGCGACCGGGGTCGCAGGTGCACGGACGGAGATCCGGGCGCCGCGGCGGCCCCGACGAGGTGTCGAGCCGCGGACAGCCCGCGAGATGGCGTTCGACCGATGCGGCGCTACGTGGCCGAGCGGTCACGCTCGTCTGGTCATCGGTCATCCGCGCTCCTTGTCCATGGTGCCGCCCACACCGTAGGCGGTGGGTGCGACGCCGTGCGTCGAGCCCCTACGGCGTGCCGGCGACGACGACGACCGCGAGCCCGTCGTGACCCTTTGTCCCTACGGTCTGGATCGCCGTCGCCCGAGCGCGAGGCTCGGCGGCGACGGCGTCGTAGAAGCCACGGATCCCGGCCACGAGGGGATCGCCGCTCCCGGCGTCGAGGATCGCGCCGCCACGCACGACGTTGTCGGCGACGATCAGTCCCCCCGGCCGGACGAGCCGCATCGCCCACGCGAAGTACTGCGGGTAGCTCTCCTTGTCCGCGTCGATGAACACCATGTCGAACGGCCCTGCGCCCTCCGACGCGAGCCTCTCGAGACTCACGACCCCGGGCCCGACCCGGACCTCGACGACGTCGGCGAGCCCGGCACGATCGAGGTTGGCGCGTGCGACCTCGGCGTGCCGCGCCGCGAACTCGAGCGTGACGAGCCGGCCGCCGGCGGGAAGCGCCCGGGCGAGGAAGATCGTGCTGTACCCGCCGAGCGTTCCGATCTCGAGGATCGAACGTGCGCCGATCATCGTCGCGAGGAGCTCGAGCAGGCGACCCTGATTGCGCGCGACGTTGATCTGCGGGAGCCCCGCCCGGTCGCTCTCCGCGAGGGCCGCCTCGAGGACGTCGTCGGTCGGCACGAGTCGATCCGAGATGTAGTCGTCGATCGCGCTCCACTTCGCCTGCAGCGTCACGGACGAACCGTGCGAGCCCACGGACGGTGCGTCTCCGGTCACTGTGCCTCCTCGGCGCGACCCGGCGGACGAGAGCCGGACCGCTGGTAGTCTCGGCCGCCGGGCGTGCCACGAGCCCCCATCGTCCAGTGGCCCAGGACGCCGCCCTTTCAAGGCGGTAACACGGGTTCGAATCCCGTTGGGGGTGCTTGCGCCCGTCACGACAGCCCGTCCGATTCCGCGTCCGCGGCCGTCGCCGGGACTCTCCCAATCGTGCTCGCGCCGGAGGACGGGTTCGAGCAAGAGTAGCGGCGTCGACTCCGCCATCGCGAAGGCAGTGTCGAGGTCGCTCTGATCGTGAGGAAGTCACGCCGGCAACCGTGCGACCGACCCGAACGCCGCGCCCGTCGACGCTCACGAGCAGCGGCGGCACCACCGCTCACCGGGTGACCGGCGCCCGGAGCGGGCCTGTCGCGCCTCGGTCGGTGATGGCCTAGTATCCGTTGGCGCCTCCCCGGGTGCGGACGCTGCGCCGACAGGCGTCGCGGCGGTTCCCGGTGCACGAGGACCTGTGGTGCAGCTCGGAGTGCACGCCGGCCTGTCAAGCCGGAGGTCGCGGGTTCAAATCCCGTCAGGTCCGCCACCCGGCCCGCGCCGGCCGCCCAGCTACACGACGAGCACGATCTCGACGGCGTAGATTTCGAGCGGTCGGCGGGAGCCGGCGAGGTCGGGTAGCTCAGTTGGCAGAGCGCGCGCCTGAAAAGCGCGAGGTCACCGGATCGACGCCGGTCCCGACCACCAAGGAAAGTCCAGGTCAGCGCACTGTGCCTTCGGACGAGCAGCCGGCAGACTCGTCGTCGTGCCACAAGCGTGCCACAGCGGGACGAGGCACCACGGTCAGCAGCGGTCATTCACGGCAACAATGCCCTCCTCCTCCTCCTCGTCGCCGCTGTCGGTGGTGCTCGGCTGTCGTCGACGACGACGGAGCGCTCGTGGCCGTCCCTCTGAGCCCGTCACCCCGAGCTCGCAACCGGGGCCCACTGCACCACCGGAGCTGTCGGCGCTTCTTCGCTAGACCTGGCTGACCGGACGGTAGAAGAACCCCCGCCCCCTCTTCGACGCGCTCGAGCCCGCGAGGTGCCCCTCGGACGCGAGCTCCTTGAGCAGGGTGCCCGCGTACACGCTGCTGACGCCCGTCAGGCCCTTCACCTCGGTCGAGGATACGCGGCCGCGTGATCGTGCCCAGTCGAGAATGACCTCGCGTCGGCCCGCCTGGGCCATGAGGGGCCTCACACGGATCGACAGGCGACCCCGCACGCCGTCCGAGAGTCGGTAGCCGGCCAGCTCGCTGGCGGGCACGCCGGCGACTTCGATGACTGCCGGCGCTTTCGACCACGAGATGTCGCTGAGGTGCGCCAGGGTCGAGGCCGCCTCGGTCATCGACCGCTGGAGGAGCGGAGCAGCCCGCTTCGCATCGATCCAGGCGGATCGGAGGAGACGGTCCAACACGAGCAGCAGGTCGAGGTTGCGTCCGGCCGCCTCCGGATCGAGCTCCGCGAGGAAGTCCATCCAGTCGCTGTTCGGGTCGCCGCCGGCGAGCACGATCTTGATGTAGGGCCCGGCGATCTCCACGATCTCGGGTCTTTGATGCCCGAGCACGAGCATGTCGCGGATCATCCGATCGACCCCGATGCCTTCCTTCTCAGCAAGGCGAAGGCTCGCAATCGCCTGGGCGAGGCCTCGATAGCGGGGGGCCGACGGGTGGGTGATGATGTTGTTCGGATCGACGCCGTCGACGAAGCCGCCGGGCGAGAAGACGGTGATCCGGCGCAACAGGTCGGCGTCCGCCGCAGCTGCGAGCTCGGTCGCTGCAGCGTCGGACGTGTTCTCGCGTAAGTAGCGGCGCGCCAGCTCGAGGGCGACAGGGTTCGCCTCGTCCAGTCGATGCCCGGACGGCCTCGCGGACCAGTCGAAGCCACTCCGGTGTAGGTGGGCTGCGGCCC
>DATLRJ010000131.1:0-7092 GCA_035534715.1 Acidimicrobiales bacterium | reverse complement strand
CGATGCGGTTGATGAACTCGGGCCGGAAGACGCGCTTGAGCTCGCCCATGATCCGGTTCTTCATGTCCTCGTAGGTGACCGCCTCGGTGGTCTTCGAGAAGCCGAGCGAGGCTTTCCGCAGGTCCGCTGTGCCGAGGTTCGAGGTCATGATCAGCACGGTGTTCTTGAAGTCGACCGTGCGGCCCTGCGCGTCGGTGAGCCGACCGTCCTCCAGGATCTGGAGCAGCGCGTTGAACACGTCCGGATGGGCCTTCTCGACCTCGTCGAAGAGCACGACCGCGAATGGCTTGCGGCGCACCGCCTCGGTGAGCTGGCCGCCCTCTTCGTAGCCGACATAGCCCGGCGGCGAGCCGACGAGCCGCGAGACCGTGTGCTTCTCCATGTACTCGCTCATGTCGAGCTGTATGAGCGAGCTCTCGTCGCCGAAGAGGAGCTCCGCGAGCGCCTTCGCGAGCTCGGTCTTCCCGACCCCGGTAGGCCCGAGGAAGATGAACGATCCGCTCGGCCGCTTCGGGTCCTTGAGGCCTGCCCGCGTCCGCCGGATTGCGCGCGAGAGCGCCTTGATCGCGTCCTCCTGGCCGACGATGCGCTTGTGGAGCTCGTCCTCCATGCGGAGCAGCTTCGCGGTCTCCTCCTCGGTCAGCTTGTAGACCGGGATGCCCGTCCAGTTCGCGAGGACCTCCGCGATGACGTCCTCGTCGACGACGTCGAACAGGTCGATCCCCTCGGATCGCCACTCCTGCTCCATCGCGGTCTTGCGCTCGAGCTTTGCGGTCTCCTGGTCGGCGAGCCGCTTCGCCTGCTCGAAGTTCTGCTTCTCGAGGGCGGCCTCCTTCTCGAGGCGGATCCTGCTGATCTCCTCCTCGAGTTTGCGGTACTCGGGCGGCGTGGCCATCCGCCGGATGCGCAGCCGGCTGCCCGCCTCGTCGATGAGGTCGATCGCCTTGTCCGGGAGGTACCGGTCGGAGATGTAACGGTCCGCCAGGTTCGCCGCCGCGACGAGCGCCTGGTCGGTGATCGTCACCTGGTGGTGCTGCTCGTAGCGGTCGCGAAGGCCCTTCAGGATCTCGATCGTGTGCTCGAGCGAGGGCTGCTCCACCTTGATCGGCTGGAAGCGCCGCTCGAGCGCGGCGTCCTTCTCGAGGTGCTTGCGGTACTCGTCGAGCGTCGTCGCGCCGATGGTCTGCAGCTCGCCGCGGGCGAGCATCGGCTTGAGGATCGAGGCCGCGTCGATCGCGCCTTCGGCCGCGCCCGCTCCGACGAGCGTGTGAAGCTCGTCGATGAACAGGATCGTGTCGCCCCGGGTGCGGATCTCCTTCAGGACCTTCTTCAGCCGCTCCTCGAAGTCTCCGCGGTAGCGGCTCCCGGCCACGAGCGCGCCGAGATCGAGGGTGTAGAGCTGCTTGCCCTTCAAAGTCTCGGGCACGTCGTTCGCGACGATCTGCTGCGAGAGGCCCTCGACGATCGCGGTCTTGCCGACTCCGGGCTCGCCGATGAGCACGGGATTGTTCTTCGTGCGGCGGGAGAGCACCTGCATGAGGCGCTCGATCTCGCGGTCCCGACCGATGACCGGGTCGAGCTTGTGCTCGCGCGCGAGCTGGGTGAGATTTCGGCCGAACTGGTCGAGGACCGGCGAGCCCGCCGGGGCCTCCTGACCAGAGGAGCCACCCGTCCCCGCGCTCGCGGTCTCGCGGCCCTGGTAGCCCGAGAGCAGCTGGATGACCTGCTGGCGAACGCGCGGCAGATCCGCGCCGAGGCTCTGCAGCACCTGGGCGGCGACGCCCTCGCCCTCGCGGACGAGGCCGAGGAGCATGTGCTCGGTGCCGATGTAGTTGTGGCCGAGCTGGAGCGCCTCGCGAAGCGAGAGCTCGAGGACCTTCTTCGCACGCGGGGTGAACGGAGGCGACCCCGTCGGCGCGGAGCCCGCGGGGCCGATGGTCTCCTCGACCTTCTCGCGGACGGCCTCGAGCGAGATCCCGAGCGACTCAAGCGCCTTCGCGGCGAGGCCCTCGCCCTCGTGGATCAGGCCGAGCAGGATGTGCTCGGTCCCGATGAAGCTGTGGTTCAGGAGGCGGGCCTCCTCCTGGGCCAGGACCAGCACCCTTCGTGCCCGATCAGTGAATCGCTCGAACAACTCGGACTCCCTCGACGGTTGTGCCTGGGCGTCAGTCTATCGAGCAGGTCCCGCGACTTGGCACCGAGGCCCCCCGAGCCGCCGATCATCGGCCACGTACGGGGAAAAGTGCCTCTGAACAGGGGGTTGCCTGGCCGCCGGGCGTGTAGCGTATCGTGCAGGGCAGTGAACGCGCCGGAACTCTTCGCGCTTGCGGTGCCCGACGCCGAGCTCGTGAGGTTGGAGGAGTGCCTCCGGCGCGTCGTCGTGCTCGGCGACCCGTTCCTCGACGAGATCGCCACTCACCTCATCGACGCCGGAGGCAAGCGCCTCCGACCCGCGCTCACCCTCGCGGCCGCGTCGCTCGGACCCGGCCCGCGCGACTGGCGCGGCGCGAGCGAGGACACGCTGCTCGGCGCGGTGGCCGTCGAGCTCGTCCACCTCGCCTCGCTCTACCACGACGACGTGATGGACGAGGCAACGCGCCGGCGCAACGTGGTGAGCGTGAACGCGCGCTGGGGGAACCTCCTCGCGATCGTGGCGGGGGACTTCCTGCTCGCACGCTCGGCCGAGATCGCAGCGAGTCTCGGGATCGAGATCGCGGGACTGCTCGCGGCCACACTTGGCCGGCTCTGCCAGGGCCAGGTCGCGGACGTGCGCGCCGCGTACCGCGTGGAGCGGACCGAAGCCGAGTACTTCTCGACGATCGCCGACAAGACCGGAGCCCTGATGTCGACCGCGTGCCGGATCGGCGCGCTCACGGCCGGGGTGCCGCGCGACGACGTCGACCGGCTCACGAGGTTCGGCGAGTGCCTCGGGATGGTGTTCCAGATCCGCGACGACGTGCTCGACGTCCTCGCGACAGAGCAGGAGCTCGGCAAGCCGCCGGGTCAGGACCTCGCCGAGGGGATCTACACCCTCCCCGTCCAGCGTGCGCTCGACGACGACAAGGTCGGCCCTGAGCTCCGCTCCCTTCTCGGGCGGCCGCTCTCCGCGAACGAGGTCGACGAGGCACGGGCGCTAGTTGCCAGGTCGCCGGGCATCGCCGCGGCGAGCCACGCAGCCCGCCACTACGCGGTCGAGGCCATCGACGCGGCGCGCGGCCTCGGCGACGGCCCGGTGCCGTCCGCGCTCGTGCAGCTCGGCGTGAACCTCCTCGAGGATCTCGAGCGGTCGACGCGGGCGCTCGCGAGCTGAGCCGCCGGCGCGTGGCTTCACGGCCCGCGGTCGCGTGCGCTTCGCTCAGCCCTCGAGCCGGGCGCCCGCTCACGGGCGTCGGGCTCAGCTGCCGTCGGGCTCCTGCGACGCGTCGTCCTCGTCGAGCCGCCTCTCGGGGCGGAGCGCGGGGAACAGCAGGACCTCTCGTATCGCGGGCGCGTCGGCGAGGAGCATGACGAGCCGGTCGATGCCGAGCCCGATCCCGCCCGTCGGAGGCATCCCATGCTCGAGGGCGCGAAGGAAGTCCTCGTCGACGACCATCGCCTCGTCGTCCCCCGCGTCACGGGCGGCGGACTGCGCGAGCAGCCGGGCCCGCTGGACATCGGGATCGCACAGCTCGCTGTAGATCTCGGCGATCTCACGCCCGGCGACGATCGGCGTCATCCTCTCGACCACACCGGGCAGGGACCGGTGTGGTCGCACGAGTGGCGACACGTCGACCGGGTAGTCCATGACGTGGACCGGGCCCACGAGCTCGTGCTCGGTCGTGCGCTCGTAGATCTCGTAGAGGATGCGACCCGCGCCCCAGCCCGCCTCGACCGCGACGCCGAGCACGGCGGCGTTCGCGGCGAGAGCGTCACGGTCGGTGCCTGCGTCGCAGCTCACGCCCGTGACCTCTGACACGACCTCGGCGAGGCTCGCTCGCCGCCACGGTGGCGCGAGGTCGACTCTGTGGCCCTGGTACTCGATCTCGGTCGTGCCGAGCAGCTCCATCGCAGTGCCCGCGACGAGATCCTCGACAAGCTCGGCCATGTCGCCGTAGTCGGCGTACGCCTGGTAGGCCTCGAGCATCGTGAACTCCGGATTGTGACGAGGCGACAGGCCCTCGTTGCGGAAGTCGCGCCCGAGCTCGTAGACGCGCTCGAATCCCCCGACGACGAGTCGCTTCAGGTAGAGCTCCGGGGCGACCCGGAGGTAGAAGTCCGCGTGCAGCGCGTTGAAGTGCGTGACGAAGGGCCGCGCGTTCGCTCCGCCGGGAAGCGCCTGGAGCACGGGCGTCTCGACCTCCACGAAACCGCGCGCGTCGAGCCTTCGTCGGATGGCGGACACGATCTTCGAGCGGAGCAGGAACGTCTCGCGCACTCCTTCGTTGGCCCAGAGGTCGACCTCTCGCTGGCGGTAGCGCAGCTCGAGGTCGTTGACTCCGCGCCACTTGTCGCCGAAGCCGTGGCGAGTCCGCGCGAGCACGGTCCAGCTCGCGACCTGGACGGACAGCTCGCCCCGCTTGGTGCGAACCACCTCGCCCGTGCACCCGATCCAGTCGCCGAGCGAGAGCCGCGTGAGCTCGTCGAAGCGCTCGGTCGTCGCGGAGAGCGCGAACAGCTGGATGGCACCGGTCCAGTCACGCAGCTCGGCGAACGCGAGGCGCCCCTGGGGGCGCGAGAGCATGACCCTGCCGGCGACGGTGACGACCTCTCCCGACGATCCACCCGGGGAGAGGTCCTCGTGGGCGGAGACGACCGAGGAGATCGCGACGGTGCCCGGATACCGGTAGGGAGGGTCGGGGATGCCCGTCACGACGTGCGCCTCGACCGGGCGCGCGCGCCCGGCGGCTCGCGGACGGCGGCCGCCGGGGAGTTGCGCGCGTATACGAGCCGCAGGCCGTGCAGCGTAAGCCAGGGCTCGTGGTGAGCGACGGCCTTGCAGTGCGGGGCGACGAGCGCGGCGAGGCCCCCCGTCGCGAGCACGGTCGCCGGGCCGAGCTCGTCGCGCATCCGGTTGCACAGGCCGTCGACCAGCGCGGCGAAGCCGTAGATCGCGCCGGCCTGCATCGACTCGACAGTCGAGCGCCCGATGGTCACACCCGGCGCGACGAGCTCGACGCGCCGGAGGGCCGCGGCATGCTCGAACAGCGCGTTCATCGAGATCTCGATCCCCGGGACGATCGCGCCGCCGAGATACTCGCCGTCCCCGGAGATCGCGTCGAAGGTCGTCGCCGTGCCGAGGTCTACGACGATCGCAGGCCCGCCGTAGAGGTCGATCGCCCCCACCGCGTTCACGACGCGGTCGGCGCCGACCTCGCGCGGGTCGTCGTAGAGGATCGGCATGCCTGTCTTCACGCCCGGCCCGACCACGACGAGCGGTACCTCGAACCAGCTCGCGACCGTGAGCCGGAGCGCGGCGGTGACCGCGGGGACCGAGGAGGAGACGACGATGCCGTCGACGACGCCTCGCGAGGCGGCGTCCGCCGCTGCCGACGCCCTACCCGGCACGTGGAGCCCGACGAGCCGGAGCAGGTCGAGGAGAAGGACCGCGTGCTCGTCCGCGGTGCGCTCGACGACCGTCGCGATCCGCCAGCTGTGCACGAGCCCGGGTAGCTCTCCTGCGGCGCGCCCGGGCCCACCGCTCGGATCGGATCGGTCGTCGAAGACGCCGACGACCGTCTGGGTGTTCCCGACGTCGAGAGCGAGCAACATGGCGTACTGGTCTACCTGATCCGAGCGCAGGAGCCCTGGCGGTGGCAACCGCTGGCGCCGCTCACGGCACGCGGTCGAGATCGAGGCCGATGTCGAGCACGGGTGCCGAATGCGTGATCGCGCCGACCGACACGACGTCGGCTCCCGCGGCGGCGAAGTCGGCGATCGTCGAGAGGTCGATGCCGCCCGACGCCTCGACGAGCACGGCGCCGGCCGCACCCCGCGGGTGGGCACGCACGAGAGCGACCGCGAGCGCGACCTCGTCGGGTGACATGTTGTCGCAGAGCACGAGCGTCGCTCCCGCGTCGACCGCGACGCCCACTTGCTCCAGCCGGTCGCACTCGACCTCGACCATGCGACCCGGCCAGCGCGCGAGCGCCCGCGCGACGGCCTCGCCGATCGAGACTCCACCGAGATGGTTGTCCTTCACGAGCACGCCCTCGGAGAGGCTGCCCCGGTGGTTCACCGCGCCACCCGCCCGGACCGCGGCCTTCTCGAGCGCCCGGAGCCCGGGCGTCGTCTTTCGCGTGTCCCACACGCGCGTCGCGGGATTGGCGACCCGCGCGAGGTCCACGTACCGACGGGTCAGCGTCGCGACCCCCGAAAGGTGGCAGAGGAAGTTGAGGGCGGTGCGCTCGGCGACGAGCAGCGACCGGAACGGTCCAGCGACTCGCGCGATGATCCCGCCGGCAGCGACGTCCGAGCCGTCGTCGAGCTCGATCGAGCACGTGAGCGCGGGATCGACGAGCGCGCAGACCTCCTCGACGCACGACGTCCCTGCGACGACTCCCGCCCCGCGAGCGACGAACGCGGCACGGCCGGTCGCGTCGGCGTCTAGCAGCGATGCCGTGATGTCCCCGAGCGGGAGCACGTCTTCCGCGAGGGCGAGGGCGACCGCCTGGCGCACCGCGAGACGCGGCGGGTGGAGGTCGTCGCGGAGGTGGTTGCTCTCGCCGCCCGGGGTCGTCATCGGCGCGGCTCCAGAACAACGGCGGCCGGCTCGGTGACCTCGAAGCGGCAACGGAGCTCGTCGCGCTCGTCCGGGAAGTCCGATCGGACATGCGCCCCGCGACTCTCCTCCCGGCGTTCCGCCGCGGTGAGCAGCGCGGACCCGAGCGTGACCAGGTTCGCGAGCTCGACGAGGTCTCGGCGCGGAGAGCCCGCGCCCGCGCCCAGCACCGAGCACGCCTCGCGGAGCGCTCGGCGCGTGCGGTCGAGCGAGGCCGCGCTCCGGACGACGCCGGCACCCTCGCTGAACGCGCGTTGGAGGGTCGCGCGCGCGGCACGCGCCCTGACGTCCGACGGCTCCCCCACAGAAGGGGCCGACGCCCCGGCGGTCGCGGC
>DATLRJ010000130.1:0-5673 GCA_035534715.1 Acidimicrobiales bacterium | reverse complement strand
GTCGACCGAGATGCTCGCCCTCGCCGTCGCCGCAGCGAGCATGGCGGCGAACTTCGCCTGCTGTGAGCTCACGACGACGCCGGCGACCTGGACGAGCGACGCGAGCGGGCGGCTCGTCACGAGCAGGAGCAGATAGTTCGTGCCGAACGGCACCGGGGGCGAGACGCTGCCGACGGCGAGGCCCGCGATCACGGTGTCGAGCGGGCTCGCGAAGAAGCTCGGGAAGACGCAGCCGAGCGAGCCGCCCTTAGACGCGCTCGCGTCGATCGACTCGCCGCGCGCGATGGACGCGAAGCTCGCTCCCGCAGCGATCCGCTGTCGCGCCGCGACGGCGGCGCTCTGCGAGGACACCTCGATGACGCTCGTGCACGACAGGGTCGACGAGCCCGCGTGCCGGGACTCGTATCCCGCGATCCCGGCGCGGGTGAGCGCAACGCCTGCCGCGTGCGCGAGGAGAACGAGCTGGTCCTCCTCGAACTGCACGATTCGGCTCCGGTAGGAGGGCGAGAACGCGCCCAGCACCTGGGCGCCGGTCGTCGCGCACGTCGAGCCCGAGCTCGGCGCGAACGCCTGCGGGAGCTGCTGCTCGGCGAGCTGGCGAGCGAGCGGGGACTCGGGGAGACCGAGGCGCACGACTGCGTCGTGGACCGCCTGGTACTGCACGAGCTGGGTGAGCACGTCGGCCGCGTACGACGACGAGTAGGTGGACCCGCCGGCGCCTTCGATCGCGATGCTCGAGGCCGAGAGCACCTCGCACCGGTAGCCGGGGTCGCGGGCGATCGAGCGCATCGCGTCCGTGAGCGTCGAGGCGGAGATCGTCGTGCCGCCGACACGCGCCGCGTCGGGCGTGGCGGACACCTCGCACGCTCCGAGCAGAAGCGACAGGGCGACGAGGCCCGCGACCGGGAGGAGTATCTTGCGCACGGTCCCCCGACTCTACGGGCGCACCGGCGAAGAGGCCAGCCCGATCATCTCGCCTCCGCTACGGGCGCCTCGTCAGGCACGAGGTCGCGCAGCAGCTCGGCGAGGCGCGTCGCGATGTCGGCGCCCGCCTTCAGCGGGACGACGAGCTGCGCGGCGTCGTCCTTGCGCACCGCGCGGGGCGCGAGCCGCTGGAGCCGCACCGCTGCCGACGCTCGCAGCGTCACGGGCGCGACCCGCGCGACGACCTCCCCCATCCGTCCGGGTCCCGATGACCCCGGACGCCACGCGACGACCGATACCTCGCGGACACCTGTGCGCACGCACTCGGCGCGCAGGCGAGCGATCGACAGCAGCGCCTCGGCGGGCGGCGGAAGCGGGCCGTACCTGTCGAGCCACTCTGCGGCGATGTCGTCGACCTCTGCCTCCTCGCGCACGGCGGCGAGCCGCCGGTACGCCTCGAGGCGCAGATCCTCTCGCTCCACGTACTCCGGGGGGAGGTGCGCGTCGAGCGCGAGGTCGATCTTGATCTCGGCGGGAGGCACGACGGGCTCGCCCTTCAGCTCGGCGACGGCCTCCGCGACCATGCGGACGTAGAGGTCGTAGCCGACGGCCGCGATGTGACCGGACTGGTCGTTGCCGAGGAGGTTGCCCGCGCCGCGGATCTCGAGGTCGCGCATCGCTATCTTGAAGCCGGAGCCGAGCTCGGTGTGCTCGCCGATAGTCCGGAGCCTCTCGTAAGCCTGCTCGGAGAGGACCCGGTCGGCCGGGTGGAACAGGTACGCGTAGGCCCGTTGCCCGGCGCGCCCGACGCGCCCGCGCAGCTGGTGGAGCTGGCCGAGCCCGAGGAGATCGGCGCGGTCGACGACGAGGGTGTTCACGGTCGGCATGTCGATCCCGGACTCGATGATCGTCGTGCACACGAGCACGTCGTACGCGCCGTCCGCAAACTCGAGGACGACCTGCTCGAGTGTGCCCTCGTCCATCTGACCGTGCGCGATCGCGACCCGTGCCTCCGGGACGAGAGAGCGAAGATCGTGCGCGACCTTGTCGATGTCCTGCACCCGGTTGTGGACGAAGAACACCTGGCCCTCGCGGAGCAGCTCGCGACGCACCGCCTCTCCGACGGCCCGCTCGTCGAGCTCTCCGACGTAGGTGAGGATCGGCTGGCGGGCCGCGGGCGGGGTGTCGATGATCGAGAAGTCGCGGATCCCCGTGAGCCCCATCTCGAGCGTGCGCGGGATCGGACTCGCGGTGAGCGTGAGGACGTCGACACCGATCGAGAGCCGCTTCGTCGTCTCCTTGTGGGACACGCCGAAACGCTGCTCCTCGTCGACGACGAGCAGGCCGAGGTCCTTGAACGTGATGTCCTCGGCGAGCAGGCGGTGCGTTCCGACGACGACGTCGACCGAGCCGTCCGCGAGGCCCGCGACGACGGCGCGTGCCTCGCGTGGCGTGAGGAAGCGGGAGAGCACCTCGACGCGCACCGGGTAGGGCGAGAACCGGTCCGCGAAGGTCTGGAAGTGCTGCTGCGCGAGCAGCGTCGTGGGCACGAGCACCGCGGCCTGCTTGCCATCCTGCACCGCCTTGAACACCGCCCTCACGGCGACCTCGGTCTTGCCGAAGCCGACGTCGCCGCACACGATGCGGTCCATCGGGACCGGGCGCTCCATATCGGCCTTCACCTCGCCGATGGCCCGGAGCTGGTCGTGGGTCTCGGGGAAGGGGAACGCCTGCTCGAGCTCCGACTGCCACGGGGTGTCGGGGCCGAACGCGTGCCCCGGCGACGCGAGGCGGCGCTGGTAGAGCACGACGAGCTCCTGGGCGACCTCCTGGACTGCCCGCCGAACCCTCGAGCGCTGCCGCTGCCACTCCCCGCCGTTCAGGCGGTTCAGCGCGGGCTGCTCGCCACCCGTGTACGGCGTGACGGCGTCGATCTGGTCGGAGGGCACGTAGAGCTTGTCGCCGCCGCGGTATTCGAGCAGCAGGTAGTCGCGCTCCGCTCCGCCGATCGTCCGCGTGACCATGCCGCCGTATCGGGCGACGCCGTGCACGTGGTGCACGACGAAGCTGCCGGGCGCGAGGTCGTCGAAGAACCCTTCGACTGCTCGCTGGCGAGCGCGCGGCACCCGATGCGGCCGGCGACGGCCCGTTACGTCTCCTTCGGCGAGCACGGCGACGCCGGCGGCCTCGAGCACGAAGCCCCGGTCGAGGGACTGCACGAGCACGTGCACACCAGGTCGGCGCAGCGCCTCGTCCCGCTCGACGTCCGACGCGTCGAGGAGGCGATCGACGACGACTCCCTCGGCATTCAAGACCGCGGCGAGGCGGTCGGCGCTGCCCCGGCCCTCGCAGCAGACCGCGACTGTGCAGCCTGCGCGGGCGAGCTGGCCGACGCGGTGCGCGAGCACTGCAGCGTCCCCGAGGGCGGGCGGCCAGCCGACCGCCCGGATCGCGGCGGTCTGCGGACCGTCCGCGGTCGCCGGCAGGGAGACCGCGCGCGCGCCGCACCGCGAGAGCAGGCGGTCGAAGCCGAGGTGCAGGCGCGGCAGCGCGTCTGCGTGGTCGTCGGCAAGCCCCCAGGTCGCAGCCAGCGCGCCCGCGAGTGCCTCCTCCTCGCCGAGGAGCTCGGACGCCCGGTCGCGCATGCGCCGCGGGTCGACGAGGACCACCTCGTCGCGTGAGCCGAGCAGGTCGGTGAGCAGCCTCTCGTCACCCGCGAGCCATGGGAGGAAGGACTCGATGCCGTCGAACACCGCGCCGTCGGCTATCCGAGCGAACTGCTCGGTGGCGAACTGCCCGGCCGCCGCGTGCCGCGCGGCGCGTGCCCGGACCTCGTCGCTCTCCGCGAGCTCGCGGCACCCGAAGATCTCGACGAGCTCGACGTCGCGCACGGAACGCTGGTCCGCGACGTCGAACTCCGTGAGCCGGTCGACCTCGTCGCCGAAGCAGTCGACGCGGATCCCGCTCTCGCCCGTCGAGGGGAAGACGTCGACGATGCCGCCACGGACCGCGACCTCGCCGCGATGCTCGACCTGGTATTCGCGCCGGTAGCCCGCGCGCACGAGCCGCCCGACGAGCTCGTCGACGTCCATGCGATCTCCCGGACGGACGACTGTGGGACCGGCGCCGGCGATATCGGTGCCGAGTCGCTGCAGCAGAGCCTTCACGGACGCGACGACGATCGTCGTCTCCGACGCCCGCTCCTCGTCTCGCGTACCGAGGCGCCACAGGATCTGGAGCCTCCGGCCCATCGTCTCGATCGCAGGCGACACACGCTCGAACGGCAGCGTCTCCCACGCGGGGAACAGCTCGACGTGGCGCTCGCCAGCGAACGCTCCGAGGTCGTGGGCGAGGTGGTCGGCCTCGGCCGCCGTCGGCGTAGCAACGAGCACGACCGGCGCCGCGCCGAGGCGCGCGAGCGCGGCGATCACGTAGGCGCGCGCGGGCTCGGGGACCGCGACGACCGCGCTGTGCGGCGCGAGAAGCTCACCGAGTGCCGGGTCGCTGCGGAGGAGCCCTGCGAGGGGCTCCAGGCTCATCGGCCGTTCACGGCGTTCATCGCCGCGTCCGGTCCCTCCCCGAGCAACAGCTCGACCGCGTCCGCGGCGAGCTCGCACGCGTGCGCGATCGCCTCGGCATCCGCGCGTGACGGCCGGCGCAGCACGTAGTCCGCTCCGGGCATGCGGCCGGGCGGGCGGCCGATCCCGATACGCACGCGAAGGAAGTCGAGGCTGTGCAGGTGGGCCTGCACGGACCGCAGCCCGTTGTGGCCGGCGATGCCGCCACCTCGCTTCACCTTGACCGCGCCGACGGGAAGATCGAGCTCGTCGTGGAGGATCACGATCTTCGCCGGGTCCTCGACCGAGAACCGGCGGGCGAGTGCGCTCGCGGCGACGCCGGACTCGTTCATGTACGTCGTCGGCACGCCGATCGCGAGCCGACGGTCGCCGGTCAGGACCTCGCCCGCAACCGCGCTCGTCCGGCGCTCGGGACGAAGCTGGAGCCCGTGCCGGGCGGCGAGGACGACCGCGGCGTCGGCACCCGCGTTGTGGCGTGTGTGCGCGTACTCCGCGCCCGGGTTGCCGAGCCCGACGACGAGCAGGTCCGCGGCCGCACCCGTGCGCCGCGCGTCGGCGCGACGCGACAGGGTCGGTGCCGTGCTCAGCTCTCCGCGGCAGCGTCGCCCGGCGCCGGCACAGCCGTCTCGACCGACTCGCCCTTCGGCGGGTGGGCGACGACGACCGCTGTCTCGAGATCGGCGTCGAGGGTCACGCCGGACGGCAGCACGAGGTCACTCAGGTGGAGCGACCCGCCGATCTCGAGCTCCGATACGTCGACGTCGAGGTGGGTCGGGATATCAGCGGGCCTCGCCTTCACGGGGACCGAAAGCAGGAGGTGCTCGACCGTGCCACCGGCACGCGTGACGCCGAGCGGCTCGCCGACGAGGTTCACCGTCACGTCCGCGGAGACGACCTCGTCGCGCCGCACGACGAGGAAGTCCACGTGGGAGACCGTCTGGCGGACAGGGTGGCGCTGGAGCTCGCGCGCGATGACGAGATGGTGGTCCCCCGCGACGTCGAGATCGAGAAGCGCGTTCACGCCGGCGCCGGTCGAGAGCGCGCTGCGCAGCGCGCGTGCGTTCACAGAGATCGCGACCGGCGCGCCGCCGTGGCCGTAGATCACGGCCGGAACACTGCCGGAGTGCAGCAAGCGCCGGCTCGAGCGAGAGCCGCGCTCCTCGCGGACCGC
>DATLRJ010000129.1:0-9512 GCA_035534715.1 Acidimicrobiales bacterium | reverse complement strand
GCTTCGTCCATGCGGCAGATCTCCACCTCGACACGCCGTTCTCCGGAATTCATGACGTCGCGCCCGCGGTCGCGGGCGCGCTTCGCGAAGCGTCCCTCGAGGCGTTCGACGCGGTCGTCGCCCTCGCGCTCGAGCGCGAGGCCGCCTTCCTCGTCGTCGCCGGCGACGTCTACGACGGCGCCGAGCGCGGGCTTCGCGCGCAGCTCCGCTTCCGTGACGGACTTGCGCGGCTCGCGTCGTCCGGCATCCCGAGCTTCGTCGTCCACGGCAATCACGACCCGGTCACGACGGGATGGTCGGCGATCACGTCGTGGCCCGACGGCGTCACGGTGTTCCCCCCCGGCTCCGTCGCGATCGTTCCCGTCGCACGAGGAGGCGTGCGGCTCGCGACCGTGCAGGGGATCAGCTACGCGACGCGCTCGACCACCGCCAACCTCGCGCTGCTGTTCGCGCGGCCCGAGGGGCCAGGCTTCCACGTGGGCGTCCTCCACTGCAACGTGAGCGGCGCGGCGGAGGGATACGCGGACTACAGCCCGTGCACGCTCGACGACCTCCGGCGTGCGCGGCTCGACTACTGGGCCCTCGGCCACGTCCACCAGCAGCGGGTGCTCTCCAAAGGGCACGGACCGGGCGATCCGTGGATCGTCTATTCGGGCAACACCCAGGCGCGCAGCCCGCGCGTGAGCGAGCGCGGGGCGAAAGGTGCCGTCGTCGTTCACGTGATCGACGGGCGTGTCGAGCATGTCGAGCCCGTCGCGTGCGACCGCGTCCGCTTCGCCGAGGTCGACTGCCCGATCGACGACCTCGCCGGGTTGGACGAGCTCGAGGGGCGACTGCTCGCCCTCGGCGCGGACGCTCTCGCGGGCGCGGACGGGCGCTCTCTCGTTCTCGGTGCGAGGATCACCGGTCGCGGGCCACTGCACCGGGACGTCGCGCGGCCGGGATCGCTCGACGCCCTTCTCCGCCACGTCCGCGACAGCACGCCCGCAGGCTCCCCGTTCTGCTGGTGGGACAGCGTGAGAGACCGATCGACCCCCGACGCCGACCTCGCCGAGGTGCGCGCCCGCGGCGACTTCTCGTCCGACCTCCTCGAGCTCGCCGACGCACTTCGGTCGGACCCCGATGCGCCGGCCTCGATCGCAGCCGAGCTCGCGTCGAGCGTCCCGCGCTCGCTTGCTGGCGACGTCGACGCCCTCGTCGGTGGTGAAGAGTTCTCCACCCTGCTCCGTGCCGCGGCTCGACTGGCCCTCGACGAGCTCGCGGGCGGCGACCCGTGAGGATCACCGGCTGGCGGGTCGATGGCTATGGCGTGCTCAGCGAGCATCGGGTCGATGATCTCCCCGCCGGGCTGTCCGTCGTCCACGGGCCGAACGAGGCAGGTAAGTCGACCCTGCTCGACTTCGTCCGCAATGTGCTGTTCGGCTTCCCGGACCGCCGACACGCGCGGCCGATGCGGGAGCCGCTGCGCGGCGGCCGCCACGGTGGTGCGCTGTTCCTGGCGGACGGCGCCGGGAGACGGTGGACCATCGAGCGCCACGCGGGTGCCCGCGTCATCGTGACGTCCCCGGAGGGGACCATCTCAGGAGACGCCGAGCTCAAGAGCCTGCTCGGCGGGATCGACGCGACCGTGTTCGCGAGCGTCTTCGCGTTCGACCTCGACGAGCTCGCCTCGCTCAAGTCGCTCGAGCGCGACGAGGTCCGGGAGCTCGTGTTCTCCGCTGGAGTACTCGGTGCAGGCCGATCGGCGACAAGGGCGCTGCGAGCGCTGTCCGACCGCCAGGCGCTGCTCGTGCGACCCCGTCAGCAGGACGCCGTCGCGAATCGACTGCGCCGGCGAGTCGACGAGATCGACACCGAGCTTCGCGCTCTCAAAGCCGACGCCGCGCGCTATCCGGCTCGCGCGAGCGAGTGCGCCCGACTCCGTGACGAGGCTCGCGCCTCGCTTCGCGACGCTGAAGGGATCCGAGAACGGAGGAGGGCTCTCGAGCTGCTCGACGCGTGCTGGCCGGTGTGGGTGACGCGCGAAGCAGCGCTCGGAGAACTCGCGAGCATGGTCGAGCCCGATACACGCATGTCCGCGCTTCTCGCGCTCGCCGGCGACGTGGACCGGCTCGCCCGCGATGGCTCCGGCCACGAGCAACGCGTGGAGAGCGCGCGCGCTCAGGGCGCCCGGCTCGATGCCGTCGGGCGCGCGCTCGACGGCGCCCTGGTGGCGCTCGGCCCCGACATCGGCGTCGAGCGCGCCCTCGCGACCGCGGTCGGAGACGCCGCACGCTCGCGCGTCGCGGAGCTCGCGCGACGCGATCCCGAGCTGCGCGCGCAGCTCGGTGTCGCGGGCGACGACCTCGAGCGCTCGACGAAGGACCTTCGATCGACGCGTGAAGCGCGCGAGCGCGCCGCAGCGTCCGGCGCCCCGGGCGTCGACGCGGGCGAGCTCGACCGGCGCGTACAAGACCTGCAAGAGCTCGGCGAGCTCGTGGGCGAGCGGGACGAGGCACTCGCCCGGTGCGCCGCGGTCGACCACGCGGAGCAACTCGCGCGCCTCGCGGCACACCGCTCGGGGCACGAGAGCACGCTCGCGCCGGCGATCGCGGTGGCCCTCGTCGCGCTCGCGATGGCAACTGGCGTCGCCGCCGTCGTTGCGCGCGAACGGGGCACGCTCCTCGCCGCCGCGCTCGGTGGCGTCGCACTCGCGCTCGTGCTCCTCGCAGTCGTCGTGCTGCGCGCCTCGTCCAGCCCGGCGGCACGCGGCGACGCGCCGAGCGCGGATCGAGACGGCCCGGTGCCCATCGGCGCGGACCTCGAGCGGCTCGCCGGGCGCATCGCCGCTCTCGCTAGCTCTGCGGGCATCGCCGGCGCACCGAGCGCCGCAGAGGTCGCCGCCGCGGCGCGACGCACCGCGTTCGCTCACTCCCAGAGACAGCGCCTGGACGAGCTCGACGGCGCGGTGGCCGAGGCGCAGCGCAGAGTGGGGCAGGCGGCGTCTCGCCTCGAACGCCTGAGCGAGGAGGCGCGCCGGGGAGCGCAAGAGATCGCTGCTCTCGCTCGCAGCGTCGGCGTGACCGGCACGCTCGAGAGCGCGACGGCCCTCGATCGGTCATTCGCGACGCTCGACGAGATCGCCCGGCTCGCGCGCGAGCGTGACGAGCTTCTCGAGACGCTCGCCCCGCTGTCGGGCGCGATCCGGGCCTACGAGGCCGAGGTCGACGCCATCGTCGCGGCGCTCCCCTGCGGTGCTGATCCGCGTGAGGTCACCGGCAGCGGTGAGGGTGCCGCAGCGGTCGTGCGCGCGCTCGAGGCCGAGCTGACAGCTGTCGCGCTGGCTGAGATGCAGCGCGCGGCGCTACGGCGTGCGCTCGTGGACGCGGACGCGGAGATCACACGCTCGCTCGGCGCGGGTGTGCACGCTGACGCGCTCCGCGACGAGCTGTCACATGGCGATGTCGTCGGCTGGCGCTCGGAGCTCGGCACGCTCTCTGAGGTCCTCGAGGACGCCATGCGCCGGCACGAGGGGCTCGTCAGAGCATCACGCGACGCCGAGCGAACGCTAGAAGAGCTCGAGCGCTCGGACACGATCGCCGCGCTCGAGGTCGAGCGCGAAGGCTGCGCTGCCGATCTCGCCGCCACGCTCGAGCAGTATGTCGTCGCGGGAATCGCCCGGCACCTCCTCGAACAGGCGCTGCGTCGCTACGAGCGCGAACGGCAGCCGGCCGTCGTGGCGCGCGCCGCGACGCTCTTTCGGAGCGTGACCGGTGGCCGCTACGTCGAGCTCGTCGCGCGCGCGGACCAAGAGAGCGGGCGAAGCCAGGGAGTCAGCGCGATCAGCGCGACCGGGGCGGTCATCGACGCCGCCGCGCTGAGTCGCGGCACGGCCGAGCAGCTCTACTTGTGCCTGAGGCTCGCGCTCGCGTCGTCGTTCGCGAGTGGATCGACGGCATTACCGGTCGTGCTCGACGACGTCCTCGTGAACTTCGACCCCCAGCGCGCATCGGCAGTCGCTCGGGCAGTAGCAGAGGTGTCCTCGTCTCACCAGGTGCTCGCGTTCACCTGCCACCCGCACATCGTCGACCTGCTGCGCGACGCCGCGCCGTCCGCACGCGTCGTCGACCTGCCGGACTCCGGCTGAGCCGCTCCGCGGCCAATGGTCCTACGGCCACCGGCGCTCACCCCGTGCCGCGCTTCGCGCCATCGCCCGTCCACGCCGCGGTCGCGTCGTCCCATCCCGTCACGATCACGACGAAGAGGACGAAGGTAAGGATGTGCACGCTCGTGCACCACAGGCAGATCTTCTGGATCTCGAACAGCTCTGCATAGACGAGATAGAAGACGAACCCGATTCCGACGATGCTCGACGCGAGCCTCGCCTGAGCGACGATCCGCATGGGGGTGCGCCATGCCCAAGGGAGCGAGACGAAGAACATCGCGACGAAGAATAGGAGGCCCAGCACCGCTACCGGTATGCCAAAGACGACGGACTCGTGGCTCGTCGTCACCGCCTCACAGTTGATCGCCCCGGTCGAGGGGCACGCGAGCGTGATACCGGTCGTGTAGTGCGCGAGCGTGAGGTAGGTCGCGACGCCGACGCCAGCGAGGCTCACGAGGCTCAGGACCAGCGGACGCCATCCGACGGCGGCCCTGCCAGTGCCCACGTCTGCGACCCGCGCCGAGCCGACGCTCTGCCCTGAGCGGCCGCGCCGGGCGGGACCGGGTCGTCGGTGGCGGCGGCCCGCTCGGGCCGGCGGTCTCGGGGGTGAGGCGTCGAGCCTCGCTCGCCTGCCTCGCTCGGACGTCTTCGGCTTCGACACCGCCGGGGCTCAGCTCACCGGCTTCGCCGCAGCCAGCACCTTGCTCGCCGCCTTGACGCCCGCGCTCGAGCAGACCGACGAAGGCTTGCCCCCGTCGAGCGCGCAGATCGCGGCCGAGATGTAGTTCGCCTGGGCGACGAAGACCTTCGCGTCGATGGCCGTACCGACGGCAGAGGACGGGCTGCGTATCGCCGAGGCGACGGCCGCTCGGCCGGGGCCACCGTTGTTCAAGTAGCCGTATTGGGAGAAGATCAGCGCCATCGCGCCCGGGTCGCCGGCCGAGACGTACTTGTTTCCGATATCGAGGAACGGGATACCCGCGGAGCTCGCCGGGTTGAAGGGCGCGGCAGGCGTCGTGCCGGAGCCGTCGTACTTCGCGTAGAGGGAGTTCACATACGACGGCGCTGCCTGGAGTGGGTTCTGGCTGCGATCCTCCGTCTCGTACGGCGTGAACGCGAGGTACGGGCTCGTGTACGTCGCTCCATAGAAGGAGAAGGTCGGGATGTCACCGTCTGTCGTCGCTGATGACATGAGCTTCAAGCCGTGAAAGGATCCGAACCTACTTAGCGCCGCGACCATCGACCAGCGCATGAGCGCGCAGTACGGGCAGAACTCGCCTCCGACGTAGACGAACCGCGGCTTGCCGCCTGACGTGAGGGGCCTCTGCCCGCTCGTCACGGTGAACGCCGCGGGCTCACCCGCCGTGCCGACCGCGTCGAAGGTCGTGCTCGGGACCGTCGCGACCGCCGAGACGAGCGACGCGGGTGCGAGCGAGGGGTTGCGACCCGTCGCGGCGCCCGACGTCGACCCGTTCCCCGAGCTGCTCGTGAGCTTGACGACCACGAGGACCACCACGAGAACGACCACGACAGCAACTGACGCCCAACCGATGGCCGACGAGCCCTTCTTCTGGCTCCGCTGGTAGCGCCGCGCTGCTCCCGACGACGGTCCGCCGCGTGCAGGCGGCGTCTGCCCGCCGAGCCTGCGCCCGCCCGTGCCCGATGGTGCCGGCTGCGCGCCACGGTCCGGCCGCGTGCCCGCTCTGCTGTTCTTGCTCGCCATCGGTCCAGCAGCTCCCTTCGCAAAGCGACCCGGGGAGTCTACCGGCCATTACTGAGCACGAGCTGAACGCGCGTCGACCGCGCGGCAGGACGCGCGTCGACCGCGCGGCGGGTCGCGCCGAGCTCACAGCGGCTCAAAGCGCCGTGCAGAACGGCACGGGATCGCAGTACAGCATCGCATCGAGACGATCTGCCGAGCCCGCTTCGCGCTCCTCGACGCGACCAGCGCGCCGCAGCGAGCTCACGCGGGTGCCTCCGAGGTACGCGCTGGCGAGCGCGGCCGCACCGAGGACGAGGTCCGGTGCCGCGCTCGAAGGGGAGATCTCCGCCGCTCCGGAGGCGTCGGACTCGATCGCCCATCGTCCCTCGTTCCACGGGCAGAGCGCATCCTCTAGCTCCACGACGACGCGCCCCTTCGCGGAGTAGAGGCGAGCGCCGAGCGCTGCTCGCGCGTCGACCAGCCTCAGCCAGGCGCCGTCGCACACCTCGACCGTTCGCAGCGCGCGCGGGTCGCGCAGCACGTGGCGGAACGGCTCGTCGACCGGTCGCGGCCCGGTCCGGAGCGCGTGAGTGAGGTCGATCGAGCACAGGTACGCGAAGAGGGCGGTATAGGCGTCGTCGGTGAGCGCGCAGCACTCCTCCAGCACGACCTCGCGACGGTCGCCGACTGGGGCGCGCACCTCATAGATCGCGTAGCCATCGATCTGCGTGCCGGCCACGAACGCGGCGCGAAAGCGCATCGCGGCCGACAGGCCGTCCTCGACGGAGTCCACGAGCTCGGGCCATGCCGTCGCGCGGCGATCGATCTCACCAGCGCGCGACAGCCGTGCGGTCTCGAAGACCGCGGGGAACGCCTCGCCGGCGTCGTCGGGTCCGAGGAGCTCGACGCGACCGGGCGTGCCGGTGAAGTACCCGACGTCAACCGTCGCACGGTCGAGGACGTAGCTCGCCGTCGCAGTCGCCGGACCCCACCCGAAGCGGGAGTAGATGCCGCCTTCGCTCGCACCGAGCACGGCAATCGCCTCGCCTCGCTCGTGCGCCCCGGCGATGGCCGAGGCCATGAGGGAGCGCAGGTGCCCGCGCCGTCGATGGGTCGGCGCGACCACGGCGTCGCTCAGGAGGAGCGCCGGGACCGCGACGGGGCCGGGCACGGTGAGCTCCGCGCGGTGGGCGACGATCGCGCCGACGAGCTCGGCGCCGTCGACGGCCGCGAGGCTGCGCCCGTCTGCGATCGCGACACCGATGCCCGCGCGCCGAGCCGGCGTGATCCGCGCCGCGAATCCCGCCTCGACACAGGTGCACAGCGCGTCGAGATCCGCATGCTCGGCCGGGCGGACCGCGCATCCGAGCTGCGCCTCGCTCATGGTCAGCTGCCGGGATCGTCCTCGGCGGGTACCGCACCGCCCTCGGCGCCGAGGTGCCTGCGGATCTGGATGACGCGCTCGTCGCTGTTGTTCGCGTCCGAGCCCTTCGCGTCGAACAGCGCGCGCCGGTCCTCTTCGGCGGCGCCCTCCGCCGACTCGTCGGCCGCCGCGAGCCGCGCCTCGATGCCCTCGGCGACTATCTTCTCGGCCTCGGCGACGAGCGCCTCGACCATCTCGTCCTCCGGGACGACTCGGACGATCTTGCCCTTGATGAAGAGATGACCGCGTTTGCGCCCGGCAGCGATGCCGAGGTCTGCCTCGCGGGCCTCACCTGGGCCGTTCACCACGCAGCCCATCACCGCGACCTGGAGGGGGATCTTCCGCTCCTCGAGTGCCTTCTGGGCCTCCCGCGCGACGGTGATCACGTCGATCTCGGCGCGGCCGCACGAGGGGCACGCGATGAGGTCGAGACCCTTGCGCTCGCGCAGCCCGAGTGCCTCGAGGAGCTGGCGCCCGGCTCGCGCCTCCTCGACAGGATCGGCGGTGAGCGAGTAGCGGATGGTGTCGCCGATGCCCTCTGCGAGCAGAGTCGCGATGCCCGCCGTCGCCTTCACGAGACCCCCAGGTGGCGGCCCTGCCTCGGTCACGCCAAGGTGGAGCGGGTAGTCGAACGTCTCGGACGCGAGGCGGTAGGCCTCGATCATGAGCGCGACGTTCGAGGCCTTGACCGAGATCTTCACGTCGTGGAAGTCGACCTCGTCGAAGAATGCGAGCTCCATCCGGGCGGACTCGACGAGCGCCTCCGGGGTCGCGCCGCCGAAACGCTCGTAGAGCTCGGGGTGGAGCGACCCGGCGTTGACGCCGATCCGGATCGGGACACCCCGGTCGCGGGCCTCGGCCGCGACGAGCTTGATCTCCTCGGGCTTACGGAGATTGCCGGGATTGAGGCGCAGGCCGTGCACGCCAGCGTCGAGCGCGGCGAGAGCCATCTCGACGTGGAAGTGTATGTCGGCGACGATCGGGACGGGCGACCGGGGCACGATGCGGGCAAGTCCCTCGGCGGCCTCGCGCTCGTTGCACGTGCAACGCACGATGTCGGCACCCGCTCCGGCGAGCGCGTAGATCTGCTGGATCGTGCCTTCGACGTCGGCGGTCTTCGTCGTTGTCATCGACTGCACGCTCACTGGCGCGTCCCCACCGACCGCGACGCCACCGAGGTGGATCTGGCGGGTGGGACGACGCTTCGCGACGCTGATCGCGGCTCTCGCCATCGCTTGCGTACCTCCCGATACTTGCTCCGGTGTGCTGGGTCTCGCACGAGAGCCTAGGGCGCCCGCACCTGCCACGGGACGGCACGAGCCCCACGCGCCCGGCGGAGGCGTCCCCGTGGTGCCGCCAGGCAACGCGCCCAGGACCTCGGCGCATGGCGACACACCCGGACTCCGGCCCCGGGTCAGCCGCCCGGGAGGCTCGCCGGTTGGACGATGTTCGCGTAGAGCGCCCCGACACCTAGCACGACCATGAACAGCAGGAACACGTACGCGACCGGCATGAGCTTCGCGACGTTCGCGTGGTAGCGCCGGTCCCGCCGCGAACGGACCCGCTCGTAGACGGCGATGGCGACGTGGCCGCCGTCGAGAGGGAGCATCGGGACGAGGTTGATCATGCCGACGAAGATGTTGATCGCGACGAGTATGTAGAGCAGCTCGGAGACGTTCTGTCGTGCCGCCTGCGCGCCGATCTGTATCGCGCCGAGGATCGAGATCAGCTGACCCGACGAGCCAGAGCTGCTCGTGCTCCCCGCGCTGGCCGCGCTGCCGGTCCCAGACCCGGCGGTCACCACACCATTTGTCGACGTACCCGCGGTCGCGACCTCGTGGGCGAACGAGCTCAGGCCGTGAAGGGAGAAGACCTGCGCCATCCCGGTCGCCGTCTGCGCCGTCACCGACCCGAGAAGCGTCGCCGCGCGTCCGACCCCGACGAAGGGGTTGACCGTCTCGTTGCGCGTGACGAACCCGAGCTCGACGCCGATCACCCCCGTGCGCTGGGCGGAGGGCGCGAGCAGCGGGACGGCCTTGCCGCCCTCGACGACCCTCACGTGGCGGGCGTCCGCGGGTCTCACGTACAAGGTGACGTCGCGCGTCCCACGGCGGACGAGCAGGGCGATGCGGTCTCCCGCGTGACCCTTGACGAACGTGACGAACTGCTCGCCGTTGGTGAAGCCGTGGCCGTCGACCGCGAGGATCATGTCGCCGGGTCGCAGCCCGGCGATCGCGGCCGGG
>DATLRJ010000128.1:0-21791 GCA_035534715.1 Acidimicrobiales bacterium | reverse complement strand
GAAGGAAGTCGAGCTCGACGACCCCTTCGAGAACATGGGCGCGCAGCTGGTGAAGGAAGTCGCCACCAAGACGAACGACGTCGCCGGTGACGGCACCACGACGGCGACCGTGCTCGCTCAGGCGCTCGTGCGCGAGGGGCTGCGCAACGTCGCCGCCGGAGCGAACCCGATGTCGCTGAAGAAGGGCATCGAGAAGGCTGTCGTCGCGGCGGTCGAGTCGATCCACGCCCAGTCGCGCGAGGTCGAGGGTCGCCACGAGATCGCGCAGGTCGCGTCGATCTCCGCAGCGGACGCGTCGATCGGCGAAGTGCTCGCCGACGCGATCGACAAGGTCGGCAAGGACGGCACCGTCACGGTCGAGGAGTCGAACACGTTCGGCCTCGAGCTCGACTTCACCGAGGGCATGCAGTTCGACAAGGGCTACCTGTCGCCGTACTTCGTGACGGACCAGGAGCGCCAGGAAGGCGTGCTCGAGGAACCATACGTGCTCATCGCGAACTCGAAGATCAGCGCGGTCCACGACCTCGTGCCGGTACTCGAGAAGGTCATGCAGACGGGCAAGCCGCTCATGATCATCGCCGAGGACGTCGAGGGCGAGGCGCTCGCGACTCTCGTCGTGAACAAGATCCGCGGGACGTTCCAGTCGATCGCCGTGAAGGCGCCAGGCTTCGGCGAGCGCCGCAAGGCGATGCTCGGCGACATCGCGGTCCTCACGGGCGCGCAGGTGATCTCCGAGGAGGTCGGCCTCAAGCTCGACGGCACGACGCTCGACCTGCTCGGTCGGGCGCGTCGGATCGTCGTGACGAAGGACGACGCGACGATCGTCGACGGCGGCGGCGCCCCGGACGAGGTCAAGGGGCGGATCGCGCAGATCAAGCGCGAGATCGACGAGACCGACTCCGACTGGGACCGTGAGAAGCTCCAGGAGCGGCTCGCGAAGCTCGCCGGCGGGATCGCGGTCGTCAAGGTGGGCGCGGCAACCGAAGTCGAGCTCAAGGAGAAGAAGCACCGGATCGAGGACGCACTCTCCGCGACCCGAGCTGCGATCGAGGAGGGCATCGTCGCCGGTGGCGGCACGGCGCTCATCCGGTGCCGCCCCGCGGTCGCGAAGGTCGTCGAGAGCCTCGATGGCGACGAGGCGACGGGTGCGCGCACTGTGTACAGGTCGCTCGAGGAGCCGCTCAAGTGGATCGCGATGAACGCGGGCCTCGAGGGTGCGGTCCAGGTGCAGGAGGTCGAGGGCCTCGAGGGCTCGTTCGGTCTGAACGCCGCGACGGGCCAGTTCGAGGACCTCGTGAAGGCGGGCGTCATCGACCCGGCGAAGGTGACCCGCTCGGCGCTGCAGAACGCCGCGTCGATCGCGGCCCTTCTCCTCACGACCGAGGCGCTCATCGCGGACAAGCCCGAGCCCCACTCGGACGCACCCGCCCCCGGCGGTGGTGGAGGCATGGGGATGATGTGACCGGCGGGGCGTCCTCGCCCCGTTCATGGACGACGGCCGACGGCCGGGCTCTTCGGGCCCGGCCGTCGCCGCGCCCGCTCGTCGGGAGCATGATGCGGGGACCCGGTTCCCGAGGGCGCGCCGGTGCGGCGGTACGCTGCGACGATGGAGCCCACGACCTTTCGCCAGTGGGTTCCGAGGCCGCCCTCCGCGAGGCAGGGCCCACCGCCGCCGTGGGCCGCGGTGCCCGCCGCGACGCGCTCGGCCCTCGCGGACGCCCGGGTGCACGACCTGATCGTGTCCCGCACGGGCGCGCCGCCCGAGGTCGGCGCCGCCGTCCTCGTCCCGATCGTCGCGTCCGAGAGCCCCGGTGCCACGGGAGCAAGCGTCGTGCTCATCCGCCGCGCGGTCGACCTCGACCGTGACCCCGGCCACGTCGCGTTCCCGGGCGGGCGACTCGAGCCCGGCGAGGACCCGCTCGACGCCGCGCTCCGCGAGACGGAGGAGGAGATCGGCCTCGCCCGCGACGCCGTTCAGGTGAAGGGGCTGCTGGACGTCGTCAGGCGCCGGCCTGGCGAGCACATCGCGGCGTACCTCGGTGTGCTCGACTCGCGACCCACGCTCGTCCCGAACGCCGGCGAGGTCGAGTCCGTGCTCGAGGTACCGCTCGCAGCTCTCCTCGCGGACGGCGTCGCATGGCAGGAGCGGTGGTCCAACGGCGTCGAGGAGCGCTCGGTCCACTTCTTCGCCGACGAGGCGGTCCTCGCCGACGACCTCGTCTGGGGGGTGAGCGCCCGGATCCTCTGGGGACTCCTCGCGCGCCTCGTCGGGGACGGGTGACGGGAGGCTGACCGGAGCGGGGCGGCCCCGGCTACTGTGCTCGCTCGTGCAGCGTGACGGCGGCAACCCGACCGTGGAGCGCGCCGTGCCGAGCCTGGACGTCGATCCCCCTGACACGGCGCAACGCCGCGGAGCGGCGGATCGTCGCGACCGACGACCCGCGGTCAGCCGGGTCCGGCACCGCGCCGGCCGGGCTTTCTTGGCGGCGTTCGTGCTCGCCTTCGTCGCGATGGGCTCGTGGAGCATGGCGACACCGCTGTTCGGCGCGCCGGACGAGCCCGTGCACGTGATCAAGGCCGCGGCGGTCGTGCGCGGCGAGATCGTCGGCCACCTCGTCGGTGGTTCGACCGACCCGACGGCGGCGGTCACGGTGCCCGCCTTCTACGCGGGCACGCGCAACATCCCCGCATGCTTCCACCGCCAGCCGACCGTTCCGGCGAGCTGCGCCCCTCCGGCGGGCGGCGGTGGCGCACCGACGGTCGTCGACATATACAACGCGCGCTACCCGCCTCTCTACTACGCGATCGTCGGGCTGCCGAGCCTGCTCGGGGCGAGCGACGCGGAGCTCTACCTGATGCGCCTCGTGAGCGCGGCCTTGTCCGCGTTCTTCGTCGCGGCGGCCGTGGCGACCGCGGTCGCGTGGTCTCGGTCGCGGCTCGTCCTCGCCGGTGTCGTCGTCGCCGCGACTCCAATGGTGCTGTTCACCGGGGGCGTCGTGAACCCCGTGGGACTCGAGGCGAGCGCGGGTATCGCAGTGTGGACCGCTGGCGCGGTGCTTGCTCTCGAGCACCTCGACGACCCGCCGCCCGGCCTCGTCGCGGTGCTCGCAGGCTGTGCGTGTGTGCTCGAGCTCGTCCGTTCCCTCTCGCCGTTCTGGCTCGCGCTCACCGCTGTCGTGCTGCTCGGCGTCTGCGACGCGAGGCGGCTCCGGAGCTTCGTCGCCGCGCGCTCGACGAGGATGGGCCTCGCGGCGGTCGTAGCGGCCGGAGTGGTGGCGATCATATGGATCTTGAAGGAGCACGCCTTCGACGTCTTCTCGACGACGCCGGTCGGCTACTCCGTGCCGGAGAGCACCATCCTCGAAACCTCGTTCTCGCACAACGACTACTACCTGCCGGACATGGTCGGCGTGTTCGGGTGGTTCGACACCTACGCGCCGACGTTCACCTACGTCGTCTGGTACGCGATGGTCGGCTTCGTCTCCCTCGCGGCCGCTGTCGTCGGCAGGTTGCGCCAGGCGGTGGTGCTCGCGCTGTTCGCCGTCGCGATCGTCGTCGTGCCGGTCGCAATCTCGAGCTCCCAGGTGCACCGGTACGGTTTCACCTGGGCGGGCAAGGACACGCTCGCGTTCGCGGTCGGCCTGCCGATCCTCGCGGCCGCGCTGCTCGGCACGAGCGCCCTCGACCGGCACCGCGCGCGGATCGTCGGCTCGGTCGGCCTTCTCGCGTTCCTCGCCCAGGTCGCGGCCTTCTTCGAGATGCTCCGGCGGTACGCCGTTGGCACGGCGGGGCCGGACTTCGGCTTCCTCGCGCACCCCGCCTGGCGGCCTCCTGTGAGCCTTCCCGGCGTCTTCGCGGTCGAGGGTGCCGCGCTCGGGGCCTTCGCGGTGCTCGCCTACACGCTCGCCCGGGCGGGCGTCGGCACGGTCGTCGCGCCTCCGGAGATGCAGCGCTCCCGTCCGGACGAGGACGATGGCGGCCCGCAGGGCGCACGCTAGCCTGAGCCGGCACGTTCGGGCCCGAGGGAGAGCACGTGGCAGACGTCGAGATCGGCATCGGCAAGTCCGGACGTCGCGGGTACGGACTGGACGACATCGTCGTCGTGCCGTCGCGTCGGACGCGCGACGCATCCGACGTCGACCTCTCCTGGCGGCTCGACGCGTTCGACTTCGCGCTGCCGCTCATGGCCGCGCCGAGCGACGGAGCGGTGAGCCCGAGCACCGCAGCCGAGATCGGCCGTCTCGGCGGGCTCGCGGTGCTCGACCTCGACGGGCTGTGGACGCGCTACGACGACCCGACGCCGCTGTTCGAGGAGGTCGCGGCGCTCGACTCGGACCGGGTGACGCGCCGCCTCCAGGAGATCTACTCGGTCCCGGTTCGCGCCGAGCTCGTGCGCGAGCGCATCCGCGAGCTCGCGAGCGCGGGCACCGTGACGTGCGGGGCGGTCACTCCGCAGCGCGCGGCCGCGATCGCCGACGTGCTGCTCGAGGCCGAGCTCGAGGTGCTCGTCATCCGTGGCACCGTCGTCTCGGCCGAGCACGTCTCGAAGGGCAACGAGACCCTCGACATGAAGACCTTCATCCGACGCCTCGACATCCCGGTCGTCGTCGGAGGGTGCGCGTCGTACCAGGCGGCGCTCCACCTGATGCGAACGGGCGCGGTCGGTGTCCTCGTCGGCGTCGGGTCGCAGTCGACGAGCACGACGCGTGACGTCCTCGGGATCGGTTCGCCGCAGGCGACCGCGATCGCGGACGCCGCGGGCGCGCGCACGCGCCACCTCGAGGAGACCGGCGTCTACGTCCAAGTCGTCGCCGACGGCGGCGTCGACACCGGCGGCGACATCGTGAAGGCGATCGCCTGCGGGGCGGACGCCGTCATGGTGGGCTCACCACTCGCAGCCGCGGACGAGGCGCCGGGGCTCGGCTTTGACTGGGGCGTCTCCGCGTCGCATCGCTCGTTGCCGAAGTCGACGCGGATCGCCGCTCCCCGGCGCGGATCGCTCGCCGAGATACTCGTCGGGCCGGGCCGCGACGGTGCCGGGCGCACGAACCTGTTCGGCGCGGTCCGCGGAGCGCTGGCGAGCTGCGGTTACGCGGACGTGAGGAGCTTCCACAAGGCCGAGGTCATGGTCGGGCCGCCGGGTCGGCGCGGGGCGTCCCGCCGTCCCCCGGAGCCAGCGGTCCCGGGGCTCTGACCGCCCTGTCGGCTCTCGCGCCCTCGGGGGGCGGCGCGCCCGCCGCGAGTGGACGCGTGCGCACCCGGGCGATCGCCTCCCGCCTCGCCGCGTCGCGCGGCGACGTCCTCGCGCTCGCCTGGATCGCGGTCCTCGCGTGCCTCTACCTCTCGCCCGCGCTGAAAGACGGTGCGGGCTTCGGACCGGCGGACCTCGGTCGCGGCCTGTCGCTTCTCACCCGGATCCTCCCCACCGCCCCTTTGCTCCACAACTCGATCAACGGCGACACGATCACCCAAGGCGTCCCGTGGAACACGCTCGACTGGCAGCTCGTCCACCGGGGAGAGCTCCCGCTGTGGAACGGCCTCAGCGGGACCGGGCTCCCACAGATGTTCAACTTCGAGTCCGCGCCGCTCTCGCTCCCGACGATTATCGGCTACCTCTCGCCGCTCTCCGCGAGCTTCCTCGTGAGCGTCGCGGCGAAGCTGCTCGTCGCGGGGACGGGCGCCTACCTCTGCAGCCGCGTGCTCGGCGCGGGCCCGCTCGCCGGCGCATTCGGCGGGACGACCTTCATGCTCTCAGGGTCCTTTGCCGGCTGGCTCGGTTGGTCGGTGGACGGACCGGTCGCGTGGGCGGGGTGGATCCTCGCCGCTGTCGTGCTCGCCTACCGCTCTCGCGGGCGGGTGCGCGAGGTCGCGCTCCTCGCGGTCGCGGTCGCGTTCTCGCTCTACGCGGGCTTCCCCGAGTCTTACGTGCTGCTCGCGATAGGTCTCGGGGTCGCGATCGCCGTCACCGGCGCGGTCACGCTCCTCGTCCGGCGGAGCGTCGCCGGTCGCGGCGTCGCGCGCATCGGGGTGGGTGTCGTCCTCGGTGGCCTCCTCGCGTCGCCCCTGCTCCTGCCCGGACTCTCGCTCATCGCGGGATCGGCACGCAACGGCAAGAACGCCGCGACGGGCATCCCGCTCCATCTCGCGACGCTGCTCTTCGCCCAGGGCTTCTTCGGGCTCCCGATCGCCGGCAGCTACTGGTTCGGCCAGGTGAACTACTACGAGACCGCCGCGTACGTCGGCGTGGCCGCGATCGTCCTCGCGGGTGTGGCGGTCCTCGTCTGCTGGAGGCGGCCCGTCGTGGTCGGGCTCTTCGCGTCCGCAGTCGTCGGCGTCCTCACCGTCTACCAGCTCGGCAGCGGCGCGCCCGTCCAGCGCCTGCTCGCTCGCCTCGGGCTCAGCGCGGTCGCCCTCCAGCGCATGCAGATGGTCCTCGAGCTCGCGGTCGCCGTGCTCGCCGCGCTAGGCCTCGAGGCCGTCGTCCGGCGGTGGCGCTCGACCCCGGTCCGGGTCGCGCTGGGCACGTCCGCTCTCGCGGTGCTCGCCGTTCTCGTGCTCATGTGGCGCGCGGTCGGCACTGCGCGACTGCCCGCGACGCTGAACCCGCCCGTGAACCCTCCGAGCGTCACGACGCTCGAGTCGCTCCGGCGATCGAGCCTGATCTGGCCGACCGCGACCCTCGTCCTCGTCCTGCTCCTCGTCGCCGCGTCGGCCGTGCTCGGGGGCCGACCGGTTCGCGGGCGTGACCTCGCCGGGCGAGCGGGGGGGCTCGTGCTGCTCGTCGCGCAGGGAGCGTTCCTGCTCTTCGCTGGCGTGGGCCTGAACAGCTACTCCCACGACCCGTTCCCGGTCACGCCCGCCGTCGCGACGCTCCGCTCGGCGGTCGGGTCCGGGCTCGTCGGCCTCGACTCGGGAAATGACACGTGCGCAGCCACGGCGCCGCACGCCGGACCGTTCTGCGGGCTCCGTTTCTGGAGGGGCGCCGGCTTCTACCCGGAGATGAACCTCGGCTACGGCGTCGCCGAGCTCGGCGTGCACGACCCGATGACCCCGCAGGCCTATTTCGACGCGTGGCCCGTGGCGAACGCCGACCAGGTGAGCCTCGCCAATCTCAACCTGTTCGTCCCCGACGTCGACACGCTCGCCCTTGCTCGCGAGTACGGGGTCGCCTACGTGCTCGCTCTCCCCGGCCTCCCCGCGCCCGCGGGCATGCGGTTCGTCGCGACCGTTGCGGGCGAAGGCCTATACGAGGTCCCGGGTTCGGCGCGCTTCTCCTTCGTGGGCTCTGCGGGGGCGGCCGTGACCGGCGTCGCGCACCCCGGCGACGCGCGCTACGTCGTCGACGTCCGCACGGCGCGGGTCGCGACGCTTCGCGTGCGGATCACCGACGTCACCGGCTGGCAGGCGACCGCCGACGGGAGGACGCTCCCGATCACCCGAGCCCCCGGCGACCTCATGAGCATCGAGGTGCCCGCAGCCACCCACGTCATCGTCCTCCACTACTGGCCGAAGCGCCTGAGCGAGGGGCTCGCGCTCGCGGCGTTCGCCGTGCTCACGCTCGCCCTTTGGGCGGCCGCCGACGCGTGGCGTCGCCGCGGGCGGCGCGGGCGCGTAAGCGACCTACGCAGCGGCGGCCCGCTGGTAGCCTCGACGGGTGGCTGAGCCTCCCCGCGTGGTGTCCACCGGCACGGGCGAACGCGCCCGCCGAGCGGGCGCGGGTGCCTTCGACACGAGCACCTTCGACCGCGTCCTCGTCGTCGACTTCGGGGCGCAGTACGCGCAGCTCATCGCGCGCCGGGTGCGCGAGGCGCACGTCTACTCCGAGATCGTGCCCCACTCGATGCCGGCCGCCGAGATGCTCGAGCGTTCCCCGAAGGGCATCATCTTGTCCGGCGGGCCGAAGTCCGTCTACGCGGACCGCGCGCCGTCGGTCGACCCGGCGATATACGACTCGGGCATCCCCGTCCTCGGCATCTGCTACGGCGCGCAGCTGCTCGCGCGAGACCTCGGCGGCGAGGTCGCCCGGACGGGCTCCGGCGAGTACGGACGCACCGCGCTCACGCCTGTCGCACCGTCGAGGCTCCTCCACGACTGGCCGAGCCCGTCGCAGGTGTGGATGAGCCATGCGGACTCGATCGTCGTCGCCCCGCGGGGCTCGTCGCTCACGGCTCGAGCGCCGGGCGCGCCCGTCGCGGGCTTCGAGGACCCCGAGCGCGCCCTCTACGGCGTGCAGTTCCACCCCGAGGTCGCCCACACCGAGCGCGGTCAGGAGCTCCTGAAGAGGTTCCTGCACGAGGTGTGTGATTGCCGACCGTCGTGGACCCACACGTCGGTCATCGAGTCCGCGGTCTGCGCCGTGCGCGCTGCCGTCGGACCGGGGCGAGTGCTGTGCGCGCTCTCCGGGGGTGTCGACTCGGCCGTCGCGGCCGCGCTCGTCCGCAAGGCCGTGGGCGACCAGCTCACGTGCGTCTTCGTCGACACCGGGCTGATGCGCGCCGGCGAGGCGGAGCAGGTCGAGGACACCTTCCGGCGCCAGTTCGGTGTCGACCTCGTCCACGTGAAGGCGGCCGACCGGTTCTTCGCCGCCCTCGCCGGGGTGCTTGACCCCGAGGAGAAGCGCAAGCGCATCGGCGAGCTGTTCATCCGGATCTTCGAGGACGTCGCGGGCGAGATCACCGACGTCGGGTTCCTCGCCCAGGGCACGCTCTACCCCGACGTCGTCGAGTCGGGGGAAGGCGACGCCGCGACGATCAAGTCGCACCACAACGTCGGCGGCCTGCCCGAGGAGATGGACCTCGAGCTCGTCGAACCGCTCCGACTGCTGTTCAAGGACGAGGTGCGTGCGGTCGGCGAGGAGCTCGGCCTGCCCGAGGAGATCGTCTGGCGCCAGCCGTTCCCCGGGCCGGGGCTCGCGGTGCGCGTCGTCGGCGAAGTGACGCAGGAGCGTGTCGCGGTCGTCCGCAGCGCGGACGCGATCGTGCTCGAAGAGGTGCGGCGCGCCGGCCTCGATCGAGAGCTCTGGCAGGCGTTCGCCGTGCTCCCGGCGATCCGCTCCGTCGGGGTGATGGGCGACGAGAGGACCTACGCGTACCCGATCGTCGTGCGCGCCGTGACGAGCGAGGACGCGATGACCGCGGACTGGGCTCGACTTCCCTACGAGCTGCTCGAGACGATCTCCGCACGTATCATCAACGAGGTCCCGGGGGTGAACCGCGTCGCGTACGACGTGACGTCCAAGCCGCCCGGCACGATCGAGTGGGAGTGACGCCCTCGAGAACGCGCGGCGAGCTCCTCGACGGCCTCAATCCGTCCCAGCGCGAGGCCGTCGAGCACGGCCTCGGACCGCTCGTCGTCGTCGCGGGCGCGGGTTCGGGCAAGACGCGAGTGCTCACGCGGCGCATCGCGTGGCTGCTCGCGAACGGCGTCCCCGCGTCGCGCGTGCTCGCGATCACCTTCACGAACAAGGCGGCGGACGAGATGCGCCGGCGCGTCGTCGAGCTCGTCGGCGACGACGCGCGCACTATGTGGATCTCGACGTTCCACTCGGCGTGCGTCAGGATCCTGAGGAGGGATGCGTCGCGCGCCGGGTACCGGCCTGGCTTCTCGATCTACGACGACGGCGACAGTCGGCGGCTCGTCGAGCACGTCCTCGACGACCTCGGCGTCGACACGAAGCGCTTCCCGCCGCGGGCGGTGCTCGGGGCGATCAGCCAGGCGAAGTCCGACCTCCTCGACTCCTCGGCGTACGAGGCGCGCGCCTACACGATCTACGAGCGGCGCATCGCCGAGGCCTTCGCCGAGTACGAGCGGAGGCTCGTGCTCGCGAACGCGATGGACTTCGACGACCTGCTCGGCGTAGCAGTGCGCCTCCTGCGGCGCGAGCCAGAGGTCCTCGCGTACTACCAGGACCGCTTCACGCACGTGCTCGTCGACGAGTACCAGGACACGAACAGGGCTCAGAACGAGCTCGTCACGAGGATCGGTGCGGTGCACCGCAACGTGTGCGTCGTCGGAGACTCGGACCAGAGCATCTACCGCTTCCGCGGCGCCGAAGTCCGCAATCTGCTCGACTTCGCCCACGCGTTCCCCGAGGCGCGGACCATCGTGCTCGACCAGAACTACCGCTCCACTCAGCACATCCTCGACGCGGCGAACGCGGTCATCGGCAACAACGTGCTGCGCCAGGAGAAGGCGCTGTGGAGCGCGCTCGGTCCGGGCGACAAGATCCGCCGCTATCGCGCCGGTGACGAGCGCGACGAGGCGACGTTCGTCGCGCACGAGATCGCGACGCTGCGGCGCGAACGGGGCGTCGCGCTCGGCGACGTCGCGGTCTTCTACCGGACCAACGCGCAGAGCCGGGCCATCGAGGAAGCCCTCGCGGCTCGCGGCCTCGCGTACAAGGTCGTCGGGGGGGCGCGCTTTTACGACCGCAGGGAGGTGCGCGACGTCCTCGCGTACGTGCGGCTCGTCGCCAACCCCGCGGACGAGGTCTCGCTGCGGCGCGTGCTCAACGTCCCGAAGCGGGGCATCGGAGCGACGACCGTCGCGAAGATCGTCGCGTTCGCGGCTCGCGAGCGCACCGACTTCTCGAGCGCCCTCAGGCGCTGCGGCGAGGCCGGCGTCACGGGCAAGTCCGTCCGGGGAATCGAGTCCTTCCTCGAGGTGCGCGATGCGCTTCACGATCTCGGCGCCCGTCCGCCCGCCGAGATCGTCGCCGGCGTGCTCGCGGCGACTGGCTACAAAGACGTGCTCGAGGTCGAGGCCGCCGCCCCCGGCGCGGGCGCGCACGAGGCCGAGGGGCGACTCGACAACCTCGAGGAGCTCGCGACCGTCGCGTCGCACTTCGAGGACCTCGAGACGTTCCTCGCGACGACCGCGCTCGTTGCGGCCACCGACGACCTCAGCGATGGCGACGGTCGGGTGAGCCTCATGACCCTGCACGCCGCGAAGGGCCTCGAGTTCTCCGTCGTGTTCCTCACCGGGATGGAGGAGGGCCTCTTCCCGCACGAGCGTGCGCTCGCGGAGCCGGACGACCTCGAGGAGGAGCGGCGTCTCGCGTACGTCGGGATCACGCGCGCGCGCGACCTGCTGTACCTCACGACGACGTACGTGCGCACCGTGTTCGGCGTGACTCGCGAGAGCCTCGTGAGCCGCTTCGTGAAGGAGATTCCCGACACTCTGCTCGACGACGTGTCGGGGGCGCTCTCCGCGGGGTTCGCGACCTCGGGGCTCGGCGGTCTCACCGGCTCCGCGATCCGCGGCACGCCCGGGCTCGGCGCTCGCGACATCGGCGCGAGGGACCACCGGGCGTCGCCGGTGCACACGACCGGCGCGGAGTCCCTCGGGCTTGTCGCGGGAGAGCGCGTCGTGCACGCGCGCTGGGGGGAGGGGACTGTCGTCGAGACGAGTGGCGAGAACGACAAGGCCGAAGCGCTCATCGCGTTCGACCGTCACGGTCGCAAGCGCTTCCTCCTCGCCCTCACGCCGGTGAAGCGGGCCTGACCCGCCGCCTCGAGCCACCCTGGTCCCCGGCGAGGAAGCAGGGCTACGCTCGGCCGTGGCGCCGAGAGGTGCGGGCGGCGCTGGCGGCGACGTGCACGGCGAGCCGTGGGCGGCCGCGGGGCGCCGCGTGCGCGCGGCGCCCGGGCTCGGCGCACGGCGAGCGAGGTGTCGGGCATGCTCAGCGTCACGTCGGACAGGATCCGCAACGTCGCCCTCGTCGGCCACTCGGGGAGCGGCAAGACGACGCTCGCCGAGGCGCTGCTGCACCTGACGGGCGCGATCACTCGTCCGGGCCGCGTCGAGGACGGGACGGCGGTGTGCGACTTCGAGCCGGAGGAGCTCCGTCACGGCGCGTCGCTCAAGATGGCGATCGCACCGCTGCGTGTCGCGGACTACAAGGTCAACGTGCTCGACACGCCCGGTTTCGTCGACTTCCTCCCCGAGGTCGAGCTCGCGCTGTCGGTCGCGGAGCTCGCGATCGTCGTCGTGAGCGCGGTCGAGGGTGTGGAGGCACAGACCGAGGACGTCTGGCGGCTGTGCGCCCTAGCCGACGTCCCTCGAATCGTCTTTGTGAACAAGCTCGACCGCGACCGCGCGTCGTTCGAACGGACCTGCGAGGAGCTGCGCGCGACCTTCGGCGCCGCGCTCGCACCGCTGGAGCTGCCGATCGGCGCCGAGCGGGAGCTTCGCGGCGTCGTCGACCTTCTCACCGACGAAGCCCTCACCTACGACGGGGGCCGGAGGGTCGCCGGGCCCGTCCCCGACGAGATGGCAGTCGCCGAGCACCGCGCCCACGACGAGCTCGTCGAGGGGATCGTCGTCGCCGACGACGCGATGACCGAGCGGTACCTCGGTGGCGAGACACCCTCGAGCAGCGAGCTCGAGGGTCTGCTCGTGGCGGGCGTCGGGGACGAGAGGGTATTCCCCGTCGTCTGCGGCTCGGCGCTCACCGGAGTAGGCCTCGAGCGGCTGCTCGAGCTCGTCTGCGAGGTCCCACCACGCCGCCGCGTCGTCGCGCGCGCCGGCGACCGCGACGTCGAGATCGTGCGCGACGCGGCGGCCGAGCCGCTCGCACAGGCGTTCAAGACGGTCCTCGACCCCTTCGTCGGCCGGATCACCTTGTTGAAGGTGCTGTCGGGGACGTTGCGTCCCGACGTCGCCCTCGTCGACGCGGCGTCGCGCACCGGGGTCCGGCTCCACACCCTCGAGACCGTGTGCGGCAAGGAGCTCGTTCCAGTCGCCGAGGCGCGCGCGGGTGACATCGTCGCGGTCCCGAAGCTGTCGGGAGTGCGCGCGGGCGACACGCTCGCGCCGCGCTCCGCGCCCGTCGTCGTCGCGCCGCTCCCGCTCCCCTCGCCCCTGCACGCAATAGCCGTGAGGCCGCGCACGGCCGGCGACGACGACCGCCTCATGGACGGGCTCCACAAGCTCCAGCAGGAGGACCGGTCGCTCTTCGTCTCGCGCGACGACGAGACGCACCAGACCGTCGTCTCGGGCATGGGAGAGATGCACCTCCAGGTCGTGCTCGAGCGGCTCCGCAGGATCTGCTCGGTCGAGGTCGAGGTCGAGGACGTAAGGGTCCCGTTGCGCGAGACCGTCACCGCGCAGTCCGCGGCCGAGGGGAGGCACAAGAAGCAGACCGGTGGGCACGGCCAGTACGCGGTCGTCCACCTCGTCGTCGAGCCGCTCCCGCGCGGCAGCGGTTTCCAGTTCGTGGACAAGGTCGTCGGCGGTGCGATCCCGCGCCAGTTCGTCCCCGCGGTCGAGAAGGGCGTGCGACGCGCGATGGCCCACGGTGGGTCGCACGGCCTGCCGGTCGTCGACGTCCAGGTCACGTGCGACGACGGGAAGGCGCACGCTGTCGACTCCTCGGAGACAGCGTTCGAGATCGCCGCGCAGATCGCGTTCTCCGCGGCGATCGAGCGCGCCGCGCCCGCCGTGCTCGAGCCCGTGTCGCTCGTCGAGATCGCGGTTCCTGCGCGCTTCCAGGGAGAGGTGCTCGGGGACCTGAACACGCGCCGCGGCCGCGTCGTCGCGAACGAGCTGGGCGACGGCGCGAGCCAGCACATCACGGCTCTCGTGCCGACGAGCGAGCTGACGCGCTACGGAGTCGAGCTCCGGGCGGCGACCTCCGGGCGAGGGAGCTTCGTCGCGACGTTCGACCACTACGCCGAGCTACCGGCGAACCTCGCCGCGAAGCTCGCCCCGGTCCGCGTCGCGCGGGGCTGATCGCTCGGACCCCCGGCGCAATGCGCCGTGGTCGGGCTCCTCGTCGCTCGAACCCCGGCGGATTGGGCCGCCGGCGGACCGCCTGCGTAGTATCGGCGTCGCTCCCGACCACCCGCTCGGTCGCGACGTCCTCGCGGACCGCGGCGACGGGACCAGGCGCCACGACAAGGAGGCCCCGCTCGGTGGATCTGTACGAGTACCAGGGCAAGCAGTACTTCGCCCGCTTCGACATACCGACCTCGCCCGGTGCGACCGCTGACACCGTCGATGAGGCCGTCGCGGTCGCCGAGGCCTACGGCTACCCCGTGACCATAAAGGCCCAGGTACAGGTCGGCGGGCGCGGCAAGGCCGGTGGCGTGAAGCTCGCGTTCGACCGGGCCGAGGCCGAGATGCACGCGGCGAACATCCTCGGCCTCGACATCAAGGGGCACGTCGTCACGCGGCTCTGGATCGAGACGTCGTCGGATATCGAGAAGGAGTACTACGCGAGCTTCACCCTCGACCGCTCGGCGAAGATGCACCTGTGCATGCTCTCCGCGAAGGGCGGCGTCGAGATCGAGCAGGTCGCCGAGGAGGACCCCGGCGCGATCGCCCGGCGCCACGTCGACCCGCTCGACGGGTTCTCGATCGCGACCGCTCGGGAGCTCGTCGACGAGGCGGGCATCGACGACCGGGCGAAGGAGGGCGTCGCGGAGGTCCTCGTGAAGTTGTACCGGTGCTATGTCGAGGGTGACGCAGACCTCGTCGAGATCAACCCGCTCATCCTCACGCCGGACGGCCGGGTCCACGCGCTCGACGCGAAGGTCACCCTCGACGACTCCGCGGCGTTCCGCCACCCCGAGTGGGCCGACTGGGCGAACCTCGACGAGCTCGACCCACGTGACCGGCTTGCGCGGGAGAAGGGCCTGCAGTACGTGGGGCTCGACGGCTACGTCGGGATCATCGCGAACGGCGCCGGCCTCGCGATGAGCACCTGCGACGTCGTGGAGCAGGTCGGCGGGGAGCCGGCGAACTTCCTCGACATCGGGGGCGGCGCGAGCGCCGAGGTGATGAGGAGCGCGCTCGAGCTAATCAACACCGACGACAAGGTGAAGGCGATATTCGTGAACATCTTCGGAGGGATCACGCGCGGCGAGGAGGTGGCGAACGGCATCGTCCAGGCGCTGGGCGGGGTCGAGATCGCGGCTCCTATCGTCATCCGCCTCGAGGGCACGAACGCGGAGCAGGGTCGTGCGATCCTCGAGTCCCATAGCTCCGACCGCCTCGTGTCCTTGCCCACGATGCTCGAGGCCGCGCGCCGGGCGACCGAGCTCGCCGGGGGGGTCGTGCGATGAGCATCTTCGTCGACCGGACGACCAAGGTCGTGATCCAGGGCATCAGCCCGACGGGCCAGGGTCTTTACCACGGCCTCAGGAATCGCGACTATGGAACGAACGTCGTCGCCGGGACGAACCCGAAGCGTGGCGGCGAGGTGATCGAAGGCATCCCCGTCTTCGCGTCCGTCGCGGAGGCCGTCGACGCGACCGGCGCTGACGCGTCGTTCATCGCGGTGCCGCCCTCGGGCGCCCCGTCAGCGATCCTCGAGGCAGCCGAGGCCGGCGTCGCGTTCATCGTGTGCATCACCGAGTTCGTTCCCGCGAAGGACGAGGCGCTCGTCTTCGCGTCGCTCGGCCGCAACTTTCCGGGCAGCCGGCTGCTCGGACCGAACTGCCCGGGGATCATCAGCGCCGGCCAGTGCAACATCGGGATCACCTCCGGCGACATCGCGCTCGCAGGCGGGCCCGTCGGACTCGTGAGCCGGTCGGGGACGGTCTTCTACCAGGCCCTCTACGAGCTCACGCAGAAGGGGATCGGACAGACGACCGGCGTCGGCATCGGCGGCGACCCGGTGCCGGGAACGAGCTTCGTCGACTGCCTCGCCGCGTTCGAGGCGGACCCGGAGACCAAGGCCGTCATCGTGATCGGCGAGATCGGTGGCGACGCCGAGGAGCAGGCCGCGGAGTTCATCCAGTCCGAGATGACCAAGCCCGTCGTCGCGTACATCGCGGGCGTCACCGCGCCGCCCGGCCGCAAGATGGGCCACGCGGGGGCCATCGTCTCGGGGTCGAAGGGGACGGCGGCCGCGAAGATCGCCGCGCTGTCACGTGCCGGGGTCACCGTCGCGAAGAACCCGACCGAGGCCGCGGAGGCGATGGCCGAGGTGGTGCGCGAGCTCCGGTGAGGCCGGCCGGGGCCGACCGGGGCTCCTGGTAGCGTGCGTCCGTGCGGATCGGGGTGCTCGCGTCGGGTACCGGGACGATCCTCGAGGCGCTCATCGAGCACGGTCTTCCCGTCGAGGTCGTCGTCGTGGACCGTGCATGCGGGGCCGAGAAGGTCGCAGAGCGCGCCGGCGTGCCCGTCGCCCGCGTCGAACGGACGCGATTCGACGCGGGGTTCGACCGCGACGCGTACACCGACGAGGTTGTCGCGGTTCTCGAGCGCCACCACAGCGACGTCGTCGTCATGGCCGGCTTCGGCACCGTGCTCGGCCCCTCGATCCAGGACCGGTGGGCGGGACGGGTGCTCAACACCCACCCCGCGCTGCTCCCGTCGTTCAAAGGGTGGCACGCGGTCGACGCCGCGCTCGCGGCGGGTGTCAAGGTGACGGGCTGCACGGTGCACGTCGCGACGCTCGAGGTCGACGAGGGCCCGATCCTCGCCCAGGAAGCCGTACCCGTCCTCGACGGCGACACCGTCGAGACGCTGCACGAACGGATAAAGCACGTCGAGCGCCGGCTCTACCCGCGGACGGTGCGCGCGTTCGTCGACGCGCTCGACCGCGCTGCGACCGGCGAGGGGGAGTGAGAGTGCGCGCCTTGCTCTCGGTGTATGACAAGTCGGGGCTCACCGCGTTTGCGGCGGGTCTCGTGGACCTCGGCTGGGAGATCGTGTCGAGCGGCGGAACGTCACGCTCGCTGTCCGACGCGGGGATCGCCCATCGCGAGGTCGCGGACGTGACGGGAGCGCCGGAGATGCTCGATGGGAGGGTGAAGACGCTCCACCCAGGGATCCATGGCGGCATCCTCGCGGACCGGTCGCGTCCCTCCCACCTCGAGGACCTCTCTGCGCAGGGCATCGAGCCGATCGACCTCGTCGTGTGCAACCTGTACCCGTTCGCAGCGCAGCCGTCGATCGAGATGATCGATGTCGGCGGTCCGACGATGGTGCGCGCCGCAGCGAAGAACCACGACCACGTCGCTGTCGTCGTCGACCCCGCCGACTACGGCGAGGTGCTGGACGAGCTGCGCCGCGAGGGCGCGATCGGAGACGCGACGCGCCGGCGTCTCGCGCGCGCAGCGTTCGCTCACACCGCGGCCTACGACGCCGCGATCGTCGGGTGGTTCGACTCCGGCGGGCCGGGCCGTGCGCCGGCCGAGGTCCTCCCGCCGACCATTCACCTCACGCTCGAGCGGAGCGCATCGCTACGCTACGGGGAGAACCCCCACCAGCACGGCGCGCGCTACAGGGTTGCGGGGGCGCCCCCGGAGTGGCTGGACGGCGCGGTCCAGCACGGCGGCCGTGAGCTTTCCTACCTAAACGTCTTCGACGCTGACGCGGCGTGGCGGCTGCTCCACGAGGTGGTCGGGATCGGTGGCGCGCCGGCGGCTGCGGTGATCGTCAAGCACGCGAACCCGTGCGGCGTCGCCCTTGCCGACCGCGGCGACGTCGCGTACGAGCGTGCCTTCGCGTGCGACCCGATCTCGGCCTTCGGGGGGATCGTTGCTCTGTCAGAGCCCGTCGACCTCGCTCTCGCCGAGGTCATCGTCGCGAACGCGCTCGCGGACGTCCTTGTCGCACCGGCGATATCGGACGAGGCCGTTGCGCTCTTCGCCGCACGACGCAAGAACATGCGCACCCTCTCGGCCCCGGCACCGGGTCCTATCCGGGTCGCGCTACGCCAGGTCGGCGGCGCGATGCTCGTCCAGGACCCGGACAGGTTCCTCGCGGCGCCCGAGAGCTGGCGAGTCGCGACGGCGCTCTCCCCGACGCCAGAGCAGTGGGCCGACGTCCGGCTCGCGTGGACCGTGTGCGCCCGGACCTCGTCCAACGCGATCGTCCTCGCGCGCGACGGTCAGGTGTTCGGTGTCGGCTGTGGCCAGCAAAATCGCGTCGACGCCGCGTCGCTCGCGACGCGAAAGGCCGGGGGCCGGGCAACCGGCGGGGTCGGTGCGAGCGATGCGTTCTTCCCGTTCCGCGACGGCCTCGACGCGGTCGTGGACTCCGGGGTCTCGGTCGTCGTCCAGCCCGGCGGTTCGCTTCGCGACGACGAGGTCGTCGCGGCGGCCGACGAGCGGGGGATCGCGATGGTCATGACGGGAGAGCGCCATTTCCGCCATTGATCCCGCCAGCTCCGCCGTCGTGCTCGACGGGGGAGCGCTCGCGGCGAGGATCCGCGCCGAGCTCACCGACGCGGTCGCAGCGTTGAAGGCCGAGGGCGTCGTGCCGGGGCTCGGCACGGTCCTCGTCGGCGACGACGGGCCGAGCGCGCGCTACGTCGCGATGAAGCACGCTGACTGCGCGGAGGTGGGCATCACCTCGGTCCACGAGCACCTCCCCGCCACCGCCTCGCAGGCCGAGGTCGAGGCGGCGGTCCGTCGCTTCAACTCGGACCCCGCGGTCGATGCGTACCTCGTCCAGCTCCCGCTGCCGGCGGGGCTCGACGAGGGGCGGGTGCTCCTCGCCGTCGACCCGGAGAAAGACGTCGACGGTCTCCACCCGGTGAACCTCGGGCGCCTCGTCATGGGGGTCCCCGGCCCCCTGCCTTGCACGCCGGCGGGGATCGTCGAGCTGCTCTCCGCGTACGACGTTCCCGTCGAGGGCCGGCACGCTGTCGTGATCGGCCGGGGCCTCACGATCGGACGCCCGCTCGCGCTCCTGCTCGCGCTGCGGCGCCCGGGCTGCAACGCGGCCGTCACCGTGGTGCACACCGGCGTCGCGGATCTCGCCCACTACGTGCGCGACGCCGACGTCGTCGTCGCGGCCGCAGGGCGCGCGGGGCTCGTGACTGCGGACATGGTCAAGCCCGGGGCGGCCGTCGTTGCCGCGGGGGTCTCCTGGGAGGGCCGCAAGCTCCTATCCGACGTGGCGGACGATGTCGGAGACGTGGCGGGCTATCTCTCGCCCCGCATCGGCGGCGTCGGGCCGATGACGCGCGCGATGCTCCTGCGCAATGCCGTCAAGGCGGCGACACGCCGTGCGCGCCGCTAGCGCGCCGGTCGCCGTGCGCGCCGCTTGCGCGCCGGTCGCCGCTAGCGCGCCGGTCGCTGTGCGCGCCGCTTGCGCGCCGGTCGCCGTGCGCGGCGGCTGTCCCGCAGTCGCGGTGCGTCGCCCATGAGCCGAGTGGTCGACCTGCTCGAGGCCGGGACGAGCCGGTCGGTCGAGCTGTGGCCGCCCCGCTCGGAGGCGGCGGCGGCGCGCCTCGCTGCGACGCTCGACCGCCTCGAGCTGCTCCGCCCGGACTTCGCCTCGATCACATACGGCGCTGCCGGGTCGACTCGCGACCGCACGCACGACCTCGTCGTGGAGCTCCAGCGCGACCGTCACGTCACCGCGATGGCGCACCTCGCGTGCGCGGCTCATTCGCGTTCCGAGCTCGGGGCGATCCTCGCCCGCTACCGCGAGGCGGGCATCGAGAACGTCCTCGCGCTGCGGGGTGACCCGCCTCAGGGCTCCACGGGACCGCTCGCGGATGGTGAGCTCCGCCACGCGATCGAGCTTGTCGAGCTCGTCCACGACGCGGGCCCATTCTGCGTCGCAGTCGCCGCGTACCCGGCAGGGCACCCCGATGCGCCGGATCTCGAGACTGACCGGCGGCACCTCGCGAGCAAGCTCGCCGTCGCGGACCTCGCGATCACGCAGTTCTTCTTCGGGCTCGCCGAGTACCTCCGGCTCGTTGACGACCTCGAGGCCCTCGGCCTCGACCGGCCGGTCATCCCGGGAGTGATGCCCGTGACGAGTGTCCGGACGCTCGATCGCATGGCCGCGCTGCTGGGGGCACCGGTGCCGCTCGACATCGCGGAGAGAATAGAGGCCGCTCGGGAGGACCCCGACGAGGTTCACCGGGTCGGCGTCGAGATCGCGACGGAGCTATGCGGCGAGCTGCTCGCCGCCGGCGCGCCCGGCCTCCACTTCTACACGATGAACCAGTTCGCCGCGACCCTCGAGATCTGCACCGCGCTCGACCTCGTGCCCCGCGCCTGACGCCGGCTCGACGCGGCCGGCGTCTGCTCCGGAGCATCCGCGGCGCCTGACGAGGTGTTGCCGGAGGCGTGACACCACTGGCGCTCGACGCTCGGCGCCTAGTCTCTGGCGGTGGCGGACAAGATCACGATGTCTGCGGACGCAAACCTCTCGGTACTGCGGGAGCCCGTCATCGCATACATCGAGGGCGACGGCGGCACATCGGATTCGCGCCGGGCGCCAACATCAACTACGTGACTGGCCACGGGGTCGTCGAGGTGGCACACGGCTCCGCGGCGAAGCACCCGGGCCAGGAGACGGTGGGCCCGGGATCGGTGCTGCTCTCAGGCGTCGTGATGTTCGAGCACATCGGGTGGGACGCGGTGGCCGTCGACCGTCTCCGCCGGGCGAGTCATCTGATGAGTATCGAGGTCATAAGATGACTGGGATGGCGCGCTGCTCGGGCGGGCGTGGGAGGCCGGGTGTGGACGTGGAGCGATGTGGCGCCCGTCCAGGCGCGCGCCCTTTGGCGGGCACGCCGAGCGCCTCGGTCCAATGGAGGGCGACGTGAGGACCGAGCGCGCGACGCTCTCGGACGGCCGGGAGCTCATCTATTACGACCTCGACGGCGCGCAGGAGCGTACCGGCACCGGCACGGGGACCGACGCCCGGCCGCTCGAGCCCCGCCCTGCGGGCTCGGAGCTGCGCTACGACCCGTTACTCGACGCCTGGGTGATCGTCGCCGCATACCGCCAGGAGCGGACGTACTTCCCCGCGGCGGACGACTGCCCACTGTGCCCGTCCCGCCCGGGCCATCTGAGCGAGATTCCCGCGTCGGACTACGGGGTCGCGGTGTTCGAGAACCGCTTCCCCGCGCTGTCCGGCTCTGGAGCGTCGGTTGTCGACCCGGCAGTCGCCACGAGCCCCCTCGTGGAGCGCCCGGGCTCGGGCCGGTGCGAGGTCGTGTGCTTCTCGCCGGACCACGACGCGTCCCTCGTCGACCTGAGACCGGCGCAGGTCGCGCTCGTCGTCGAGGTGTGGACCGAGCGCTCTCGAGTGCTCGCGGGGCTTCCCGCTGTCGAGCAGGTCTTCTGCTTCGAGAACCGCGGCGCTGAGATCGGCGTGACCCTGCAGCACCCGCACGGCCAGATATACGCGTACCCGTTCGTCACGCCGAGGACCGAGCGCGTCCTCGCGTCCGTCGGTGCCTACGCGCGACGCACGGGACGAAACCTCTTCGACGACGTCCTCGAGGCCGAGCGCGCCGGAGGCGCCCGCGTCGTCACGTCGAACGCGTCGTGGACGGCGTTCGTCCCGCATGCCGCGCGCTGGCCCTACGAAGTGCACCTGTACCCCCACCGCCGGGTGCCGGACCTCCCCGCGCTGGACGACTCGGAGCGGGACGGTTTCGTCTCGATCTATCGCGACGTCCTCACGCGCGTCGACCGGCTCTTCGGCGGAAGGACTCCCTATGTGTCGGGGTGGCACCAGGCGCCGGTTCGGCGCGGGCGCGCCGAGTTCGCGCTCCACCTCGAGCTGTTCACGCCGAGGCGCACCGCGGACAAGCTCAAGTATCTCGCCGCGTCGGAGTCGGGGATGGACGCGTTCGCGAACGACGTCCTGCCCGAGCGCGCGGCCGCCCGCCTTCGCGAGCTCGGTGACGCGCCCCCCGGCACTAAACGTCCCGGCACCGCACGTCCCGGCACCGCACGTCCCGGCACTAAACGCTCCGGCCCTGCACATCCCGGAACCATCCCGGATGAGGCACCGTGACCGAGCCCGGCGGCGCCTCGACGGAGCGCCACGCGATGCGCGTCCTCGTGACCGGCGGCGCTGGCTAC
>DATLRJ010000127.1:0-19761 GCA_035534715.1 Acidimicrobiales bacterium | reverse complement strand
ACGACCACGACCACGACCACGACCACGACCACGACGCCGAGCACGTCGAACCCGTCAGGCGTCATCCTCGCGGGCAACTCGAAGACGACGTGCGTCTACACGGGCTCGAGCGGGTGGGCCGCTGCGCTGACCGCAGTCGACCAGCTGACGGGGATCAACTACAACTGCATCGAGACGTTCAGCAACGCGGACCCGACGTGGAACGACTGGATCGCGCCGTGGGTCACGAACTCATTCGGCTTCTCCCAGTGGCTCGCCGCGGACCCGACGAACCGGACCATCATCCTCACCCAGCAGCTCATCCCGGACTCGGTGTGCACGTCGGTCTGCGCGAACCCGCTCGCGTGGGAGACGACGTGTGACTCCGGCGCCTACAACACCTACGCGACGCAGCTCGCGACCGAGCTCGTGTCGACGGGCTTCGGATCGTCGACCATCCGCCTCGGCGCCGAGATGAACGGCAGCTGGGAGAACGACTACGCGGGGTCGACCGTGCAAGAGCAGCAGGCGTGGGCGCACTGCTACGCGCAAGAGGTCGGCGCGATGCGGGCCGTCGCGGGCGCGCACTTCCTGTTCGACTGGAACGTGAACGCGTGCGTGGACACCGACGTGCTGTCGAACCTCTACCCTGGGAGCTCCTCCGTCGACATCATCGGGATCGACGCGTACGACGCGTTCTGCAGCTCGCCGACGCCGAGCGCAGGGAGCACGGCGACCTTCGACCGCCTCATCGCCGAACCCGACGGGCTCACCGCCGTCACTAGCTTCGCCCAGCAGATGGGCAAGCCGATGAGCCTCCCGGAATGGGCGCCGGTCGACGCGGCGAACGCCGGCGTCGGCGACGACGGGTACTACGTGTCCGGTATCGGGAGCTACGTCCACACGAACGACGTCGCGTTCCAGTCGTACTTCGACACCGGCGCCCAGGGGACGCTGCCGCTCGGGACCCAGTACCCGGCGTCGCTCGCCGCCTACAAGGCCGCGTTCGGGTGAGCGGACGCGCGCTCGCGCGGTAGCCCGCAGCCGCCCGGCCCGTGAGGGCCGGACGAGCCGGGAGCGCGCGAGCGACGGGGAGAGGCGCGTCGCGCGTCGGACGCGCCAGGCGCCCTCCACGGCGACGGACCTCCTCGCGGAACGCGCGACGCTCTAGGGTGGGCTCCGACGAGCCGTGACCGTCGTGGCACCGATGCGCGACGATCGGCCGTGACTAGCGTCACGTCGGTGCATCACGTGCTCTGGGGTGCGTGGATGGGCCGGCGACCTCGGCCGCGCATGGGGCACGGAGTCGCGCAGGCGAGGGCACAGGCCGGTGCGCAGGCGAGGAAAGGTGGCATTCGGTCGTTGACGGCGTTCCCGATCTGGTTCGGACCCGAGGACATGAGGCTCTTCGGTTTCCTGCATCTTCCCGAGCACGCCGCCGGCGGGTTCGTGCTCTGCCCGCCGATCGGCAACGACAACCGTCCCGGCTACAGAGGCTTCACCTTGCTCGCCGAGCACCTCGCTGCGGCGGGGTTCGTCGTGCTCCGCTTCGACTACACAGGGACGGGGGACTCCGCGGGGACGCCCGAGGACGTGCCTGGCGTCGAGACGTGGGCACGCGACATCGAGGCCGCGGTCGCTCTCGTTCGCAGCACGGGCGTGAGCGACGTCGGGCTCGTGGGATTGCGGATCGGCGCGCTGCTCGCCGCTCACGTGGCGCCACGGGTCTCGCCACATGTGCTCGCGCTCTGGGACCCGTGCGTCTCGGGCCGGCGCTACCTTCGCGAGCAGCGGCTGCTCAGCTCGGTGATGTCCGGATCGGACGAGGCGCCGCGCGATCCCGCCGGGTCGATGGAGATCCCGTCGATGCAGCTCACGACTGGGCTCGCGAGCTCTCTTCGAGCTCTCGAGCTCGTCGAGCACGGGGGCCCGCTCGCACCTCGGGTGCTCGTGCTCGCCCGCTCGGGCTCGGGGGACGACGACGTCCTTCGCGAGCGGCTCTCGACGAGCGATGTCGCCTTCGAGGACGCCCCCGAGCAGCATGCGTTCCTCGAGGCCAAGGCCCCGTACACGCCCGCGGAGACACTGGAGCGGCTGTCACGGTGGTGCGTCGGCGCGCTCCTCGGCGCGAAGGGCGTGCCGGTGGCGCCGATGGCGCCCCCGGGCGCGTGGGGCTCGGCGGTCGTGACCGGATGGGCGGGGGGCCACGAGGTCGTCGAGCGTCCCGTGACCATCGATCCAGGCGGGCTGTTCGGGATCGTGAGCGAGCCACCCGGCGGCGCTGAGGCCGGCGGCGCTCCCGGCGCGGAGGCCGGCGGCGGCCGCGAGACGGCTCCAGCGATCCTGCTCCTCAGTCTCGGCGGCGATCGCCGTACCGGCCCGTCGCGCATGTGGGTCGACCTCGGCCGGAGCTGGGCCGCGAAGGGCCTCCGCGTCCTCAGGCTCGACCTGAGCGGCATCGGCGACAGCGCGGCGAGCCCCGGCGCGACCCGCTACGACGCCTACCCACCTGGCGGCGTCGGCGACGTCGTCGTCGCGGCCCGCTACCTCGCACCTGACGACCCCTCCCGTGTCGTGCTCGTCGGCGTGTGCTCCGGCGCCTACCACGCCGCGGACGCCGCGGTCGTGCTCAAGTCGCGGGCCGTGTGGCTGCTCAATCCTGCGGTGCCGATCGCGAGCACCTTTCGTGACGCGCCGACGGCCTCCGCCGCGCAGACCTGGCGCCGGGCGGTCAGGCGGGCGGACCCGATAAGCAGGCGGCTCATCGGCAGGTCCGGAGCGGTCCACCTCGCGCACCGCCTGATGCCCGGCGCCGCGTGGTGGCTCCTCGACCGGCTCGGCCTCTACACCTACGCGATCCGCGCGTTCGACCCGCTCCTCGAGCAAGGCACGGAGACCTTCCTCGTGTGCGGCGGGGACGAGGCCGTCCCCTACGTCGGCCGTGGCCGCTTGGCCCTGCGCGCGCGGCAGCGGTCCGGCCTGCTCCACCTCGAGGTCGTCGACTCGCTCGACCACGCGCTCATGCTCGCGGGCTCTCGCCGGGAGATCACGCGCCGGCTCGACGACTACGTGTTCGGCTCCGCCGACAGCTGACCGCGCAGCCCGCGAGAGCCCTCGCCCGAACCGTCGCGCCGTGAGCGCGGCACGCCGACGGGCGACGGGTGGCATACGAGGACGAGACGGCGACCAGCGCGCGCGCCTTGCGCCCACGCCTTCGCCGAGGGCGTAAGCCCTAGGATGGCGGCCATGTCACTTCTCACCTCGACCTCGCCGCGGCACCCGCCGCCGGAGCTCACCCCCATCGCGACGGCGGGCTCGCACCACGACTCGGTCCGATGCGGGGTCGACGTCGCGAGCGTCAGGGACGTCGCCTCCAGCCTCGCGCGCTTCGGCGACCGGTACCTGCGCCGGCTGTTCACAGAGCGCGAAGTCCGAGAGTCGGACGCGACCGACGCCGACGTGCGCGCCAGGAGCCTCGCCGCTCGCTTCGCCGCCAAGGAGGCGACCTTCAAGCTCCTCGCAGTGGGGAGCGAGCAGCCCGCGTGGACCGACGTCGAGGTGTGCCGCGTCGCGTCGGGAGGCTGCATGCTCGCGTTGCACCGCGGGGCGAAGACGATGGCCGAGCGCGCGGGGATCGCCGACATCGCGCTCTCGATGAGCCACGAGCACGACGTCGCGATCGCGTTCGTCGTCGCGCTGTGCGGCGCGGCTCCGCTCGACCCCGAGGGCTCGCCATGCCCCGAGGGCTCGCCATGCCCCGAGAGCTCGCCATGCCCCGAGGACTCGCGATGGAGCTGACGCAGCAGATCCGTCGGGTGCTCGAGTCCTACGGCCGCCTCGTGACCCCTGTCGAGGAGATCGGCGATCTCGACGACCTCTACGTCCGCGGGCTCACGTCGCACGCGAGCGTCAACGTCATGCTCGCCCTCGAGGAGACCTTCGAGGTCGAGTTCCTCGACTCGATGCTGACACGGGCGACCTTCGAGTCGATCGGCTCGATGCGCGCCGCGCTCGTCGAGCTCGGCGTCGCTGACGGCGCGTCTCCCGCCGCTCGTGGGTGAGCACGACGACGAGCAGCTGCACGCGAGCCAGCGCGACGCGTTGCTCGCCGCCGGCCTGCTTCGCCCATCGGGTGTAGACGGCGTCTACGGCCTCTCGTCGGAGCTCGCCGGCGTCGTCGCGGGCGTCGACGGCCTCATCTCCGCGGCGGGGCACGACCAGGGCGCCGAGCGCGTCGATTTCCCGCCCGTCATGGCTATGAGCTCGATCGAGGCCACGGGGTACATGCAGGGATTTCCCCACCTCCTCGGGGTCGTGCGCACCTTCGAGGGCGGGCAGGCCGAGCATCGAGGGCTCCTCGACGCCCTCGACGCCGGCGGCGACTGGGGGAGCAAGCTGTCGCGCACCGGTCTCGCGCTGTGCCCCGCGGTGTGCCACCCCCTCTACGCGACGCTCACGGGGACCTTGCCGCCCGGGGGTCGGCGCTTCGACCTCTGCGGCTACGCGTTCCGGCATGAGCCGTCGAGCGATCCCGCTCGCCTGCAGGCCTTCCGCATGCACGAGTACGTCTTTGTCGGCGAGGAGCCGGGGGCGAACGCGCACCGCGAGCTCTGGCACGCCCGCGGCGCGGAGCTGCTCTCGAGCCTCGGTCTCGAGGTGACCGTCGACGTCGCGAACGACCCCTTCTTCGGCCGCGCGGGCACGGCGCTCGCCGCGCTGCAGCTCGAGGAGGGCTTGAAGCACGAGATCCTCGCGCCGACGAGCGGGGCGACGGCGCTCACCGCGCTCGCCTCGACGAACCGCCATCGCGACCACTTCGCCACCGTGTTCGAGATCATGGCCTCAGACGGTGCGCCGGCTCACAGCACGTGCTGTGGCTTCGGCCTCGAGCGGATCGCGCTCGCCCTCGTCTGGCGCTACGGGACGTCGCCGCGCACCTGGCCGCACCGGGTCCGCACGCTGCTCGGCCGGTAGGCTGGCTCGGTGCACGACCTCGTGGTCCGCGGCGGGCTCGTCGCGGACGGGACAGGGGCACCGCCCCGGCCGTGCGACGTCGCGATCGCCGGCACGAGGATTGTCGAGGTCGGCGCCCATCTCGGTCGAGCGAGGCGCGAGCTCGACGCCGGCGGCTTGCTCGTGACCCCGGGGTTCGTTGACCTTCACACGCACTTCGACGGCCAGGCGACCTGGGACCCGCTCCTCGCGCCGTCCTCCGCCCACGGCGTGACGAGCGTCGTCATGGGCAACTGCGGCGTCGGCTTCGCGCCCGTCGAGACGAGCCGTCACGACTGGCTCATCGCGATGATGGAGGGGGTCGAGGACATCCCGGGGACCGCGCTCGCCGAGGGCCTGCGCTGGGAGTGGGAGTCCTTCCCCGAGTTCATGGACGCGCTCGAGCGCCAGCCGCGGGCGATCGACGTCGGCACCCACGTGCCCCACGCACCGCTTCGCGCGTACGTGATGGGCGACCGGGGCGCGGACCCCGACGAGGCACCGAGCGACGCGGAGCTCGCTCGCATGGCGGAGCTCGTCGACAGCGGGATCGCCTCAGGGGCGATCGGGCTCTCGACGTCGCGCACCGAGCTCCACCGCACGAGCGCCGGGGAGAACCTCGGGACGCTTCGCGCGGGGGCACGCGAGCTCGTCGCGCTCGCGGCCGTCCTCGGCGCGAGGGGCCGCGGCGTCATCCAGCTGCTCTCCGACTGCTACCGCTCGCCCGACGAGGAGTTCGCGAGGCGCGAGCTCGACCTCATCGGCGAGCTCGCGAGGGTGAGCGCCCGGCCGCTGAGCTTCACGGTCCAGCAGTTCCCCGAGGTCCCCGAGCGCTGGCGCGCGCTTCTCGACCACACAGCCGCACTTCGGGCCTCGGGCCTCGACGTCAAGGCACAGGTCGCGCCGAGGCCGATCGGGGTGCTCCTCGGCCTCGAGGCCACGGCGAACCCGTTCACCCCGTGCCGTGCCTACCAGAGGATCGCCGCCCTCCCGCTCGCGGAGCGCGTCGCCGCGATGCGCGACCCCGAGCTCCGCAGCCGCATCGTCGCGTCGCACGTGACCTTGACCTCCGGTCCGGACGCCTTCGCGGGAATGAGGTTCCTCGGCGCCTACGACGAGATGTACGTGCTCGGCGACCCCGTCGACTACGACCTCTCCCCGGAGCGGACGATCGCGGCGTCGGCGCGCGACGCGGGGGAGGAGCCGGCCGAGCACCTCTACGACGTCATGCTCCGCAACGGCGGCCGCCAGCTCGTCTACCGGCCTGCGTTCAACTTCGCGGACCGCAACCTCGACGCCGTGCACGAGATGATCACCTCTCCCGTCGCGCTCTTCGGCCTCTCCGACGCCGGCGCGCACTGCGGGATGATCTGCGACGCGAGCATGACGACGAGCTACCTCGAGCTCTGGGGCCGCGACCGTGCGGGCACCGCCACGGCGATCCCGATCGGCGAGATCGTCCGCCAGATCACCTCCCGCCCCGCCGAGCACGTCGGATGGCTCGACCGCGGCGTCCTCGCCCCCGGGTACCTCGCCGACCTGAACGTCATCGACCTCGAGGCGCTGCGATGCCGTCCACCGGTCATCGCGACCGACCTCCCGGCGGGCGGGCGGCGCCTCCTCCAGGACGCGACGGGATACCGCTACACGGTGAAGTCGGGGCAGGTCACCTTCGAGGGCGCGAGCCACTCCGGCGAGCTCCCCGGCGAGCTCGTGCGCGGCGCTCGAGATGCGCCGCGCAGCTGAGCGCGCGCTGGCCGCGTGCGAGAGCGTCGCAACCGTCGCGGGCGCGCCGAGGAGGTGAGGCGCGCACGTCTCGAGCGGTCGAGCCGACGGGTGCCGGCCGCTCGGCTCACCCGGGCCCGCTCAATTCCCCGTCCCGCACGACCGTCACTCACCTAGCGTGAGTGCGCGCGCACGGAGGTGTCGACGGTGAAGGGGGCGAGCGCATGATCGAGTTCTCGATCGTCGGGCTCGGCGCCTGGGGCCTCTCGGTCCTCGAGCGCACGGTCAGCCGCGCGCGCATCACCGGCCGGTCGATCCGCGTCCACGTCGTGCAGCCCGGGCCGCTCGGCGGCGGCGTCTACAGCCAGCGCCAGCCCGACTACCTCGTGCTCAACAACCCGTGCGGCCAGCTCGCGCTCTACGCGGCTCCCGACGACGGCGTCGACCCACCGTACGCGAAGAGCCTCGTCGAGTGGGCGGTCGATCGCGGATATCGCTGGCAGGGCCACGAGTGCGTCGTCGGCGGCTCCGGCGCGCCGATCGTCGCCGAGGACTTCCTCCCGCGCCGGCTCATGGGGGAGTACCTCGACTGGTTCTACACCGAGCTCGTCGAAAGCGCGCCCGCGAACCTCGAGATCGTCCGGCACGAGCAGTCGGTCCTCGACGTCGTCGCCGCGGCGGGCGGGCGCGAGCGAGTCCTTCTCGACGACGGCAGCACGCTCAGCGTCGACCACGTCGTCATGACGTCCGGCCACACCTGGAACGAGGAGCCGGCGGGCGCTCCCGGCGGCGTCTCCTACCGCAGGCCATATCCGGTCGAGTTCTTCGCGGACTTCACCCCGCCCGGTGCAGCTGTCGCGATCGCGGGGATGGGGCTCGTCGCGTACGACCTCGTGACCGCGATGACCATCGGGCGCGGCGGCGACTACAGCGGCTCGGGGCCCCGCGTGCGCTACGTCCGCTCCGGCCGCGAGCCGACGATCCACCTCTACTCGCGCTCCGGCGTCCCCTACTGCGCGAAGTCCGCCCACGGAGTCGACCCGACAGGTGACTACGAGCCGATCGTCTGCACGCCCGAGGCCTTCGCCTCCCTCTCCGGCGCGCGGCCCGGGGGGTCGCGTAAGAAGGTCGACTTCCGCGGCGAGCTCCTGCCACTTCTCTACGCGGAGATGCAGTGCCGCTACCTCACGCACGCGGCGCATCTTCGCGCGGGGCCGTCCGCGTCGCGCGAGGTGCGCCGCTCGCTCGGAGAGGCGTGGCTCGACGGCCACTTCGCGAAGCGCGTCGAGGATCTCGGGCGCGTCGACGGCGAGTTCGACCCCGAGATGCACCTGTTCGCCGGCTCCGGGGCTCGCTACGAGTCGTCGGCCGACTACGAGTCCCGCTTCTACTCCATGGTCGAGACCGACCTCGAGGAGGCGCTCACGCCGGGCGGCAGCCCGGTGAAGGCCGCGCAGGAGGTCATGAGGATCCTTCGCGACCAGCTGAGGTCGGTCATCGAGTACGGGGGTCTCTCGCTCGACTCCTACGTGGACTTCCAGTCGAACGTGCGCAAGAGGATCAACCGCCTCGAGGCGGGCCCGCCGCCGCTCCGCTCGACGCAGCTCCTCGCGCTGATGGACGCAGGCGTCGTGCGCGTCGCCTTCGGTCCCTCGCCCGAGCTGAGCGCCGCGCCCGACGGGAGCGTCGTCGTCCGCTCGACCCAGCTCGAGCGCCTGCACGCCTCGCGCGTGAGCGCGGTCGTGCGCGGCCACCTCGACATGCCGTCCCTCGCGCGCTCCGCGTCGCCACTGCTGCGCCACCTCTACTCGAAGGGGCGTCTCACGCAGTTCTGCTACGGGGACACCCCGGTCGGAAGCGTGGCGATCAGCGAGTCGTTCCACCCCTATGACAGCGAGGGGCGCCTCCAGCCGAGCATCTTCCTCCTCGGCGTGCTCACAGAAGGCGTGCGCTACTTCACCCACTACCTGCCGTCGCCGCGGAGCCGGATCCGGGCCGTGCTCGACGCGCAGGCGTGCGTCGAGGCCATCGTCGGCTGAGGTCCGGGAGACCGCTACGTCACGGCGTGGCCCGAGGTTCCTCCTCGTAGGAAAAGCGCACGTCACGCTCGATCGCCGCGGCGCTCGAGAGGAGCGCCGAATGGTCGGCCGCGCGTCCGCGGACGACGAGCACGTGGGCTTCGGTGCCGTCGCGCCAGTCGACCGGATCGCCCGGAGCGCGGTCGAGGCGCACGGCCTCGACCCCCTCGATCGACGTGAGCGCCTCGAGCCCGTCCACCGACACGACGCGCCGCGCGTGCTCGGGGGGCTGCACCATGACGATGTAGGCGACCCCGTCGCACGGCGCGAGCCCGTCGAGGCGGACGGGCACGCCGGCCGCGACCCGGCACGCGATCTCGAACAGGTTGACCCCCGAGGCGCGCTGGACGACGAACGGCCCGCGCCCGCCGAGGCGCCCGTTCACCTCGACGATGCGCGGGCCCGTCGGTGTGAGCTTGACCTCGGTGTTCACGACGGCGTCAGTCACCTCGAGCGCGCGCAGCGCATCCTCGACGAGGCGGAGCACTGCCGCCTCGCCGGTCGCGGACAGCGCCGCAGGGGCGAAGGTGCCCGTCTCGCGAAAGTGGTCGGCGATCGGGAGCCGCCCGGTGATCCCGGCGTGGCTGAGCGTGCCCGCGCTCACGACGCTCTCGACCGATACGTAGCTGCCGAAGCGCGCGTCGATCTCGGGGTCGTCGGCGAGGTACTCCTCGAGCACGTACGCCGACCCGTCGGGCTCGCCGCGGAGCTGCGCGAGGAGGTCGTCGGTGCCGCCGACGAGACGCATCCCCCGGCTGCCCGCGCCGCGGGCGGGCTTGAGGACGGCGGGGACGCCGACCGTGCGAGCGAGCTCCGCTGCGCGCCCGCGCGACAGCCCCGCGACGAGCGGCGCGAAGCGCGGCCCCGCGACCCCGGCCCGCCGCAGCACCTCGCGCTGCAGGCGCTTGTCCGCGAGCGCGTTCGCGGTGTGGGGCGAGTGGTAGGGCAGGCCGAGGAGTGCGGCGATCGCCGCGGCGCGCTCAAGCAGCTCGTCGATCACCGCGACGACGCCGTCGGGGCGGTGCTCCGCGATCCGGTACGCCGCGGCCTCGGGGTCGAGCCCGGAGACGTCGACCGTCGTCCCGAAGCGCCCGAGCACGCGGAGAGCGGTGGGGTCGGTCGCGCACTCGTCGTCGAGCACGAAGATCAGCTCGGCGGCCGCGCGCACCTTCTCGTAAAGTGCCATCGGCAGCATCGAGCGCGGGTGGTGGATCACCGCGATCCGCAGCGGCACCTCGCATCGGGGCGAGCCCTCGACCGCGGCCGTCATCTCGCCGTCGCGCGCTCGAGCGCCTGGTCGAGGTCCGCGCAGAGGTCGTCCGGGTGCTCGAGGCCGATCGAGAGCCGGATCGTCTCCGGCGCGATTCCCGCGGCGGCGAGCTCGTCCGGGCGCAGCTGGCGATGTGTCGTCGACGCAGGGTGCGCGACGAGGGACTTCGCGTCCCCGAGGTTCACGAGCCTCTTGAACAGCTCGAGCGCGTTGAACAGCTCGAGCCCGGCGTCGTAGCCGCCGGCGACGCCGAAGGTGATGATCGAGGGCACGCGCCCCTTCAGGTACCGCTGCGCGAGCGCGTAGTGCGGGTGGTCGGGGAAGCCCGCGAAGCTCACCCACGCGACCCGCTCGTCGGCCGCGAGGAAGCTCGCGACGGCTCGCGCGTTGCGCTCGTGACGCTCGAGGCGGACCGAGAGGCTCTCGAGCCCCTGGAGGAGGAGGAACGCGTTCATCGGGGCGAGAGTCGCGCCTGTGTTGCGCAACATGATGCTTCGCGCCCGCACGGCGAAGGCGCGGTCGGGGAAGTCCCGGCCGAAGACGACGTCGTGGAAGGCCGGCTCCGGCTCGTTGAACTGAGGGAAGCGGCCGGGCTGCTCTGTCCAGGGGAAGCGGCCACTGTCGACGATCACGCCTCCGAGCGTCGTGCCGTGGCCTCCGACGAACTTCGTGAGCGAGTGGACGACGACGTCCGCGCCGTGCTCGATCGGCTTCAACATGAGCGGCGTCGCGACCGTGTTGTCGACGACGAGGGGCACCCCGCGGTCGTGCGCGACCGACGAGACCGCCTCGAGGTCGACGACGTTGCCCGCGGGATTGCCGATCGACTCGCAGAAGACCGCGCACGTGCGGTCGTCGATGAGCGGCGCGATCGACTCGGCCCGGTCGTCGGGGGCGAGGCGGCACTCGATCCCGTAGCCCGGGAGCACGTGGACGAAGTAGGTGAACGTCGCGCCGTAGAGCTGGGGCGCGACGACGAGATTGGACCCCGGGCTCGCGGCAGTGAGGACCGCGTAGCTCACCGCCGCGGCTCCGGACGCGACCGCGAGCGCGGCCGAGCCTCCCTCGAGGGCCGCCATGCGGCGCTCGAGCACCTCGTTCGTCGGGTTGTTTATCCGGTTGTAGTGGAAGCCCGGCAGCTCGAGGTCGAACAGCGCGGCCGCGTGGTCGGCGTCGACGAAGTCGTGCGCGACCGTCTGGTAGATGGGGACCGCGACCGCACGAGTCGAGTCGGCGACGTACCCGCCGTGGATCGCGATCGTCTCGTCGTGCACCGAGTCCTCACTCCTGCGGGTCGGGTCGAGGCCCACCGGCGCCTGCCGCGGGCATCGAGATGCCGGACCGCTCCAACGACACGGCGAGCCAGTTCGTGAAGAGCTTCGTCGCCGTCGCCCTCCACGGCCACGGCGCCCGCTTCGCGAGGTCGTCAAATGGTAGCGCCCCGTGAAGGCTCCGATCGCCCTCCACGATCCGCTCGTGGAACCGCTCGAGCGCGGCGCTGTCCGCCGGGGCCACGCACGCGACGGGAAGCACCGGGAGTGCCGTGGACGCGCCGGCGAGGAAGCGGTCGACGTCCCGGCGGTACTCGCGGATCAGGCTCGACGCGTCGTACTCGGGGTGCCCCTGGAGGAGCACGAGCTCGCAGTGGCCGACCGTCCTCGCGGCGACGCCCCATCCGATCTCCTCGGAGCCGGCGAGCACCTCGTAGCCCGCGTCCTCGACGGCAGAGCTCGCGACGTCGTTGAGCCGGGAGTGGGGGAGCACGACGTCGCGAGCGATGCCGGCGGTAAGCGCGTGCGCGCCCGCGACCCGCTGCGCGAAGACGCCCGTGGCCTTCTCGGGGAGCCGGGAGCGCTCGATGCCGTCGAGCGCGAGCAGCGCCGCGTGCGCGGCGAGACACGAGAGCACGAGCGACGAGGCGTGCGCGACGGACCACTCGACGAGGCCGACGAGCTCGGCGAAGTACGTCTCGTCCGCGAGGCTCGGCGAGAGCGGCTCGGATCCCGTGACGACGACCACATCGGGCTCGAAGCGCGCGAGCTCCGAGAGCGGGGAGTACTTCCGCGCGACGTAGCCAGCCATCTCCGGCGAGCGGATGAGCGACGGGAGGGCGAAGCCGCGCATCTCGACCTCGAGCGGTCCAGACGCGGCCGCAAGGAGGCCGGCGAACTGCCGCTCGGTGTGCAGCACGGCCGAGTCGGGCATGTTGTTGACGAACGCGCACCGGCGACGTGGCCACCGGGCGCCCCGGGCGCCCGCGCCTCCCGGGCGTTCCGGCGCGACGGGCACCTAGGCGAGTGCCTCGGCGTAGGTGACCGTGACCTCCTCCTCGAGGAGCCGGCTCACAGCGACGAGCTCGTCGTGGTCACCCGCGGAGCCGACGACCGCGAGGATGTGGCTCCGCGATCCGTCGCGCCAGTCGAGGTCCGCGCCGGGACGCTGGTGGATGCTCACCGCGTCGACGCCGGGGTGGTCCGTGATCGCGTCGACGCCCGCGATCTCGCTAATCGTCGTCGAGCGGGCCGGGGGCTGGAGGAAGAAGCGGTAGCCGATGCGGCTCGTCGCGACCGGCCCGTCGACCCGCACGTCCTCTCGCAGCGCGACGCGAAGCGTGAGCTCGAGGAGGGGCAGGCCCGCGGCGCGCGCGAGCATCTCGTGCACCCCTCCACCGATGCGGCCGTTGACCTCGATGAGCCGGGGGCCGTTTGAGGTGAGCTTCACCTCGGTGTGCAGGCAGCCGTCGCGCACGCCGATCGCGGCGATCGCGGCGCTCGCGAGCCGGAGCACCTCGTCGCGCTCGTCGTGGCCGACGGCGGCGGGGATGAAAAAGCCCGTCTCGCGGAAGTTCTCCGCGAGCGGGAAGCGCCCCGTGAGGGCGAGATGGCTCACGCAGCCGTGCGAGACGATGCTCTCGACCGAGAGGTAGTCCGCGAACGGACCGCCGGCGCGCTCGGGGTCGCTCGCGATGTAGCCCTCGACGACCATCTCCTCGCGCCCCGGACCGAGCGCCACGAGCAGCTCCGCCGCGTGCGCCGCGCTGTGTGCGAGGAAGGTGTGGCGGCTCCCCTGCGCCGAGCGAGGCTTCACCATCGCGGGCCACGTGACGCCGTCGAGCAGTTCGGGCGTGAGGGCGCGCTCCACCGGACCGGTCGCGACGACGACGCACCGCGGCACGACGAGGCCGGCCGCGGCGACGACCGACCGCTGGGCCGCCTTGTCGACGAGCGACCTCGCGGTCGACGGGGAGTGGAACGCGAGCCCGAGCGACTCCGCGGCGACCGCGTACTCGACCATGCCGGCGTCGAGGTAGGACGCGATGCCGGCCGGCCCGAACGGCGCGAGCGCCTCCGAGATCGCCGAGCCGTCACGTCCGGCGACGTCGACCACCGGACCGAAGCGCCGAAGCAGCTCCGCCATCTGGGCCATCTCGGGGAGGCTCGCGTCGACGAGCCAGAGAAGGTCGCAAAGCCCCGTCGCGGCCTCGACGAGGTGCATCACCGGCACGCACCGCGGCCCGTAGCCGACGGCGACGAGCGGGAGCTCGCGATCAGAGCTGTGCGGGAGCTCGCGATCAGAGCTGTGCGCGCTCACCGGAGGGGTCCCTCGTGCATCGCGTCGCTCCTCTCGACCAGCAGGGGTGATAGTACCGTGCACGGGCTCGCCGGCCTGCTGGAGACCGGCGCCGGCCCTGCCGTTAGCGATGGGTCACGAAGCGTCGTCGCCCGCCGCCACACGGGCCGCCAAGGAGGTGGGACATTCCCGTCGAGATCATCGGCATGGTCGGGACGCGCGACGCGTCCGAGATCAAGGGCCCGCTCGTCGACGGCCCCGTCGTCGACTGGACCGACGGCCCGGTCGTCGACCCCTCCTACCTCACGGCGATCTCGAGGGCGCACGACGACGCGGGCTTCGACCGCGTCCTCGTCGGCTACGGGGCCGTCGGGCCCGAGGGATGGGCGGTCGCCTCGAGCGTCCTGCACGCAACCGCGTCGCTGAAGGTGCTCGTCGCGCACCGGCCCGGCTTCGTCGCGCCGACCGTGCTCGCTCGCATGGCCGCGACGCTCGACCAGCTCACCGGAGGCGGCCGCGTCGCGGTCCACCTCATCACCGGCGGCGACGAGGCCGACCAGCGGCGCGAGGGCGACTACGTCGCGCACGACGACCGCTACAGGCGCACGGGCGAGCTCATGTCGCTGCTCCGGCGGATCTGGCATGCGGACGTCCCGTTCGACCACGACGGCGAGTTCTACCGGGGCGAGGCGATCTTCAGCTCGGTGAAGCCCGCCCCGGCCGGCATCCCGCTCTACTTCGCAGGCGCGTCCGGGCCGGCGATCGAGGTCGGCGCGGCACACGCGGACGTCTACGCGTTCTGGGGCGAGCCGCGCGACGCCGTCGCCGCCCGCAAGGCCACGATCGACGCCGCGGCGGCACGAGTCGGGCGAGCGCTTCGCTACAGCATCTCCCTGCGGCCGATCATCGCCGACAGCGAAGGCGAGGCGTGGGAGCGCGCCGAGCAGATCGCCGCGACGACTGCCGCGCGCATCGCGCTCGCCCGCGAGCGCTCGCAGGGCGACGGCGCGAGCTACGCCGGCCTCGGCGGCGCGGGCCACGCGACCTACGCGGTCGAACGCGACCTCGGTGGCACGACCTCGATCGGGCGCAAGCGCCTCATCGAGATGTCGGCCGAGCGCGACGTCTTCGACGAGCGGCTGTGGATGAAGGTCGCGCACCTCACGGGCGCGGCGGGCAACTCGACCGCGCTCGTCGGCACGCCGGAGCAGGTCGCGGACGCGCTGCTCGCCTACTACGACATCGGGATCACGACGCTCTTGCTCCGGGGCTTCGACCCGCTCGAGGACGCCGTGGAGTTCGGCACGAGGCTGCTCCCGCTCGTGCGGGCGGGCGTGGCCGAGAGAGACGAGCGGCGCTAGCACATCGTCTCGTCGTCGGTCTCAGCGAGCCTGCGAGCCGACCGCTCCCGCGACGAGCCCTGCGCCGTCCGCGACCCGGGACTCGGCCGTGACGAGCTCGCGGGAGCGCGCCCGGGCGGAGCGGCGGCGCTCGGGGAGGGACTCCGCACCGACCGGGAGCGCCCGGATCGGCGCGACGTCGAGGTAGGGCTCGCTGACACGCCCGCGAAGGCGCACCTGGAGGACGACCTTCAGGCACTCGATGCCGTCGCGTGGCGAGATCTTCTTGCCCTCGGCGACCGAGCGGCCGTGGTAGGCGCAGGGCACCTCGTAGGGACGAAGGCCCCGGCGGAGAAGCTCGCCCGTGATCTCGGTGTCGAGGCCGAAGCCACGCTGTGATAGCGAGAGCTGGCGGAACAGCGCGAGGGGCACGAGCTTCAGGCACGTGTGCATGTCCGTGACCCAGGAGTTGAAGACGACGTTCGCGAAGATCGTCGTCGCCTTCGAGCCCATCGCGTAGGTGAACGAGGGGAACACGGTGCGCGAGCCGCGCACCCGTGCGCCGTAGACGACGCTCGCGCTGCCGGCGAGCACGGGCTCGACGAGCGAGGGTATGTCGTCGGCCGAGTACTCGAGATCGGCGTCGAAGACGAGAAGGTGCGTGCCCGTCGCGACGGAGGCAGCGTCGAGGATCGAGGCGCCCTTGCCGGTGCTCACCGCGTGGACGAGGACCGTGAGGCGCGGGTCGTCGAAGGAGCGGGCGATCTCGAGCGTCGAGTCGGTGCTCCCGTCGTCGACGACGATGAGCTCGAGCTCGAACTCGCCTCGCACCGCGAGCACCTCCGTGATGGCCCGCTCGATCGTGCGCTGCTCGTTGCGAGCGGCCATCGCGACGGAGATCTTCACGCGGCCGGCTGCACGTCCCTGCGACGCCGCTGCGGAGCGCGCCTCGCGGTACGCACCCAGGCTCTCCACTGCGAACGGTGCACCGCGGCGCTCCTCGACGTGGTTCACGATACTTTCCTCCGAGGTCATCTCTGTAGGGTTCATTTCCTGATTCGGTGCCAATTATTCACTCGGATTGCGAACCTGTGACCGCAGCCATATCGCTTTCGATCTCGGCGCATACCCGCTCTGTGACAGGGCCTCGCTGTCGTGACGCTCGCACGCCGACCCCGCCGACCGCTTGTGAGTCGCAGGTTATACAAGGGAGGCCAGGTAAATCAACTACCCCGCCTCCCACCGCTGACGCTCAATCGGCCAGTAATCTCACGTAGAGTGGTTGTCTAACTCCCTAGAGAGATATCGCCAATAACGGAATCCGAATAATCTCACGCGACGCGTCGTCATCACCGACGAGCGTGGCAAGACGACGAGAATCGCCGTGTCCGGCGACCAGAGATTTTTTTCCCGCGCGCGCCCCTAGGACCCCGTGCGCCCACCGTATGTAGGCCTCAGCCCACGCCTCGTGAGGTCACAGAGAGCCGGCAGCAGAGCGGAGGCCGCGCGCCGCCGCGACGCGGCCTCCCCATGGGGAGCCTCGACGCGGCGAGCTCGTGCCTGAGACAAGGGAGTGATCCGGCGTGCGACCACCGCGAGGGCGCGTCCGGCGCGTGCGCTTCGCCGGGCGACGCCCGGAGCGACCCGCCCGGGCGGTGACGCCCACTGCTTCTGTGACGTGACCGCGTGCTCATGCCACGAGAGGTGCGAGCGGTTGCGAGCACCCACGACGAGATCGGGGTGCGGAGAGGCGAGCGGCGCGTCACCACGCCGGCACGTGACGCGTGCGGCGGACGGGGGGCCCACGGCCCCGAGGACGAGCAGGTGGAGCCGTCGATCGACGTCACTGGTTTACTTGGCGCGCCTGCCTCGCTACTGTGCGGGAAATGCCGCCAAACACCTCGAACACGAGGAGTGCTGCGATGACTGCAGGCAGTGATCTCCCGATCCACGAACGGCTCGTAGGCTCGCTCCGTCCGGCACCGCGGTGCGCGCGGTGAAGCTCGTCGTCCTCGCCGCCGGGCACGGGACGCGCTTCGGCGGGCTGAAGCAAGTCGCCGCCGTCGGCCCCTCCGGCGAGGCGATCATGGACCGGACGGTCCTCCACGCGCACGATTCCGGAGTCGAGGGCGTCGTGCTCGTCGTGCGGCCGGAGATACGCGCCGAGATCGAGGCGCACGTGAGGGCGCGCTGGCCCCGCGCCCTCCCGGTCGAGCTCGTCTGCCAACCAGCCCGGCCCGGCACCGCGTACGCGGTGCTGTGCACCCGGCCGGTCGTCGACGGGCCGTTCGCCGTCGCGAACGCCGACGACCTCTACGAACCCGACGCCTTCTCGCGCCTTCGCGAGCACTTCGCTCCGCATGCGATCAGCGGGACGCGCCCCGAGCACGTGCTCGTCGCCTACGAGCTCGCGCGCACCCTGCTCGGCGCCAGCGAGGTGAAGCGGGGGATCTGCACGATCGGGGAGGGCGGAGAGCTCCGCGGCGTCGCCGACTACAGGGTGCGCCACGCCGGCGAGGGCTGGTTCTCCGCCTCACCCGTCGAGCGCGCGCTCCACCGGGACACCCCGCCGCAGGAGGATCTCGTGCTCGGCGCCGACGCGCCGGTGTCCATGAACCTGTGGGGCTTCCACCCCTCCGTGTACGACGTGCTCGCGGCAGCGGTCGACCCCTTCGAGCCGGCGGGGCCCGACCGGGAGGTGCTCCTCCCGGAGGTGCTCGGCGAGAGCGTCGAGACGGGGGAGTGCAGGGTGCAGGTCCTCCGCACGACGAGCCGCTGCTACGGCATCACCCACGCCGGCGACGTAGAGCTCGTCCACGCCTACCTCGAGACGTGCGAGCGGGCCGGCGAGAACGACCGTCCGCTCGTGGGCTCGGGGGCATGAGCCGCTAGCGCGTCACGCGCCGGCCTGGCGCTCCCTGCGGCGGCGAGCGGACCGAGAGATCCGCTCGTCGCTGTCACTCCTCGCCGGGCTCCTCGTCGGAGTGCTCGAGAGGGTCGAGTGCCCGGATGCTTGGCGGACGGCCCTCGCCGGCGGTCGTCGTCTTCGTGGTGACCGTCGTCTTCGTCGTCGTCGTGACGGTCTTCTTCTTCGTCTTCGACGTCTTCGTCTTCGTCGTCGTCTTCCACGTCGTCGTCGTGCTCATCGGGCGCACACGTCCTTGCTCGAGCGGCGGGTGGCAGCACTGGCGGGAGGTATCGGGCTAGCGCGCACCGCGCCGCCTGTCGATCGGGGCGGTCGGGCCGGCCGCCGACGCCCGCCCGAGAACCGAGCGCGCGCCCCACGGCGCGGCGCGGTCGACGCCGACAGCCGGCGCCGGCGCGAGCTCCCAGACGAACCGGTGGGACTGGAACGCCTCGGCATGGCCGACGCGCGCCTGGGCTCCTCGGTAGCGGGCGGAGGCGGCGACGGCGCTCAGGTCGACGAGCTCGCTCTCCTCGACCTGCGAGCGGTGCACGCCGAGCAGCTCGAGCTTGGCCCCGACACGCCCCTCGAGGTCGACGAAGACCGCCGGCACGAACGCGAGAGTCGTCGGCGCCTCGTAGCAGAGCACCTGGAGGCTCCGTCGCGACGCGGACAACGCCGCCTCGCCCGTCGCCCGGTGGTCCTGGTGGGTGTCCTCGGGGACGGGGGCGTACACGACGTCGCACGAGTTCGCGACGATCACGGACTCGACCGTCGCGATCGACTCCCGCCCGGCCGGCACCGCGCCGTCCTCGAAGCCGCCCCAGTGGAGCACCGCGCCGAGCCGGCCCGCCGCGAGCTCCTGCTCGCCCCGGCGCAGAGGGTGGGCGCGGTCGTGCTCACCTGTCATCACGAGCAGATGGATCTCGTCGCCCCGGTCGCGGTGCGCGATCAGGGCTCCACCGCACCCGATCTCGACGTCGACCGGGTGCGCCCCGACTGCCAGCACTCGCATCTGTGAGGTACTCCTTCGTCCCGAGGCGGGGAAGCAGCCGCGTGGCGGCGCAGTCGGAAATCGCAAGCTTGCGGTGCCAGCATACCCAACTGTGTCAGCGCGTCCATAGACAATATCGGGAAGTGTCGTGCGAGCGATACCCGGCATTCGCGGCGCATGACGACCTGCGACATAGACACTCCCAGGTCACGGCCGCCCAAGATGACGGAGGAGACCTCCGCGCACCACACGCCTCGTGGATAACGCCAATTTCCCGGAGACGCCCCGGCGCGGCGATATGACCACTGGGTGTGCCGCCGTGCGCGCAAGCTGTGCTCACTATCGACGGAGACAGGACGAGCGAGCAAGAGCGGACGGCATCAATCGCGACAATCCTGCAGCGCTTGAGCCCCGAATAGAGCACTCACCACTATGGGTATGTGCAGCAGCACCTAGGGTGGTCGTCCATGCTCTCCACACCACAGCGAGCGGTAATGCGGTCGAGCTGAACCCGAGAGACTACGGAGCGTGGCGGAGGTGACTACACTGAGCGCGTGAGCGCGCACGGTCAGTGACAGAGAGACACGACCAGCCCGAGCCGGCCGGAGCGACGGATCTCGGTGGCGGACGGCCGAGCGCCTACGCCGGACGGACGGGCGACTGGGGAGTGGAACACCATGGCGACCGATCGACGTGACGGGGAGATGCCGGGCGCGGGGATGATCTCGTGGCTGCGCTGTCGCTTCGACTGGCGCCGCGAGGACGCGTACTGGCGGTGTGCGAAGCGCGCCGGCCATCGCGGGAGGCACGCGCTCGCCTCCGAGGCGACGCCCGCCGCCGAGCCGGCGTCCGTGATCCGGGGCGCCGCGGCCGTGCGTCGCGCGCGCTAGCCCCAGTTCTTCACGCCG
>DATLRJ010000126.1:0-4603 GCA_035534715.1 Acidimicrobiales bacterium | reverse complement strand
GCCGAGTTGTTCACACAGCCGTAACCGACGAACCGACCCAAGTTATACGGGTCCGCCGCGACCTGCACAAGGCCCGGGACGACCTTGCGTTGTCCCGGCACGCGAACGTCACCCACCGGCAACTCGGCCGAAATCTAGTCGGCCGATCAGCGGGGCCAGCTGGCCCTGCGGGCGGCCCGGGAACGCTCAGTCGGCGTCGAGGTAGTCGCGAAGCGGGCGAGAGAGCGCGGGCTGGCGCAGCTTCGCGAGTGTCTTCGTCTCGATCTGGCGGACCCGCTCGCGAGTCACGCCGAAGATGCGCCCGACCTCCTCGAGGGTGCGGATCCTTCCGTCGTCGAGGCCGAAGCGGAGCCGGACGACCTCCTGCTCGCGCTCCGAGAGCTCGCACAGAGCACGCTGGACAGCCTCGTTGAGAAGGACCCGGGTCGCCGCGTCGACCGGGACCTCGGCGCCCTGGTCCTCGATGATGTCCGAGAGGCTGAAATCCTCCTCGCTGCCCATTGGCTGCTCGAGCGAGATCGTGTCTTGACTGATGCGCTGGATCTCGCGCACGCGTTCCACGGGGAACTGGATGCGGACCGCGACCTCCTCGACCGACGGCTCGCGACCGAGCTCCTGGGAGAGCTGGCGCTGGACGCGGACGACCTTGTTGATGGTCTCGACCATGTGCACCGGGATCCGGATCGTGCGCGCCTGGTCCGCCACCGCGCGGGTGATGGCCTGGCGGATCCACCATGTCGCGTATGTCGAGAACTTGAACCCCTTGCGGTAGTCGAACTTCTCGACGGCCCGCATGAGGCCGAGGTTCCCCTCCTGAATGAGATCGAGAAATGCCATGCCGCGATTGCGGTAGCGCTTGGCTATCGACACGACAAGACGGAGGTTCGCCTCGGTGAGCAGGTCCTTGGCCTCGAGGCCCTGGGCGACGACGCGCTCAGCCCGACGGCGCTCGTCGGCCGGGACCTGCCTGAGGCGTCCGTCGATCGACCACGACTCGATCTGAGACGCGGCTTCGTGGCCGGCCTCGATGCGCTTCGCGCAGAGCACCTCGAGATCTGCCGACAGCAGCGAGACGCGTCCGATCTCGCGGAGGTAGGCGTGCACGGTGTCGCCCGCCGGCGAGCCCGCGCCCGACGTGCCTTGGCCCCGTAGCGCGCGCAGGGCGACGCTCTCGGCGTCGCTACCGTCGACCGGCTCGATGCGCACCGTCACCCACCGTTCTCCCGCCGCTCCGCGATCCACGCTACCAACCCTCTGGCGGCGTCCAGCGCGGCGCGGGCAGCATCGGGGTGCTCGCCCGAGTCGATGATGAGCTCGAGCTCCGCGCGGACAGCTCCCGCGGTTGCCGCGGCCTCGCGCTCGCGCTCGACGTCCCCCGAGCGCGCAGCGTCGCGCACCTCGCGCTCCAGCGCCGCGAGCTCGAGCTGGGCGGCCGGGTGGACGAGGCGCACGAAGGTCTCGCCCGGGTCGAGGTCGGGCTCGAGGTCCGCGACCGCGAGCTGGCGGAGGAGGTCCGCGACCTCAGGGCTCGCACTGGCGATCGCGCCGTGGAGGTCGGCGGCACCCGCGAGGCAGCGGAACGCCTCGAGCTGTGCCGGGTCGGCGAACAGCACCTCCTCGAAGAGCTCGACGACGTCCGCGGGTCGGTGGATCGCGAGCGCGAGCGCGTCGAGGCCCGCGCGAGGCGGGCGGCGCTCCGCTGCGCCCCGACCGGCGCCAGCGCGAGCGCGATCCGGCGCGCCGGTCGAGCGTCCGGCACCCCGGGCGCCCTGTCGTGCGCCCTCGCCGTGCGGCGAGTCCGGGGTGGCGTCGCCGGGCTCGTCGTAGGCGGGCCACTGCTCTGCGCCCCTGTCGTCGCGTGGCACGTCGTCGCGTGGCACGTCGTCGCGTGGCCGGGGGCCCCCGGGGGGCCCGGGGGGCCCGGGCGGCCGTGAGTGGTCGCCCCTGCCGCCCTGCGAGCGGAGCGCGGTATCCGGGGCGGGCGGGCTCCCGGGCCCCGAGCCCGGTCGCGTGGGCGCCGGTCGCACGGTCGCTCCGACGCGCCCGCGCCCCGCCGGCCGGGCGGATCCGGCCGCCGCACCCGCGAGCGAGCGGCGGCGGCTCTCGTCGAGCACGGAGCGGAGGCGCTCGGTGTCGAGTCGCGTCCGGTATGCGACCTCGCCGAGGTACTCGTCGCGGACGAGGTCGTTCGGATGCTCGGCGACGACCGCGAGCGCGGCCTCGGCGGCCCGGGAGCGCCCCTCCGGAGTCGAGAGGTCGGCACCGCCGAGCGCCCGCTCGACCGCGAACGCGAGGAAGGGGCGCGCCGCGGCGACGGCGGAGCTGAGCGCGGCCGGGTCGCTGCCCGCGAGCTCGGCCGGATCGCTCCCCGCGGGGAGCGTCGCGACGGCGAGCTCGACCGCGTGTCGGCGCTCCCACTCATAAAGGCGCGCCGCCGCGTTCTGCCCCGCGCTGTCGGAGTCGAAGGCGAGCACGATCCGGCGCGCGAAGTTCGCGAGCAGCCGGAAGTGGTCCTCGGTGAGCGACGTCCCGCACGTCGCGACCGCACGCGGTACTCCAGCGCGGAAGAAGCCGACGACGTCGGTGTAACCCTCGCACACGACCGCCTCTCCAGTGCGGGCCATGTCGCCCTTCGCCCAATTGAGGCCGTAGAGGGTGCGGCGCTTCTGATAGATCGGCGACTCCGGTGAGTTGCGGTACTTCGGGCCCGGGTCGCGGTCGCCGCTACGTAGCTCGGCCGGAAGCACCCGGCCCCCGAGCGCGATCGCCCGGCCGCCCGGGTCGAAGATCGGGAAGATCACCCGGTCGCGGAACGCGTCCTGGCGCCGCCCGCGGCCTTCCCACGCGAGCCCGGCCTCGGCGAGCACGGCGGCCGGCATCGCGACGCTGCGAACGAGGTCGTCGTAGCCGGCGGGCGCGTAGCCGAGCTGGAACTGCCGGACGACATCGCCGTCGTAGCCGCGCGACCGTAGGTACTGGCGCGCCGGTCCCGCGTCGCGACCGTCGAGGAGGCGTCCGTGGTAGAACGCGACCGCCGCCGACAGCGCGTCGTAGAGCCGTGCCCGTTGCCCTCGGTTCGCACCCGACCGGGCGTCGTCCTCGTTGCGCACCGTGACGCCCGCGCGCGCCGCGAGCCGCTCGACCGCCTCGACGAAGTCGCACCCCTCGACGGCCCGGACGAAGCTGATCGCGTCGCCCGAGGCCTGGCAGCCGAAGCAGTGGTACAGCCCCTCCTCGGCGTTCACGCTGAACGACGCGGACTTCTCCGAGTGGAACGGGCACAGCCCGACGAAGCGCCGGCCGACTCGCTTCAGCGCGGTGTGCTCGCCGACGAGCGCCACCATGTCGGTGGCGGCCCGGACCTGGGCGACGTCCTCGTCGGGGATGGCCATGCGGCGACCGTACCTTCCTCCGGCGGCCGGCCGGCCGTCGCCGGTCAGACGCCGATGCGCTCCACGAGATAGGCGAGGAGCCTGTCGACCGGGACGCGCTCCTGGGCGGTCGTGTCGCGGTCGCGTACGGTGACCGCGCGGTCCGAGACGCTCTCGAAGTCGACCGTGACGCACACGGGCGTGCCGATCTCGTCCTGGCGCCGGTAGCGGCGGCCGATCGACTGCGTCTCGTCGCGCTCGCAGACAAAGCGAGTCCGGCACGCCGCGAGGACCTCGTTCGTGAGGGGTGCGAGCTCCTCCTTCTTCGACAAGGGCAGCACCGCGACCTGGTAGGGCGCGAGGCGCGGGTGGAGCCTCAGCACGACGCGCCGCTCGCCCGCGACCTCGTCCTCGTCGTAACCGGCGAGGAGAAATGCCATCATCGTGCGCGTCGCTCCGGCCGCGGGCTCGATCACGTGCGGCACGTACCGCTCGCCGGTCGACTGGTCGAAGTACTCGAGCCGGACACCCGAGTGCTCGGAGTGCGCCCGGAGGTCGAAATCCGTGCGGTTCGCGATGCCCTCGAGCTCGCCCCAGCCCCACGGGAACGCGAACTCCACGTCTGACGTCGCCGAGGAGTAGTGCGAGAGCTCCTCGGGGTCGTGCGGTCTGAGGCGAAGCTTGTCCTCGGGGATCCCATACCGCCGGTACCATCCGAGGCGTTCCTCGCACCAGTACTCGAGCCAGCGCGGGCTGTCTGCCGGTGGGACGAAGTACTCCAGCTCCATCTGCTCGAACTCGCGCGTCCTGAAGACGAAGTTGCCCGGCGTGATCTCGTTGCGGAAGCTCCGTCCGAGCTGTGCGATGCCGAACGGGGGCTTGCGGCGCATCGACGTCTGGACGTTCGCGAAGTTCACGAACATGCCCTGGGCGGTCTCGGGGCGCAGGTACGCGACCGACGCCTCGTCGTCGACGGGGCCGACGAAGGTCTTGAACATCAAGTTGAACGGCCGGGCCTCGGTGAGGTCGACCGATCCACAGTTGGGGCAGACGAGCGCGCCCGACGCGTCGGGCTCGATGTGGTCGGCGCGCGAGCGCTCGTGGCAGCTGCGGCAGTCGACGAGCGGGTCGGTGAAGGTCGCGAGGTGGCCGGAGGCCTCCCAGACCTTCGGGTTCGTGAGGATCGCGGCGTCGAGCGGGAGCACGTCGTCGCGCTCCTGGACCATGGCCCG
>DATLRJ010000125.1:0-21805 GCA_035534715.1 Acidimicrobiales bacterium | reverse complement strand
AAGCGCAGCCCGCGCGTCGCGCGTCGGCGCCCCGGGTCACGCGCTACTCGGCCGTGCCTCCGAGCAGCGGGTGCAGCCGCCCGTGGACCGGCTCGCCGCGCGCGGTCGCCGCGGCTTGCTCGGCCAGCCTGAGCGCGCCGTGCACAGGGGGCACCGAGAGGTACTGGACGCGACTGTCCGGACAGGTGCGCGCAAGCGCCCGCTCGAGCGCTGCCCGCAGCCACGGGGCGTTGTTCACGACCCCGCCTGTTGGTACGACGACCTGGGTGTCCGCGCCGCGTCTGCGCGCGACGGCCACGAGCTCGGCGAGCGCCTCCGCGGAGCTCTCGACGACGCCCTTCGCCAGAGGCGACCCCGCGGCGAGCGCCCGTTCGAACAGCGGCGGCGTGAGCGCGGACCAGGCGGTCGGACTGAGCTCCGTGGAGAGACGTGCGGGCAGATCTCGAAGGTCTCGAAGCGCGAGGAGTTCAACGAGGGCATCCTTCAGCGGGTCGTCGCACCGTCCGCGATCGACGGCGCGCGTCACCGCCCGCGCAGCGTCGCGGAACAGTCCGGTTCCGCTTCCTTCGTCGCCGAGGTACCCGCCCCAGCCGCCGACGGTGATCATGATCCCGTCGCGGTCGTAGCCGATGGCAATCGACCCGGTGCCGATGATGAGCCCGATACCTGCCGAGACGCCAGCAGCTGGGAGCACGAGCTCCGCGTCATTGAACACGTAGACCGTGGTGCCGAGGCGCTCGCCGAGGTCGCGGGCGAGCCGTGCACCCTGGTCGCGAGTGTCGCAGCCGTGCGCACCGACGACGAGAGCGTCGAGCGTGCCTGGCGCGAGATCGGCGACCGTCGCGGCGAGACCGGCTCCGACCCCGGGGATCGCACTCGCGTACCAGGCGGACGTCGGCACAGTCCGCTCGACCCGCTCCTCGCCATTCCCTGCGACGACGACGTGCGCCTTCGTGCCGCCGACGTCGGCACCCGCAAACAGACCCGGCACCTCGCCCCCTTGTCCGCCTCACCTCGGCGGGTCGACTCTACCGTCGAGCGATCGGCACGCCGTGCGAAGTCGCCTCGCGACTCGGAGGAGAAGCCGAGCCTTCACGCGCTGCGACGGAGCGGTGACGCCCGCGCCGCTAGTGTCGGGTCGAGTCGCCGAACGACGTCGGTGGAACGTCCGGCGCCGTCTACGACAAGGGTGTGGAGGCTCGCTCATGAAGTACGAAGATGCCGTCGCGTCGCAGCCCGAGAACCTCGAGTTGACGCGAACCCGGGTCGTGGAGGCGCTCGCGGCGAGCGACCTGTCCCCGTGGCGGACCGGAACCCTCGGCGTGGTCGCGATGGGAGCGGCATCGCACGCCGGTTGGGCGCTCGTCGAGTGCCTCCGTCGGGCGGGGCGTCGCGCGACGAACCTCGAGGCGTCGGCCCTCCTCGAGGACGTGCGGCCTTCGGCCTTCGCCGACAGCTTCGTGCTCGTGTCCGAGGGCGGACGCAGCACCGAGACGGTCGGGGCCGCGAACCGCCTGGACGCCGGCGGGCGCCTCGGGATGACGAACGTCGACGACAGCCCGCTCGCGCACGCGGTCGACCTCACCGTGACGATCGGACACGGGGAGGACAGCCCCGTGTACACGGTGGGGTACACGGCGACGCTGCAGGCTTTTGGGCTCCTCGCCGACGCGCTCGGCGCGGCGATGCCGGGCGAGCGGTACGGCGAGCTCCCCGGCGAGCTCGGTCGCCTCTTGTCGGAGCAAACGGACCGGATGGAGGAGATCGCCGGCCTCACCTCCGGCCTCGCCGCGTTCGACTTCGTGGGACACGGCGCCTCGTTCGCGAGCGCGTCGGAGTCGGCGCTCTTGTTCCGCGAGGCGACCCGGATACCGACTGCTGCCTTCGAGACGCGTCAGTACCTGCACGGACCGATGGAGTCGCTCGGGCCCGATCGCGGCTGCGTCGTGTTCGGAGACCGTCGCGAGGTCGAGCTCGGCCGCTACCTGGCGGAACAGGGAATCCCAGTCGTGCTCCTCACCTCCGTGGACGTGCAGAAATCGCGAGGACTCTCGGTCGTCCGCGTTCCGCCCGCCGGGCCGGTCAGCCGCGCGGTGCTCGAGATCGCGCCGGTCCAGCTGCTCGCGGGGAGCATCGCCCGCATCCGGGGGCTCGCCATCGACGGCTTCGTCTACCACCAGGACGACACGAAGCTCCCCGAGTAGTCGGCGATCGGCGCGATCGGCCATGCGAGCCGGGGCGGCCATGAACCGCGGTGCCCGCGTCGTGTGTGCGGTGCGCAACCGGCACGATGGGTCCCATCGTGCCCCGTGAGGATGGCAGAGCAGCCGCGGCAGCCGGTTCGCGCTCCTTCCGACCTGCCGGCCTGACAGGCGCGCTGCTCGCCGCGTCGATGTGGGGCTTCGCAGGAGTGCTCGCCGCGTTGACCACCTGCTCGGGCGTCACGGTGGCATTCTGGCGTCTCCTCATCGGAGCGCTCGCCTACGCGGTCGCCCTGGCGGCCACTCGGCGCGGTCTCAGCATCGCACTACTACGTGCGTGCCTCCCGGGAGGGATCCTGTTCGCCGGTGACATCGTCCTGTTCTTCAGCGCGATCAAGCTCACGAACATCGCCGTCGTGAGCGTGATCGGAGCGCTGCAGCCGGTCGTCGTCGCGCTCGCGGCACGCCGTCTGTTCGGCGAGCGATGGACCGGCCGGGAGCTCGCCCTCATGGGCGTCGCGCTGGGCGGGGTGGTGCTCGTAGTCGTCGGGACCGAGGCGAGGAGCCCGGACAGCCTCACGGGTGATCTGTTCGCCGCTGCGGCGATGCTGTGTTGGTCCGCCTACTGGATCGTCTCCAAGCGGGCCCGCGACTCGCACGGTTCGCTCGAGTACACGGCCGGGGTAACGCTCGTGGCGCTCGTTGCCGTCGCGCCCGTCACGGTGTTCGCGGACCAGGGGCTGGGGCATCTCACGGCCGGGGACTGGCTGCCGATCGTGCTCATCGCGCTCGTGCCCGGCGGCGGCCACCTCGTGATGAACTGGGCGCACCGCTACGTGGCGGCCTCGCTCTCCTCTGTCGTCGGCAGCCTCAGCGCTCTCGTGGCAGCGGTCGCAGCCGTTCCCGTTCTCGGCCAGCCATTGTCGCCGGTGCAGCTCGTCGGCGTGGCCGCCGCCGTCGGTGGCGTCGGCCTGCTCGCGGCTCGTCGCCGCGAGCAGGGGCCGATCGGCGGGGAGATCCGCGCGAGATCGGGAGGGCCCGCGTGAGGGGGCCAACCGGGTCCGGCTGCTACTCCACGCTCGCGCCTGCGAACATGCCCGCGATGAAGCTCCGCTGCGAGTAGAGGAAGACGAGCACGACCGGAAGCGCGGCGAGCACGCTTCCCGCGGCCAGCGCGCTGTAGCTGTTGCCGTGCGCGCCCTGGAAGGTGGAGAGCCCGACCGTCACGGTGTAGCGGGACGAGTTGGCCTCCACGACAAGGGGAAGGAGGAAAGAGTTCCACGTCCACAGGAACACGAGCGCCATCATCGTGCGGATGGCAGGAGCGACGCTCGGAACGAGGACCCTCCACAACAGAGCCCACCGCGAGGTGCCGTCGATGATCGCGGCTTCGGTCAACGAGCGCGGTAGCCCCCGAAAGGCGGTGGCCAGCCAGAACGTGCCGAACGCGACGGACTGGGCCACCTGGGGCAGGATCATGGCCCAGTACGAGTTCAGCCATCCGAGGCTCTCGAACTGGTAGTACCAGGCGATGACGAGCGTCTCGACCGGGAGCATGAAGCCGAGCGCGGAGATGTAGAGCACGATCCGGCCACCAGGAGGTCGGAGACGCTCGATCCCGTAGGCGGCGAGGATGGCGACCACGGCCGAGATCGCCATCACCGAGACCGTGACGATCGCCGTGTTGATCATGTAGGTGGAGAAGTTCCCGGTGTGCCAGGCGTAGCCGTACGCCGCCACCGAGAGCGGGTGCGAGAAGCTGATCGACGAGGTGGTCGTCGAGTTGACCGGCTCGAGGGACGTGCTCACGAGCACGGCGAGCGGGTACAAGGTGATGATCGCGATGAGGACGAAGATCGCGAGGGTGAGGAAGCGTTCCTGACGAGAGAGCACTATCGGCAGCCTCCGCTATCCGCGACTCGGACGGCCCTGCAGCCGTCGTCGTCTGCTCGAGCTGGTCGGTTCGTCGCCACCGTCACTCCGCCTTCCGCTCGAGAAGAGCCCGGATTCCGAATGTCACCGCGAAGACGAGCACGGCCAGCGTGATCGCGAGGGCCGCCGCGGTGCCGACCTGACCGAGGTCGAAGGCGTCCCTCAGGATGAGGATCCCCGGGATGGTCGTCGACGTTCCCGGTCCGCCGCCCGTTGCGGTGTAGACGAGCGTGAAACCCTGGAGCGCCATGACGGTCGTGATGACGATCGCGGCTGCGATCTCTCGCCGTAGAAGGGGGACGGTGATGTAGAAGAACTCGCGTATCAGGCCCGCGCCGTCGAGGCGCGCCGAGTTGTACAGCTCGGGGGAGATCTTCTGCACCCCGGAGAGGAAGAGCAGGAAGCACAGACCGAAGTCGATCCAGACGGCGATCAGGCCGAGCGCGATGAGCGACGTGTTGAAGTCGCCGAGCCACGACGGTCCGACGGCGGGCCCGAGCCCGACCGCGTGCAGCAGCCCGTTGAAGGACCCTGCCCCCGACGGGGCGAGCAGCCAGGTCCACACGATGGCGATCACGACGGTGACGATCACCTGGGGCAGGAAGAAGATGGCGCGAAAGACGACGGAACCCCGCGGCTGGACGCGGCCGATCAGGCTCGCGACGAGCAGCCCGACTGCCACGGGGATCAGCGCGAAGAAGATGAACAGCTCACCGATATGGGCGAGGGAGCTGCTCTCGACGGGGTCCCGCCACAGCTGCGCGTAGTTGCTGAACCCCGCGTAGGTCGCCGGACCGACTCCGTCCCAATTCTCGAACGAGTACTGGATGTCCTTCACGAGCGGGTACACGATGAACATGGCGAGGAACACCACGGCGGGAAGGATGTACAGGTAACCTGCCGCGCGGTCGCGCCGCCGCCACGCGACGCTCCGCTGGCGACCCGCGCGGCCTTGCGTGCGGCCCAGGTCGCGCCCACTCGCGGCGACGCCGACGTTGTCGCTCGGGACCGCTCCTTCCGCGAATGACATGGGTTCCCTCCTCGTGGCGCAACGGCGGTCGTCCTGCCTCGACGACAACCGCATAGTCGATGTGCTCGTCGCTCTCGTCGCTCTCGGCGGCCACGACATGCTCGCGTCGTTGCCGCCGAAGCCTTCCTAGCCGGTTCCTCCCGTCATGGGCACGTGATCCGTCATCTCCTCGGGGGTCGGGTAGGCGGGCATCGTCCCCAGCCGGGTCACGGACCGAGCCGCGTAGTCGACCGCGAAGTGCACGGCGTTGACCAGACGATGACCGAGGAGCAGGCGGCTCGACAACGCGCCGATGAAGGCGTCGCCGGCGCCGGTCGTGTCGATCGCGTCCACCCGGGGTGCCGGGACGTGCACCGCCTGTAACCCGTCGGCGGCGACGAACGCGCCGATCGGTCCTGCGGTCACGACGACCGCGGGCACCGCGAGCTCTCGGCGCACGAGCTCGACGAGCTCCGCGACGGGCGCTTGTCGCCCGGCGAGAAACGCGGCTTCGTGCTCGTTCGGCACGAGGATGTCGGTGAGCGACACGAGGCGCGCGTCGAGTCGCGCCGCCGGCGCGGGATTGAGGATCGTCGTCGCTCCGTGGGCGCGGGCGAGCTCGAACGCCGCGATCGCCGCCTCTTGGGGGGCTTCGAGCTGGGCGATGACACACGACGCGTCCTCGAATGCCGGAGATGCACGTTCGACGAGCGCCTTGTCGATCTGCAAGTTCCTGTCGGCGGCCGTCACGATCGCCGGCACCCCGCTTCGCGGAAGCAGGACGAAGCCCACGTCGGTCGGTCCGTCCGTCACCGCCGCGTGTGCGAGGTCCACGTGCTCGCGTTCGAGATACTGCCGGATTCGGTCGCCGCGGCCGTCGTTCCCGAACACGGTCACGAACGTGACCGGCGCGCCGAGGCGTGCGGCCGCGACTGCCTGGTTCGTCGCCTTGCCGCCGTCGAGCGGCTCCTCGTACTCCCACCCGAGGACCGTCTCGCCCTCTCCGGGGACGCGTTCGACGCGAAGGAGCAAGCTCTGGGAGTGGGCGCCGACGACGACGATCCGCCGGCGCGGCGATCGGCTAGGCATGACCGTAGAAGACCTTCGTGTCGATCCGCGCGACGAGTCGGTCGACAGCCGCTCGTGCGGCGAGGCTCGCGGCTCCCCGGAGTGCTGCGTGCACGCCGAGGGAGCCGACGACGATGGGAGGCGGCTCGGTCGACAAGAGCGCCCGAAGCCGTGCGTGGAGCGATTGCGGCAGGAGGTTGCCTGCGTTCGCCAGGCCGCCACCGAGGACGACCAGCGCCGGGTCCGTCATGAGGATGGCGTTCGTGAGGGCGACCGCGAGGGCACCGAGGCCGATGTCGAGCGCGGACCGTGCCGCCGGGTCTCCGTGTTCCGAGAGCTCGAAGAGGTCTGCGGGCTTCGACGCCGCCGTCCCGCCCATCTCCCGGTAATGCCCGAGCAGAGCGGTGCCGCTCGCGACCTGCTCGAGGGGGACGGGCCTGTCCGACCAGCAGCCGACCATCAGGCCCATCTCGCCCGCCGCTCCGGTCACGCCGCGCACGAGCTGACCCTTGTGCAACAACGCGGAGCCGATGCCGGCGCCGAGCGAGACGAACAGCACGTCGCGGACGCCGGCTGCTGCTCCGAATCGCGCCTCGCCAAACACCCCGGCGTTCGCCTCGTTCTCGATGATGAGCGGGCCATCGAGCTGCTCCAGCCAGTCGGGGATCGAGCTCGCGGTCCAGCCGGGGACGTTCGAGGTCATCGAGATCTTCTGGGTCGTCGGGTGGACGATGCCCGCGACGGCGACACAGGCAGCGAGGACGTCGCCGGCGAGGCGCTCCCGCACGTTCGCGAGCGCGGACGCCATCGTCTCTCGCAGTTCCGACGAGTTGCGAGGCGTCGGCGCCTCGACGGGACCGATCAGGTTGCCGCGGAGGTCCGCGGCGCAGACCCGGAGCAGGGATCCACCGACGTCCGCGGCGAGCACGCCGCCGACCCCGCCCGCGACGTCCAACAAGGTGGCTGGGCGGCCGCCGGTCGCCTCGACGGAGCCCGTCTCGGTCACGAGGCCGTACTCGACGAGGAGCGAGATCGCGTCGCTGACGGTGGTCAAGCTCGTTCGGAGCGAGCGGCGGAGCTGCGAACGTGGCACCGGCCCGCTCTCGCACAGGGCCTCGAAGACCCGGCCGGGGGCCGACCGCGCCGCCGTGGCCAGCTCGCGGGAGTTGACCACCTCGGGCACGTGGGCTACGGTAACACATCATCCGACAGTCGTAGGAGGAAATCGGTGGAACGTCCGGAGTGGCTGCGCATCCCCGCCGAAGACCTCGTGAGGCATGCTCCGTTCACATTGCGGATCGTGCCGTCCGCCGACGCGCTCTACGACGACTTCGCCGGCGCGATGCACGACGAGATCGCGTCGGCGGGCGCCGAAGGACGGGACCTCGCGGTGATCGTGCCGCTGGGACCGCGCAACCACTTCCCGCGCCTCGCGAAGCGCATCAACAGCGAGCGGCTCTCGCTCCGCCACGTGACGTTCTTCGGGATGGACAACTGGCTCGACTGGCAGGGGCGGCTGCTGCCGATGGATAGCGCGTCGAACCTCGAAGGCATGTTCCATCGCATCTTCCTCGACCTCGTCGACCCGGAACTCCGACCCGACGAACCGAACGTCGTCTTCCCGTCACCCGACGACCTCGGGCGGCCCGCGCGGGAGATCGCGCGCCGGGGTGGCGTGGCGACCACCTACGGCGGGATCGGCTTCGAGGGGCACATCGCCTTCAACGACCCACCGAACTCGCGCCTCACTCGGGTCAGTCTTCAGCAGTTTCGGGAGAGCGACACGCGCGTCCTGTCGCTCGCGCCCGGGACGATCATCTCGACGGCCCATCGCGGCTTCGGCGGGGACGTCTTCTCCGTGCCCCCGATGGCGGTGACGCTCGGCATGCGCCAGCTGCTTGCGGCGAAGCGAATCCGCCTGTATCTGGAAGGCGGCGCGTGGAAGCAGACGATCCTTCGCGAGCTGGTCTTCAGCGAGCCGACGGTCGACTACCCGGTGACACTCGTCCGGGACCACCCCGACGTCGAGGTCGTGGTGGACGCCGAGTCCGCCCAGCCGCCGCTCGCGGCGTCCTGACCGGACGAGGGGAGACGGGGCCAGCGACCGCGAACGGCGTTCGTGACGGGGGCCCGGGACGAGTCGGCGCGGGCCGCCAGCAGCGTTTTGGACAGCAATTGGACAGCAAGGGGCCACGACCGCCGGGAGAGGGCGGCGACTGTGCCTCGTCGAGCGAATGGAGTGGAGCATGACTCAAGAGAGATCGGGAAACCACGGCCGCCGGTCGTCACGGTCCGGGATGTCCGTCGGGGTGGTGGCGAGCGCGGCGCTCGCGCTCGCGGTGGTTGTACCTGCAGCCGCGTCGCCAACCGCGAAGGTCGCGACCGCGTCGAAGACGTCGCCGGTTCCAATCATCAACGCGAACACCTCGATGACCATGACCGAGTGGAACTGGGACACGGCCGCGGACAGTCCGGACTCGGCGGCAATCCTTCCCGCGGTGATCAAGGGATTCGAGAAGAAGTACCCGCACATCAAGGTCGCGAACACCTCGATGAGCCTCGGTGAGCAGACCGACAAGCTCCCGCTCGCCTTCGCCACGGCGTCGAGCGCCCCGACGGTGAGCCAGACGAACGAGGGCTTCGGCTCGATGGGTCGGCTGGTCACCGACAAGGAGCTGATGTCGCTCAACGCCTACAACAACCACTACCACTGGGCCCAGCGGGTCGGGAGCCTTCCGCTCCAGATCAACTCGTTCACATCTGACGGTGTGAACTTCGGGCAGGGCAACGTGTACGGGGTCCCGTGGTCCGGGGCCGTCGTCGGCGTCTTCTACAACAAGGCGATCCTCGCCGCCGCGGGCGCGAAGCCCCCGACCTCGTGGGCGAGCTTCGTGAACGACCTGGCGCTTGTCCACAAGGCCGGGAAGACGGTGATGTCCTTCGCGGGAGGCCAGCCGACCGAGTACCAGCCGGAGCACGATCTCCAATTCCTTCTCGACCACTACGTGTCGGCCAGCTCGCTCAACAACTGGATCTTCCACAAGGGAGCGAACCCGACGATCGACACGAAGCCGGCGGTCCAGGCCGCGCAGACGTATGTGAACTGGGCGAAGGACGGCTACCTCTCCGCCGGATACCAGGGAACGGGCGTGACGCAGGCGCTCAACCTGTTCGACAGCGGCAAGGCGGCCTTCTTCATCGAGGGGAACTGGCACATCGGCGCGGTCCAGAGCGCGCTCGGCAAAAAGGCGGGCTTCTGGGTCCCGCCGACCGCGACCGGTGGGACGGGTGAGGGCTGGTCGATCCCGGCGCACTCGGACAGCCCTGCCGCAGCGGCCGCGTGGATCGACTGGGTCGTGAGCCCGCAGGTCCAGGCGATGCAGCTGAAGGCCGGGAACATCCCCGTGACGGCCGTGTCCGCAAAGGCACTCGCTTCGGTCCCGGCCATGGCGCGCTCGGCGACGGTCGGCTGGAAGCAGGACGTCTCCAACCACCAGCTCGTCCCCTTCATGGACTGGGCGGCGCCGCCGCTCCTCAACTCGATCGCCGCGGGCGTTGGCGAGCTCCTGGCTGGGCAGACCTCGCCCTCGGCGTTCATCGGCTCGCTACAAAGCCAGTACTCGAGCTGGGCGGCCACTCACTACAAGAAGAAGTGATCCTCAGGAGTCGGTGAGGGTGGAGACTCCGCCTGGCTGTCCGTGGTCGGGGCAGCCGGGCGGAGCTCCTCGCCCGAGGCTGTCGGATGGCCCGGGCCGCCGTCCTTCGGCGAAGGACAGTGATCCTCGCCGCCGGAGCGCCGCGCTCGTCGGCGGCGCGCGTGCTCCCGCCGGGCGAAGCCGATTCGCGTGCTCCCGCCGGGCGAAGCCGATTCGCGTGGTCGGACGGAAAGGAGGGTCGGTGGGCGATCGACTGGATGCAGTGGCCCGCGAGCGGGAGGTCGGTCCGCTCCGCGTCCGGATCTACCGGACGCGTGGCGCCGCCGGCTCGGCCGCCGGAGCCGACGTCGCCGACACCATACGTGCCGCCGTGCGCGACAAGGGGAGCGCGCGGGTCGTCTTCGCCGCCGCGCAGTCGCAGCGGGAGATGCTCGCGGCGCTTCGCGCGGCGACCGATCTCGAGTGGGGCCGGGTGACCACGTTCCAGATGGACGAGTACACAGCGGTGCCTCCGGGCGTGGCGAGCCTCGCCGAGTTCCTCGAACGCGCGCTGTTCGAGGCGGTCCGTCCGGGAACGGTGAACCGGATCCGCACCGGCGACGACCCGAGCGTCGAGTGCGACCGCTACGAGGAGCTGCTCAGAGCTGAGCCGCTCGACCTCGTGTGCCTCGGGATCGGCGAGAGCGGGCACCTCGCGTACAACGACCCCCCGGGGGCCCGGTTCGCCGACCGCCAGTTCGTCCGTCTCGTGACCATCGGCGAGCGGTCGCGGCACCAGGCCGTGAACGACGGTCACTTCCCTTCGCTCGAGTCCGTGCCGAACACGGCCTACACCATGACCGTCCCGGCGCTGCTTTCCGCGCAGAAGGTCGTCGGGGTGGTCCCCGGCGCGCTGCGGCACGAGGCGCTGACACGGGCGCTCGAAGGGTCGATCGACGAGGCGTGTCCGGCCTCGGCGCTGCGCACTCATCCCGACTGCACGCTGTACGTGGATGAAGCGGCCTACGAGGGTCGGACGGAGGAAGCGGTGTGAGCGACGGCCGCCTGAACGGAGCTGTCGAGCCGTCGGCGTGCCGAGGTCGCAGGTGCACAGTCGCGGACCGGGTCGAGGTCGGTTTCGGCCGAGGTCTGGAAAGCCGCCCGGATCGCCCCGAGATTCGCGGCGAGCCCGGAAACTCGAAGCGTTGAGCAACGATGGAGGAGAGATCGGTGGAATACCGTCAGCTGGGAGATAGCGGGCTTCGCGTTTCGGCGCTCGCGCTCGGAACGATGACCTTCGGCGGGAGCGGCGATTTCGCCGTTGTCGGCAACACCGACGTCGACGAGGCCCGTCGCATCGTCGACCGGGCCCTCGACGCCGGGGTGAACCTGATCGACACCGCGGACATCTACTCGAACGGACGCTCGGAGGAGATGGTCGGCGAGGTGCTCCGGGGCCGGCGGGACCGCGTCGTGCTTGCGACGAAGGCCCGTTTCGCCATGGGTGACGGGCCGAACGACGCCGGGCTCTCGCGGCGCTACCTCATCCAGGCGTGCGAGGCGAGCCTGCGCCGCCTCGGCACTGACTACATCGACCTCTACCAGGTGCACCAGCGCGACGGCCTCACGCCGATGGAGGAGACGCTCGACACGCTCGACACGCTCGTCCATCAGGGCAAGGTCCGCTACATCGGCTGCTCGAACCACTCCGCCTGGCACGTGATGAAAGCGCTCGGCGTCTCCGAGCGCCGGGGCTTCACCCGCTACGTCAGCCAGCAGGTGTACTACTCCCTGCTCGACCGGGACGTGGAGTACGAGCTCGTCCCTCTTTCGATCGACGAGGGGCTCGGCATCCTCGTGTGGAGCCCGCTCGCGGGCGGCCTGCTCTCGGGCAAGTTCCGTCGGAACGCGACCCCGCCGGAAGGGGCGCGCCAGACCCGCTACGACGAGTGGCGCGAGCCGCCGATCCACGATGAGGAGCGGATGTACGACATCGTCGAGGCGCTCGTCGAGGTGGCGGCGGCGCACGGTCGCTCGCCGGCCCAGGCCGCGCTCGTCTACCTCCTCGGCAAGCCAGGGGTGACCTCGGTCATCTTCGGCGCTCGCACGCAGGACCAGCTCGCCGACAATGTCGGCGCTGCGGAGTGGGAGCTCACCGCCGAGGAGCGTGGGCGCCTTGACGAGCTGAGCAGGCCACGACTCCTCTACCCCTACTGGCACCAGGCGGACAGCGCCGCGGACCGGCTCAGTCCCGGCGACCTGAGCCTGATCGACAACTACCGCTAGCGACTGCACCTCGACGCCGAACGCGCTCGGGCGGTGCCGCGCTCGGCGCACTTTCCGGCAGGTGGATCGGGAGCGTGCGCGCATCGAAGACGAAGGAGGTCGTCATGACGAGGATCGAGGGACGCACGACGGGCGCGCCGCCGCCGGCGGCGGCGTACTCGCAGTCGGTGCGGATCGGATCGGTCGTGTCGGTGGCCGGACAGATCGGCTCCGTGCCCGAGACCGGTCGCCTCGTCTCCGACGACGTCGGAGAACAGCTCGTGCAGGCGTTCCGGAACGTCGGCGCCGCGCTCGCGGCGTCGCGTGCGACGCTCGACGACGTCGTCCGAGTCGAGGTCTATCTCACCGATCTCGCGGACTTCGCGGCGATGAACGCGCGCTACGCGGAGATCTTCGCGCCCCCGTACCCGACGCGGACGACGGTCGGCGTGGCCCTCGGGGCGGGAGCGAAGGTCGAGGTCACGGTCCTCGCCGTGTGCGACGCGACCTGAATGCCGTTCGGAGCGGGCCGTTGACGAGCGGTCGGCGACCCAATGGAGGAACGAGAGCGTGACGGCACCGGACGGTTTCTGGCGGCCCCTGTTCGAGGGTCAGGTCGTGTGCGTGAGCGGCGGCGCGGCCGGTATCGGCGCTGCGGTGAGCCGGCTGTTCGCGGCCGCGGGCGCGACCGTGGTGATCGCGGACATTGACGCAGCTGCCGCTGCGGCGCTCGCGCTGGCGCTGCGCGACGAGGGCGCGAGCGCTGAGCACGTGGAGTGCGACGTCGCCGTCGAATCGGACGTGGTCGAGATGGTCGACGCGCTCGTGCGCCGGCACGGTCGGCTCGACGTCGTGCACCTGAACGCGGCGGTCGAGTGGATGAAGGACCTGAGGAGCACCTCGCTCGCGGAGTGGGAGCGCGTGCTCGCGGTGAACCTCACCGGGGTCTTCCTCCTCGGACGAGCCGCGCTCGCGGTCATGTGCGAGCAGCGGCGGGGCTCGATGGTGGTGATGTCCTCCCCTCTTGCGCTCGCGACGGTCCCCGACGCCTGCGCGTACTCTGCCTCGAAGGCGGGCGACCTCGGCTTGATGCGCGCCCTCGCGCTCGAGGGTGCGCCCTACGGGGTGCGGGCGAACGCAGTGATGCCGGGGACGATCGACACCCCGATGGTCCGGCGCGAGGTGCAGGTCGCGCGCTCGCCCGCTCAGCAGCTCGAGCGCATGGCGGCGTGCCACCCGCTTGGACGGATGGGGCAGCCCGAGGAGGTGGCGCATGCGGTGGCGTTCCTCGCGTCGTCGCTCGCCTCGTTCGTCACCGGCTCCACGCTCTCGGTCGACGGCGGTCTCATGTCCGTGCTCCCATCGGGGCCGGCGTTGCCTTACAACGCGTGATCCCGACGCGACGTCGCGGGTGCCAGCACCCATCGCGTCGTGGGGCGACGGCCCGATGACGGGCGGGAGCGACCGCGCCGCCGCTCGGTCAGTCCCGGGAGGCGACGTCGCGCTTCCCGTCCTCGTTCTCGACGAGCGGGCGCTCGAGAACAACATCGCCGTGATGGCCGCGTACGCGCGCGCACACGGGGTCGCGCTCGCGCCGCACGGGAAGACGACCCTCGCGCCCGAGGTGTTCCGTCGCCAGCTCGCGCACGGGGCCTGGGGGATGACGACGGCGAGCATCACCCAGGCGGCGGTGGCGTTCGGCGCCGGCGCCCGGCGGGTGCTCGTCGCGAACGAGGTCGCGACCGCGCTCGAGATCCGCGATGCGATCCGTCTCCTCGAGGTCGAGGGGCGCGAGCTCTACGTCCTCGTGGACTCCGTGGCAGGCGTCGAGCTCCTGCAGGAGACGCTCGACGCGTTCGGGGGTGACGCGGAGATCGGAGTCCTAGTGGAGCTCGGTGTTCCTGCCGCCCGGAGCGGGGCACGCGACGTCGCGGCGGGCGTCGAGGTCGCCCGTGCGGTCGCGACGGCGCGCGGCCTTCGACTCGCTGGAGTCGAGGGATATGAGGGGGTCATCTCCTCGAAGCGCACGCCCGACGCGCTCGCCGCGGTCGATGCGTACCTCGCCGACCTCGGGCGGCTCGCCGAGGTCGTCATTCGCGAGGAGCTGGTCCGTCCCGATCGAGCCATCGTGTCGGCCGGCGGCGGGAAGTACTTCGACCGCGCCGTCGCGGTCCTCGGCCCGTCCGTCGCCAGGATCGGCACCGGGGCGATCCTCGTCTTGCGCCCGGGCAGCTACGTCACCCACGATCACGGGTTCTACGAGGCTGTCTCACCGCTCTCCGGGCCGCCGGACGGCCGGCACCTCAGAGCTGCGCTCGAGCTGTGGGCGGTCGTGCTCTCGGTCCCGGAACCGGGGCTCGCGATCGTCGGGTTCGGAAAGCGCGACAGCTCCTACGACATCGACCTGCCCGTCCCGTTGCGGTGGGTCGCACGGGCGTCGGGCGCTTCGGCGCCGATCGCCGCAGAGGTAACCGGGCTCGACGACCAGCACTGCTACCTCCGATTCGACCCGGACCATCCCCTCGCCGTCGGGGACCGGATGAGCTTTGGTCTCTCGCACCCGTGCACGGCGCTCGACAAGTGGCGGACGGTGCTCCTCGTCGACGACGCAGGAGTCGTGACCGGGGAGATCGAGACCGCGTTCCACTGATCGCGGGAGCCAGTCATGACGCGCCCCCCGTCGTTGCGAGGAAGCGTCGGATCTGCTCGAACGCAGCGTCCTGCATCGCTTGGTCGAAGCGGTGCCCGCCACCGTAGAACTGGCCGACGTAGGAGTCGGGTCGGCCCGCCGCCCGATAGCGGTCGGCCAGTATCTCGTGGGCGGCCAGCATCCCCTCTCTCGGGAACAGCGCGTCGTCGAGCGCGTACTGCACGAGAAGCGGAGCGGGCGCCCGCGACGCGGCGACGTCGGGCCAGTCGAGCTCCGGTACGAGGTTCGGCGGGAACAACAGCCAGGTGTGGGTCGCCACGTGCCGGTCGACCATCGGTCGGTAGGTGGACATCATGCCGACGATCGCGACGACGTCGACGCCCGGGGACGTCGCCCCGACGAGCGCAGCGCGGGCGCCGCCCCCCGAGCAGCCGATCGCGACGACCGGACCTCGGCACCGGTCCGACCGGGAACGGAGATAGTCGAGGGCAACCCCGTCTTCGTAGGCCACCACGCCCGCGAGGCTCGTCCCGAGGACCCTGCACCAGCGCTCCACAACGTCCTCGTGGAGCGCGGCGACGCGGTTGTACGAGGTCGCCTCGGTGAAAGGGTCCGCGCCCTGCGGAGAGGTCGTCGGCTCCACGCACGGGCGGACCCACGAAAGGTGGGAGGCCGAGGCGAGCGCCTCGTCGATGGCAGCTCGGTCGAATCGGCGACTGCCCCACAAAAAGACGTCGGGGACGAGCACCGCGAAGCCTTCGGCGGCAAGCGCGTTCGCGAACGCCCGGCCGCCGTAGTCGGCGCGGACCGTCCGCAGGCCCGGAGCGGTGCCGTCCGGCCCGTCGGCGATCTTCTCCTTCCCGAGGAGCTTGTAGTCGTCGTGCCCGTGGAGCGCGAGCACCCCGGGGAGGGGTCCGGTCGCGGCGGCCGGGCGGAGCAGCCACGCGTGGGTCCGGGGACCGAACCCGACCGACCAGGAGACCTCCTCGCCCGCGATGCCGTCGCGATCCCACGTCCGCTCGATTCGCACGTCCAGCGGCCGCCGCTCGGGCGCCATGCGCACGAGGTCGCGAAGCGGCTGAGGCTGCGCCGCACCCCGCTCCGCGGCCCCGGGGCGGCCGCGTCCGAGCGCGAAGGCCGGCCAGTCTGCATAGCTCCCGAGCTGGTCAGCCAACGCGAGCGAGTGTCCTTTCCGCCGCACGACACGGACCGGTGGTGACAGGTGGATACCCCGGACACCCCGGATGCCTTCGACGATGGCGCGCCGACAACTCCCCGAGACTACCGAAACGGATCGACGGCCTGCGGGCGCGTGTGGCGGTCGATCCGGGGCGCCGCAGCGCGGAACTGGGGATCGGGCACGGTGCGCGACGCGCGGCTGCGAGCCGGCGAATTTGCGCGCGCGGGCGCGCGCTTGCGAGGGTTGCCGCGTGGACCGCTGCGACGGACGCAGAGCGATCGACGCGATCGTCTTCGACTTCGACGGCGTCATCCTCGACACCGAGAGTGCGATCCGCGACACGTGGCGCGACATCTACGACGACTTCGGCGCCTCGTTCAGCCGCGAGGAGTGGCTGACCTCAGTCGGGACGCACGGCGGGTTCGAGCCCTACGGCTCGCTTCGCGAGCGAGCCCGGGCCACGCTCCCGCCGGAGCCCGAGGTCAGGCGCCGTGTCGAGGAAATGCTGATACCCCGGCTCGACGGCCTCGAGCCGATGCAGGGCATCCGTGCGTGGCTGGAGGCCGCCCGCCGGCTCGATCTCATAGTCGCGATCGCCTCGAGCTCCCCGGTGGAGTGGATCGCGGCACTCCTCGCCCCCGTCGGGCTGAGTGAGGAGTTCTCGTGGATGTCCTGTCGAAGCGAGCGACTCGCGGCAAAGCCGGCTCCCGATGTCTATCTCGACGCGTGCCGGGCGCTCGGCGTCGAGCCGCGACGCGCGCTCGCCGTCGAGGACTCCGTGAACGGCCTCGCCGCCGCGCGGGCTGCTGGCCTCCGCTGCGTCGTCGTGCCGAGCCCGGTGACGACGGGCTGTGACTTCGGTGGCGCGGATCTCGTGCTCGACTCGCTCGGCGACATGGAGCTGGAGGCCGTGGTCGACCGCCTGCGCGCACGTTAGGAGGCGCGGCAAGACGGCGACGCGCGAGATTCCGCCGACGCGGCGGCCGGTGTCGAAGGTGCCGGCGAGCTCCTCGACGAGCGCCTCCACGGCGTCGCGCGCCCTGTTGGAGACCGCGCCCATGGTCACGAACGCGTGGATCATTCCAGCGAAGCGAACGAGTTGGGCAGCCGCTCCGGCTTCGGCGAGGCGGTCGGCGTGCTCGACGACACCGTCCGCGATCGGGTCGAGGTCAGCGACGATCAGCGCGGCCCTTGGCGCGTCGGCCGGCGCCCTCCCGCGGTAGGGCGCCGGCCGAACCGCGCTCAGGTCGCCGTACGCCCCCCGTCCACGGCGAGCACGGCGCCGTGGACGAAGCTCGCCTCGTCGCCGGCCAGAAAGACGATGGTGGCCGCGATCTCCTCCGGGCTCGCCGGGCGGCCCGCCGGAGCGAGCGAGGCCAGCGCGTCGAGCGCCTCGCCCATGCTCGCGGTTCCCTCGGTCCGGGTGGGCCCGGGACTGATCGCGTTCACCCGCACGCCTCTCGGCCCGAACTCGGCTGCCCACGCCTTCGTGAGCAGCTCCAGCGCGGCCTTGGTCGAGCCGTAGAGGGCCATGCCGTCGACGCCGAACTGGGCGACCATGGTCGAGACGTTGACGACGGCGCCTTCGCCCCGATCGGCCATCGCCGGGACGAGCGCGCCGACGAGGAACCACGGGGCCTTGACGTTGAGCGCGTAGGCGGCGTCGAAGCTGGCCTCGTCGAGCGACGCCGTGGGGCCGAACGGGAACATCCCGGCGCTGTTCACGAGGATGTCGACCCTGCCGCCGAGGGCTTCGGTGGCGCGGGCGGCGAGGCCGAGGGCGGCGTCCGCGTCGACGAGGTCGGCGAGGAGGAGGACCGCGGATCCACCGGTCGAGCGGATCGCGTCGACCACGGCCTGGCCCTTCTCGTCGTCTCGACCGCTGACGGCCACCGTGGCCCCGGACGCGGCGAGGGCGAGAGCGGTCGCCTTTCCGATCCCGCTCGTGGCTCCGGTGACGAGCGCGCTCTTGCCGTTGAGGTCAGTCATGTCGGGTCCTCTCTGCGTGGGTCCGATTGCGAGACTCATGGTCTCGATATCGACTAACAGAGACTGGCGGTCTCGTATTCCGACGTGTCCGGTACACTGCGGGCGTGGCTCGCACGAGGGACGCCGACGCTCGACGCCGCGTGCTCGACAGCGCTCGCGACCTCGTGTGCGAGATGGGTCCGCACGCCGTCACGGTCGACGGGATCGCCGCCGCTGCAGGCGTCGGCAAGCAGACCATCTACCGGTGGTGGCCCTCGAAGTCCGCCGTGATCATGGACGCGCTCGTCGAGCTGACCGACCCCGTGCCGGCCGATCTCCCCGACTCCGCCTACGAGGCGATCCGCCTCCAGATGCGCAGGGTCGCCCGCATGCTGAGCTCGAGGAACGGCGAGCTCATCCGTGAGGTCGTCGCCGACGCCCAAGGCGACCCGGCGCTCGCCGACACCTTCCGCGAGCGGTTCTTCGCCTACCGCCGGGCGCGGGGCGCGGCGAGCCTCACGAGGGGGGTCGCCACGGGTGAGCTGCGACCGGACCTCGACGTCGACGACGCGCTCGACCTGCTCTACGCGCCGCTGTGGCTGCGCCTGCTGATCGGCCATCGCCCGGTCAGCCCGGCTGCCGCGGACCGGCTGCTCGCTCTCGCGTGGCCGGGACTCGCGGGCGGGCACCCGAGCCCGCCGCAAGGCGAGGGTTCCTGACGCACATTCGGATCGTCGGTCCGGCGCGCGCGTGGGACGCGGCCTCGTGAGCGGTCGGCCGGACCTCGCCGTCAGCCGGCCCTCGGCGGAAGTGACTCGGCCAACTGCTTCACGGCCGCCAGCACCGGGCTCTCCTCGTCCTCGTGGTGATCCCCCTCGCCCGCGCCCGGTCGGGGGTCCTCCTGGGTGATCGTCAGCGTCGTTCCACCGTCCACCACCTCGAGGCGGTAGGTCATCGTGAAGTAGTTCTCGGGCCGGTCCTCGAGGTCCGGTCGGGGAGCGAACAACGAGTACCGCACCTCGCGCGGAGCGTCCACGGCGAGCACCGTGCCCCACTGCTCGACGGTCCGGCCCTCCCACTCGCTCGTGAACCGGATCGGGGACCCCACGGACCAACTCGTCTCGACGACGCTTCCGTACTGCCATTGCGCGACGTACGCCGGGTCGGTGAGGACGGACCAGACCGCCTCACGGGGCGCGTCGACGTGCACTCTCGACCTCGTCACGCGCACGCGCCGAAGCTAGCGCGCAAGGCACCCGGTTGCGGGACGCCACCGCGGCGCGAGCGCCAGGCGCCTACGTCTGCGGGCGGCCGACCCGCCCCCGCTGCTGTGCGAGGCGCATCCACGTGGTCTTGGCGTCGAGGAACCTGTCGAGCGCCCGCAGGCTCCTGTCGCTCCCGTGACCCGACTCGTTCACGCCGCCGAACGGCACCGACAGGTCGCCTTCCTCGTAGCAGTTCACCCAGACGACGCCCGCCCGCATCGCCCGGGATACGCGGTGCGCCTTGCCGAGGTCGTTGGTCCATGCTCCCGCGGCGAGGCCGTAGCGGGTGCCGCTCGCGAGGCGCACGGCCTCCTCTTCGTCTCGGAACGTGGTCACTGCGAGGACCGGGCCGAAGATCTCCTCTCGCGCGATCGCCTGGTCGGGCTCGACGCGGTCGAAGACCGTCGCCAGGAGGTAGCTCCCACCGGGAACCGTCGTCGCGGCCGTCGCGAGCACCGCCCGCACGGCGTCGTCGTGGACCGACTCGTGCACGAGCAGGCGACTCCCCGCGCTGCACATCTCGCCCTGGATGTAGGAGGCGGACCATGCGGCCGTCCCACCGGCACGCTCGACGTCAGTGTCCGGGACGACGACGTTCGCGGACTTCCCGCCGAGCTCGAGCCAGGTGCGTTCGAGGTTCGAGGCCGCCGCGTAGGAGATCGCGCGCCGGCCGACGGCGGTCGAGCCGGCGAACGTCACGACATCGGCGCGCGGAGCGGTGGCGAGCGCGCGACCCGCGATCGCGCCGGCCCGTTGAGGACGCTCAGAACGCCATCGGGGATCCCGGCCTCCGCGCCGAGCTCCGCGACGCGGAGCATCGAAAAGGGAGCTTCCTCGGCGAGCTCGGGCTCGCGATGGAGCAGATCGATGATCTGGACGGAGCGATCAGGCGCCACGGAGGCGGGGTGGCCGAGCTGGTCAGGGCGAGCCGGCCCGAACCGTGACTCTCTGGGTCCTCGACGCGAGCGTCCTGCTCGCGAGCGAGGATGCGGACGACGAGAACCACCGAGATGCTCGCCGGGTGCTCGGAGGTCGCGATCCGCTCGCGACCCTGGATCTCGCGTTGCACGAGGTGACCCACGTGGCGGTGCGTGCCTGGCGCGACCTGCAGAGCGCGCACCGTCTACGCGAGCGAGTGGCGGCGGTGGCCGCCGACGGAGGGCTCGTGCGGGCCGACCCCGTCCTCGCCGCCGGAGCCGCGGCTCTCGCCGACGGGCAAGGAATCTCCGTGCACGACGCTGCCTACGTCGCGGCTGCTCGACTCTCGGGTGGCGATCTCGTGAGCTGCGACCCGCGGGATCTCGTCTCGCGAGGGCTCGCCCGGCTCCCCCGCGACGTACCTGTCGCGCGGCGAGGAGCCTGACCGAGTTCCAGCCCGCATCGCCGATCCACCCGGTCAGCCGTGCTGCCACCTCGGTCCCGTCGCCCTCGCCGGGAGGCGCGGGGTGACGGAGGTGGCGAGGTCCGGGCTCGAGATGTCCCGTCGGCAGCGCCCTGCCCGCCGCCCGTCGCGTCCCGGCCACGGCTCCTACCCGCCGGACGGCCGCCCGTCGCGTTGCGGCGCGCCGGCGCGCCGCCCGATCGCGCTCGAGAGCCATCGGAGCGGCGCGGTGGCGCGCCAGCTCGTGGAGGTGCGCAGCGCGGCGAGCTCGCGCCGCGCGGCTGCGAGCTCGGCCTCCGCCGCGCCGAGCGCGCCGCCGCCGAGCGCCCGCCCGCCGCCCGCGCTCGCGTCCGGCCCGTCCCCGCCTCCGCCCGCCGCGACCGGCCGCGCCGAGGGCAACCCGGCGAGCGACCCCGCCGGGAGCAGCACCGGACCCTCGTCGATCCGCTCGCGAAGCCTCGCCCGTCCCTCGAGCGCGGCACGGCTCTCGGCGGCGGCGCGCTTCTGCCGGCGGATCAGCACGACGACCTCGCCGGTGGACTCGGCGACGCCGCAGTACGTGGCCGCGCGGGCGAGCACCTCGTCGTGCTCGAGGCCGTCGAGCGCGTCCTCGTAGGCCAGGCCGAGGACGGTGAAGCACGTGCGAGGGAGCGCGTAGCTCCCCGGCGGCGAGCTCGGGACCGCGAGGTGGTCGAGCAGCGAGTAGCGGGGGAGCGAGGCGCGCGCGGCTCCGGCCGTCGGCTCGGGGCCCGTGCGCCCGCCGGGCCAGGCGACCTCGTGCACGGGCTGGAGGAGCGCCTGCGCGCGGAGCACGGCTCCGGGGTGCTGCTCGGCGAGCCGGGCGAAGGTCTCGACGAAGTTCGCGAGCACGACGCTCCGGCCGTCGAGCGTCGCGACGTACCGGCCGGTCGCCGCGCGCACGCCCGCGCCGAGCGCGCCCGGGGCGGCGCGCGGATCTCCCGGCGCGGGCCCCGGCACGACGCGCGACCGCGCGGCGAGCCCGCCGGCGAACGGGGCGAGCGCGTCCGCGAGCCGCCGCCGGTCCGCCGGAGCCGGGCCGGGCGCGACGGCGACGAGCTCGAAGCCGGTGACGCTCTGGGCGTCGAGCGCGACGAGCGCGTCCGCGAGCTCGGCCTCGGACGCGTCGCCCGGGACGAGCACGATCGAGAGGAACGGACCGGCCGGCACGAGCTCGTGCGGCTCGACGACCGCGCGGGCGCCGGGCACGACCGCGACCGGCGCGTACGCGCG
>DATLRJ010000124.1:0-3632 GCA_035534715.1 Acidimicrobiales bacterium | reverse complement strand
CACCAGCCGGCCGGTCCCTTGCGGACCATGAGAGAGAGCTTGGATGTGATGATCGCCCGGTCGCGGGCATCCGTGCCGCGGCCGAACATCATGTCGCCGACGACGAGCCGGCCGCCGGGCCGTAGCCAGTTCGTCGCCTGGCGTACCGCTGCGGCCTTGTCTGGGTCGCGCAGGTGGTGGAGCGCGTAGTTCGACACGACGATGTCGACGGATCCCGGAGCGAGGTCGAGATGCTCGATCGGCACCGCCCGCCCCTCGACGTTGGTGACACCCGCCGCCGCGGCGTTGCTCGCGAGCAGATCGATCATCGCGGGGCTGACGTCGACCGCGACGACCGACGCGACGCCGGGGGCGAGCCGTAGCGCGAGCTGGCCGGATCCGCACCCGAGATCGACGACGAGGTCGCGGGCCGTCGCGCGCGCCTCGGCTATCACGCGCTCGACGACCTTCACGAGCCCGGGATTGTTTCCCGCGCCGTGGTCCCACGAGCGGGCGTTACGGGTCCAGAAGCGCTGCTGGCGCGCGATGTTCGCCCGAGTCGTGGTACGGGCTGCACCTTTGGGGTCGCGTGTGGTCACGTCGTGGTCCTGTCGGAGGCGAATGTGCCGGCGTCCGGTGCCGCCCCGACGGTCACGGGCGATGTCAGGACGTCGTCGGACGGAACGAGTAGGGGTAGCCGACTTTCGGCGACGTGATCGTACCGACGGACGTGCCACCGATCTCGACGCGGATGCTCGTGACCGTGTGGTCGACGACGACCGTCGAGCTCCCGGTCAGCGCGAACGCCTTCGGGCTCTCGCTCGGCGCGACCGTCTGCGCGTACCGGTAGGCCGTCGAGCCTGCGGGGGCCGCGATCTGGGTCCAGCATCGGGCCGAGGTCGTCACGACGACTGAATAGGCCTGCGAGGGGACCGCGTACGTCGTGCCGGTCGCGCTCGACGAGACGAGCCGGAAGCCGGCCGGGGTGGTGGTCACGCGCCGGAGCGGAGCGCCTGGAGAGTGGCGGCGTGCCGACGGAGCGAGGCTCGTCGTCGCTCCGGCCGGCGTCGTGTTGCGGAGGAAGTCGAGCCACGCGGGGTGGTAGTGCTCGACGGCCCGTCCCGCGAGGAGCAGCACGAGGACGAAGGAGAGCAGCCAGACGGCGAGGCGAACGACGTAGGGTGCTGGTCGCGCGCGCGTGGCGTACCACTCGTCGGTCCCACGCACCGGCCGTGCCCGGCCGCCCCGCTCCGTCGTCTGCACGACCGGGATCTCAGCGGTGACCGTCGCCGCTTCGGGGCCGGCGACGTCGCGTGCCGGTCGGCTCGAGCCCCTCGGACGGGACGGCGCGAGGGCCCGCGCGGGTACAGGGCCGACGACGACGGGCTGATCGCCCGTTACCCGCCCCATGTCGCTTCTGCTCACAAACGGTCCCTAGCCTCGTCAGCCTGTGATGCGAACGGTACCGCGGGCGCGCGACGCCGTCACGCGGGTGCGACTGCCGGGAGCCACGCGGCTCCGACGACGCCCCGACCGGTGTGCACTTGCATCGCCGCGCTGAAGCCGCTCACGAAGTCGACCGCGCCGAGCAAGTGCTCGAGGTGAGCGGCGAGCTCGTGGGCTCCAGCGTGGAAGACTGTCGACCGCTCGACGCCGTGCCGCGTGCTCTCGAGGTACGCGCACCGGATGAGCTCGAGGCTCGCATCGGCACCTTCGGCCTCGCCGAGAGGCTCGATGGTGCCGTGAGCCATCCGGAATACGCTTCGCGCTCCGGATCGGCCGGTCGGGCCGAGCACCTCCTCGGGTACGGGGCCGCTCCGCCTGATCTCCTCGAGGCTCGCGAGGGACGCGACGAGCTCGACGCGTCGAGCCGCGTCCTTGATAGCGGCGACGACTGCGTCGAGGTCGCCCCCACCAGAGGCGACCTCCGCACCCGCGAGGACGACGAGCGCCTGGCCCGCGGCGGCGGTTCGCGCGTCGATCGCGATGGCGGGCCGTGCAGAGAGCTCCGTCGCGAGGGACGCGTTGCGGTACATGGCAGCGAACTCGATGGCGGGAGTGACGACGACGGCCGCGTCGTAGCCCGGGGCCTCGACTGCCGCCAGGTACTCTGTGACGAACGGCCGATTCGCGGCGGTGAGCTCCTCGATCTCCGCCTCCTCGGTCAGCGCGGCCGGCACGTCGCTGCCGAGGTCGGCGGCGGCGCCGTCCTCGGACAGGTAGGAGCTAATGGGGAGAACGCGGATGGCGAACTTCTCCGCGAGCGCGAGAGGCAGGCACGTGCTCGAGTCGGTGACGACGGTGACGCGGCCCACGCGGAGCACGATACTGGCGAGACGGTGACCCACCCGCAGGCGACCGCACGGACCTTCTCGATGTCCGAGCTCGTCGCCCGCACGGGTGTGCCTGCCGCGACCGTCCGCTACTACATGGTCGAGGGGCTTCTCCCGCCAGCGGTGCGCGCCGCGTCGAACCGCTTCCTCTACGACGAGCGTCATGTCGAGGTCGTCCGTCTCGTCCGCCTCCTGCGGGAGCGGCGCGGGCTGTCGCTCGAGACGATCGGACGGGTCCTTCCCGAGCTGCTACCAGATCTTCTCGGCACCGGGAGCCCAGGCGTGTTCCGTCCCGAGATGTGGGGGGAGGTGCTCGCGCCGGGGGGCGGCTCACCACCCGGCCCGTCGCTCCGCGACCGGCTCGTCGAGATCGGGACCGAGCAGTTCAGTGCCCGCGGCTACGGCGAGGTGACCGTCGATGACGTCTGCCGGGCCGCGGACATCGCGAAGGGGTCGTTCTACCGGCAGTTCTCGTCGAAAGAGGAGCTATTTCTCGCGGTCGTCGAGACGGTCGCGGCACGCAGCGCGGACGGGTTCGCCCGATGGGCCGCGGGCCGGAACGTCCGCGCGGCCGACGCCGTCCCCGCGCTCGCCGACGCGTTGGCCGAGCATCTTGCCGTCGTGCTCGACCTCACGTCGCTCGCTGCGCAGCGGCGACCGGGTTACGCGCACGCGCTGCGAGCGCTGGTCTCGACCGTGTGCGCAGCAGTCGAGCCCGTGCTCGCGCGAGGCGGAAGTGACGCCGGGGCCTGTTCGCCGCCGAGCTCGGCTGCGAACCCCGGCTCCGTCGGCGGCGAGGCGGGCGAGGCGGACGAGGTCGTCGCCCGCGCCGTGTTCGAGGGCGTTCGGCGCGTCGTGCTCATGGGCCCGTACGCTGCTCCCGACCAGGTGACGGGCATCGACCAGTCGGCGTGAACCATGCGAGCGCCGGCTCGGCGGGGCCCAGCGCGCCGGCGCGGCGTCGTTGACGGGGGCGCGATCCTCTGCGAGGATGGGATCACGAAAAGCAGCCGTGACTGGTCGGTCATCAGGACTTCACGTGATGTGCCTCCCATGGACCCATCGGCGCGTGCCATGGCGTGGTGTCCCGCTCTCGACCTCGCAGACGCGGCGCGCCCGACCCCGGTGGTCGGCGAGCGGCGGGCCCCACGGCGCAGAGGGTGACGGGGCAGACGAGGAGGCGGGTGGTGGACGGACCTGACGATGCGACCTACCCGCTGCTCGCGGGGCTTTCCGGCCCGCAGGACCTGAAGACGCTCTCGCTCGCGCAGTGCGGCGAGCTCGCGGACGAGCTGCGCGGCTTCATCGTCGACTCGGTGA
>DATLRJ010000123.1:0-11101 GCA_035534715.1 Acidimicrobiales bacterium | reverse complement strand
CCTACGCATGCACTGCGGTCCTGGATGGCAGAGCCAGGTGGGACGCGCTGACTAACGCATGTCTCAACAGCGAACCTTTGACCAGGAGTCAAGAGGTCCACGGCCAGATCGCGCCCCTACAGCAACCCTACAAATCCCGCGATTTCGCGATTCGACTACCAGCGGCCTCCCCAGGAACTCGCAGCTCAGGTAGTATTTAGTCGGGTCGAATCGGCTCGGTTTGTGCACCCAGGGATGACTGGGGGTCAAGAGGTCCCGGGTTCAAATCCCGGCAGCCCGACTCAACGCCGCGGTTCCGGGTGTGCGATCCGCCTGCTCCGCGGGACAAGAGCCCGTGAGGGCCGGGCGGTTCTCGCCAACGCTGCGCCGCACGCGGGCCCACGGCGCTCGCTCGCCGGCGTTTCGGACGGGAGCGTGCCGTCGGCTACGCCGGCGTGCTTCCCTCGAGCACGTCGCGCACCGCGGACACGATCTCGGGTTCATCGGCGAGGGCGAACTTGTCGCTCAGCCAACCGCCCGCGAGCACTCCGCGGACCCGACGCGGAGACCCGTCCGCGAGCCGCAGGAACTGGCCGAGCAGGCCGGCCCTCGCGAGCACGACGAACGGATCGGGGTCCCATCCCCCGCTCGCGAGCACGAGCCGGATCTCCCCGATCGAGAGCGGGGAGTCGACCCACTGCGACAGCCAGGTCACGATCGCGCCGGCACGGCGGCTCCCCGCGAGGTATGCCATTCGCCCTTCCTCCTCGCCGACGATCGCGAGCACGTCGGCGACGCGCCCGACCCAGCCGTGCTCGCGGATCAGTGCCACGATCACGCTCGAATGGACGCTGGCTTCCCAGTCGGCGTGACGCGCGAGCATCTCGGCAACCTCGGCCATCGTTGGTTCGTGGGCGACGGCGGGAGGTGACGGCGTCGCAGTCCCGACCGTGTCGCGTTCGCTGCCTCGCGCTTGGCTCTCTGGCATCGCCGGACATCCTCCTCACCGGGCGCAAACGCCCGATCGTGGAGACTGTTGCGCTTCGTGCCTGCCGGTGGCCAGGGGCGAAGGTCCCCGTCCGGGTCCGAGCCTGCGAGAGCGGTCGGCTCCACGCGCGAGCGTCCGTCGCGCGCTTCTCGTGCCGTCGCGCATGGGACCGAAGTGCGGGCTCCAGCTCCGGAAGGTGCTCGGAGTCGAGTCCGGAGAGGTATGGCCTCTCGATACCGGTCGGGTGCGCACGACGCCGCAGCGCCTCGATCGCAATGGCCTCGTCGAGTCCGCCGGGCTCGAGTGCGAGAGCTCGCAGAAGGGCTCCCGCGTCATGGACGCAGGCTCGCGGGAGCTCTCGTCGTGGTCGAACACGCCGCCGGACACGACTTCGCCGCCGCGCGCCGAGCTCGCCGCCGGGGTGTCTCGGGGCTGCGGGTCCCAGGTCTATCGGTACACGATGTGATCCAGGCGCGCCGACGCTGCGTCGTCGAGCTCGTTCGGCAGTGGACGCGCCCGGGGGGACGACGAGGCCGAAGTCGACCTGACCTTCGCCCTGGTCGTCGACGCGGAGCGCTTCCACCTCGACTCGGTCGCCCGACGGCTCGACACGACCGAGGGACCCTGGAAGCGCGAACCGAGACCGAACCTCCCGGCGAGAAGGCCGATCCGCCGATCCGGCGGGGCCGAGTGGGCCGGGCTACCTCCGGTGGACGAGGTGCACCGCGCTCGTCCCGGTCAGGTAGCCCGGCCCGGCCTGGTAGCCGGTGAGCAACGCGCGCACGCGCGAGCCCCCGGCCGGGAGCGTCGGACGAAACGTCACGGCCCCGCGTCGTCCGAGGCGCTTCGCCGCTACCGTCCGCCACCTGCCGTCGACGAGCCGCTGGAGCCTGAGGAGTCGCCCGGCGAGGCGGCCGTGCTCGGCGACGCGAGCGACGAGGCGATCGGCGGGTCCGGGTCGCAAGAACACCGCGGGGCGGACCCGCACGAGACGGCGTGCGCTCAGCGCGTGGTCCCACGACACCTCGTACGCGGTTGCGAGGGCCGGGGCCGCGTCGACGCTCCAGGTCCCGTTCGAACCGGTGAGCACCGTCGCGAGCACGACGAAGGACCCCCCCGTCGTGTGCGCCCCGTACACCTGGACCGGCGCGTCGGCCTGGCCGCTCGGGATCGAACCCGAGAGGCGCACGGCGCGGCCGTAGGTCACGGTCGCGGCCGACGCGGCGAGTGTCGGCCCCGGCGTCGTGAACGTCGCGTCGCCTCCGTAGGTCGTGCCGCCGGGCCCGCTCGACACGAGGCGGAAGTGGTACGTCGTGCCGGGTGAGAGGCCCGACACGACCGCGTAAACCGCTACGGGCGCGCTCCCGGCGGCGAGGTGCTCGACTGCCGTGGTCGATCCGTAGGCGGGCGTCGGTCCGTACTGGAAGCGCCAGGTCGCACCCCGGCCTTCGGGATCGAGCGAGCCGGCGAGCCGGGCGGCGAACGCGCCCACGACGCTTGCGGCGGCGGTCGTCGGCCGCGGCGACCCGCCCGTCGTGAAGGTCCAGTCCGCGCCGTAGGCCGTGCCTGCAGCGCTCCTGCCGACGATGTCGTAGTGGTACGTGGTCGCGGGAAGGAGGGCACCGAGGAAGGCCGAGACGTGAACCGGCGTGCGGCCGGCGCCTACCCCTGCCGGCGCGGTGGTCGCACCGTACGCGGTCGACGTGCCGTAGCGGACGTACCAGCTGGTCGCGATCCCGTTGGGGTCGACGACGCCGTGGACCTCTGCGCCCCTGAGGCCAACCGAGGTCGCCGGGCGCGTCGCCACGCCCGGCGGACCACTCGTCGTGAAGGCCATGTCCGCGCCGTAGGACGTTCCGATCGCGTTCCGGGCGACGGCCTGGTAGTGGTACGTCGTGCCCGGGCGCAGTGCGCCGAGCGCGACGGAAACGCTCAGCGCCGCCAGGCCGGAGCCGGCGCCCGTCGTCGAGGTGGTCGCGCCGTACGCGGTCGACGTGCCGTAGCGGACGTACCACACGGTGGCGAGCCCGTTCGGGTCGACCACAGCGTGCACGGTCGCCGCGGTGTCACCGACTGCGGTTGCGGGCCTCGTCGTCACCGCCGGGCCGGAGGCGCGCGTCGTGAACGTGTCGTCGCGGCCGTACGTCGTCCCCGCCGCGTTCGCAGCGACGAGGCGGAAGTGGTAAGTCGTGTCCGGTATGAGGCCCGACAGCGCGCTCGACACGGCGACCGACGCGGACCCGTGGCCGGCCCCGCGCTCGCCCGTCTTCGTGCCGTATCCGACGGTCGTGCCGTACTGGAAGTACCAGCTCGTCGCGGTTCCGTTCGGGTCGACGTTCCCTGCGAGCACCGCGTCCGACAGCGTGATCGAGCTCGCCGGGCCGGTGACGGCGGTGGGAGGGGAGGCGGGCGGCGCCGTCGTGCTCGTCGTGGACGTGCTCGTCGTGGTCGTGGACGGCGTGGTCGTGCTCGTCGGCGCGGGCACGGTGTCGCCGGCGAGCGCCGCCGCGGGCGCTGAAGCCGCCGCGGGTGCGGCGCTCACGAGCAGCGCCCCCGTGAGCAGGGCCGGCGCGAGGGCGACTCCAACGTGGCGCACGTCGCCAATACACCACGCCAGTGTGGGTCGACCATGACGAAACTGTGATCATCGCGCGAGTCCGCCGGTCACGACCGGCGCCGCCGCCCGCGGCGACGCCGGTGCGCCGCTCCTCGCCGCCCGTATCCCGAGCCCGGCGCCCGGCAGAGCGCGCGGCGCGCGCCCGGTCAACGCGCGGACATCGTGACGAAGTCACGCGAGTAGGCGGCCTCGAAGAAGCGAGCGGGCGTCTGCTCCATCGTCGGGAGTAGGTCGACGCCGTTGGCGGGCGCGGCCTCGCCGTTCGGCGACGCGGGTGTGTAGGACGCGAACACCGGCCACAGCGGGTTCATGTCGAGGACCATCGCCCGCACGGCGCCCGCGCGCACGAGGACGCGCGCGAGGTCGACGATCGTCATCGGTCCCGAGACGTAGACGAGCGCGCCGTCCGCGGTGACTCCGAGCGCGGACCTCGGCGTGTTCGGCACGGCGCCGAGGCTCGCCCCCCATGCGCTCGTGTCGGCGGCGTCGAGGCCCGCCACTGGTCGCCCGTGGTCCACGAGCAGCGTGAGGTTCTGGCGCACCGCGACGACGCTCGGGGTCATCGACACGTCGTGACCCCACGCACCGACCGTCGCGCGCCCGTCGCGGTAGATGACGAGCGACGCGGCGCCCGCGCGCAGCGGCGCCACGAGATGGCCTTCGCTCAGGTACCCGCCGGCCGAGTCCTTGAGCAGGAATCCGCCCGAGAATGCCGCGACGAGAGAGCGGGCGGCCCCGGGTGAGATCGGCGCCGTGTAGTGCCAGAACAGCCCGCCGGGGGAGAGGCTGCCCGAGTAGAGGCGGGCGCGCAGCAGGCGAGGGTCCATCCACGCGACGCCGGCGAGCGTCGTGGGGGCGTCGGGGAGCCGCAGCGTCGTGGTGTATATCGCGGCGAGCCCGTTGACACGACGGCCGGCCTGCCGCCATGCCCCTTCGCCCGGTACCGCGGGCGCGAGGAAGCTCGCGAGCGGTGCAGGTGCCGCGAGCGGCGTGAGCCGTCCGGCCGGCCGATTGGATGCTCCTTGCCCGGCGAGCCCTCGGGCGACGACGTGGGCGAGCGCCTGGGGACTCGCGGCCGGCGCTCGTGCGGCGCGCGCGACGACGTGGTTGCCGGGCCCGGGCGTCGCGCTCGACACGAATCCCGAACCGAGTGCGACGCCGACCGCGAGGAGGCCGGCGATCGCGAGGGGCCGACTGCTCATCGCGCCGCCCGGCGCGCGGTCTTCGCGCTCACGGCCAGATGGTGTCGGACGTTCCTGTGCGTCCGCCGTGGCGACCATGAGGAGAAGCTCACGTTCACGACAAGGCGCCACCCGTGGGGCGGTATCGTCTGGCCGATGAGGATGTCTCGGCTGTTCGGCACGACCCTTCGTGAGGCTCCGGGCAGCGCGGACGCGGTGAGCCAGCAGCTGCTGCTGCGAGCCGGCTACCTGCGCCAGCTCGGTCAGGGAATCTTCTCCTACCTGCCGCTCGGATTGCGCGTGATGCGCCGCATCGAGGCGATCCTTCGCGAGGAGATGGACGCCGCCGGCGGCGTCGAGCTCTCACTCCCGGTGGTGCACCCCGCCGAGATCTGGCGCCAGAGCGGACGGTGGGACTCGGTCGGGCCCGAGCTCGCGAGGTTGAAGGACCGGCGCGACCGCGACCTCGCGCTCGCGATGACCCACGAGGAGGTCGTCGCGACGCTCGCCGCGACCGAGACCCACTCGTGGCGGGACCTCCCGAGGCTCGTCTACCAGATCCAGCTGAAGTTCCGTGACGACCCGCGCCCGCGCGCCGGCCTCGTCCGGGCACGCGAGTTCACGATGAAGGACGCGTACAGCCTGGACCGCGACGGCGCGGGCCTCGACGTGCAGTACGCGCGCATGCACGCCGCCTACACCGCGATCTACGACCGCTGCGGACTTCCCTCGCTCGCGGTCGGTGCGGACGTCGGGATGATGGGGGGCTCGGGCGCCCACGAGTTCATGTACCTCACGCCGATCGGCGAGGACACGCTCGTGCTCTGCGACCACTGTGGCTACGCGCAGAACCGCCAGGTGGCGGTCGTCGCGACCGAGACCGGGCCGCCCGAGGCCCTGATGGACGTCGAGCGCGTCGAGACGCCGGGCGCCTCGACCATCGAGCTGCTCACCCGTGCGCTCGGCATCCCCGCCGAGCGCACCGCGAAGGTCGTGTTCCTCGCGGCCACCGTCCCTGGTCACGGCGATGCGGTGCCGGTCGTCGCGGTCGTGCGCGGGGACACCGACGTGAACGAGACGAAGGTCGCGAACGTGCTCGGCGCGACGGACCTGCGGCCGATGGTCGACGAGGAGATCACCGCGATCGGGTGCGTGGCGGGTTACGCCTCGCCCGTCGGCCTCGACGGCGCGGCGCGCGTGGTCGTCGACCCGCTCGTGGCCGGATCGCAGAACCTCGTCGCCGGCGCGAACGAGGCGGGCGTGCACCTTCGCAACGTGAACGTCGGCCGGGACTTCGCGCCGGACGTCGTCGCGGACATCGTCGCGGCGAAGGACGGCGACCCGTGCTCGGTGTGCGGGTCGCCCGTGCGGACGGCGCGCGGCGTCGAGGTCGGGAACATCTTCAAGCTCGGCACGAAGTACGCCGTCGCGATGGGCGCCTCCTATCTCGGCGAGGACGGCCAGGAGCACCCGGTGGTCATGGGCTCGTACGGAATCGGCGTGGGCCGCCTCATGGCGTGCGTCGCAGAGGAGCACCACGACGAGCGCGGCCTGTCCTGGCCGGCGAGCATCGCGCCGTTCGCGGTGCACGTGTGCGTGATCGGGGACGACGTCCGCGACGACGCCGAGGCGCTGTACGCGGAGCTCGCGGCCGCCGGGATCGACGCCCTTCTCGACGACCGGGGGGAGCGGCCCGGCGTCCAGTTCGCGGACGCAGACCTGATCGGCGTGCCGTTCCGGCTCGTCGTGTCCTCACGGGCGAGATCGGCCGGCGGCGTCGAGGCCCGGCGCCGCTCCGGGGGCGAGGCGTTGGTCGTCGAGCGCGACGCGGTGGTGGGCTGGGTGCGCGACGAGCTCGTGGCGGCGCCGACGCGACGCTGACCTGTGCCCGCGCGGCCGGTCCGGGTTATCGTTGCCCCATGGGCCAATCGGGGGGGACTGCACGACGCGCGGACACGACGGTGCAGTCGGTCGAGCGGGCCGTTTCGGTCCTCGAGATCCTCGCCCGCGCGCACGAGGCCGGCCCCACCGAGATCGCCGCGGAGCTCGGCGTGCACAAGTCGACGGTGTCGCGGGTGCTCGCCGTGCTCGAGCGTCGGGGGCTCGCGACGCAGGTGCGCGAGCGCGGTCCCTACCGGCTGGGCTCGCGCCTCGCACTGCTCGCCGGCGCCTCGGTCGCGGGACCGCCCGACGTCTCGCGCGCCGCTCGGCCGGTCTGCGAATGGCTCGCGGCCGCGGCCGGCGAGACGGCCGGCGTCGCGGTGCTGGAGGGCGGCGAGGCCGTGAGCATCGCGGAGGTCCGGGGTGCCGCCGCGGTCACGAGCCACCACCCGATCGGCCGGCGCTCGCCGCTGCATGCGACGTCGACGGGCAAGGTGCTGCTCGCTTACCTGCCCGCCGCGCGCCGCCTGGAGCTGCTCGCTGGACCGCTCGCCCGCTTCACGCCGTCGACGCTCACCGCGCCCGCCGAGCTCGCCGGCCACCTCGACGAGGTCGTGGACCGTGGTTGGGCGTCCGCGCTCGAGGAGTGGGAGATCGGTCTGAACGCAGTCGCCGCGCCGCTGCGCTCGCACGGCGGCGATGTCGTCGGCGCGCTCAGCGTGTCGGGCCCCTCCTACCGGCTCGGCCACGACGAGGTCACCCAGGCCGCCGCGCTCGTGTGCAAGGCGGCACGCGAGGTGAGCAGCCTGCTCGGCTACGTGTCGTCGGCCTGAGGGCCGCGTACGGGGGTCCGGCGGCCTGCGAGCGGGCCTCGACGTCCGATACGCCCGGTCCGCCGCCCTGAGCCGAGCCGTGAGGAACGACGAGCGCGGGCACTTCCCGCGCCCGTGCTCGGGGGACGACCGAGCCGGGGGCGATCACCTCGCGGCGGTCACGTGTGGGCGGTACCCCTGTGCTCGAAGGCCATGGCCCGCTGGAACGCGGCGGCCTTCATGTCCTCGGGGATCTCCACTGCACCACCGAGACCGACGGCGTTGATGGCGGCCTGAGCAGCCTCCTCCACGACGGCGCCGATCATGACGGCGAGCTCCGGCGTGCGGTGGAACAGCAGCACGCCGTGGTTCGCCAGGAGAAGTGCCGGCACGCCCGGCACGATCGCGGCCCGGATGTTGGCGACCGCGTGCTCGGACCCCCGTGGTCCGTAGCTCGCCACCGGCACGCCATCGGGCAGGCCGAACATCGCCAAGGCCTCGATCCAGCAGCCGATGGGGCGCCGAGCGACGGCAAAGGCCGTGGCGAACGGCGAGTGGGTGTGGAGCACGCAGCCGATGTCGGCCTGATCGGCGTACAAGGCCGTGTGCATGGCGACGACCGCGGCCTGGATCGGGGGAAGCCGGCCCTCGCGGAGCGTGCCGTCGAGGCCGACTCGGACCACGGCCTCGGGCAGGTGGTTCCGCAACGACGGCCCGCCGGTGAAGTACATCTCGTCCCCACCGGGCACACGCAGGCTGACGTTGCCGTGACCGTTTGCGGAGATCGCCCCCGAGGCCACGACCATGTTGGCGACCTCGATCACCTGGTCGACCATGTCCGAGTCCATGCTCCCCCCATTCTCGCAGCGTCTGCGCAATTAGCGGACGCTACTCGACGGCCCCCGGCCCGAGCCAGAGCCCGACGAGGCGTTGCCGTACCTTCCGGCGCGCGACCGCTTCACCTCTGCCCACCTTCATCCTGCATGGCCCTTCTCGAGCACGTCGCTTGCGGCCCGAGCGGTTTCACCGGCGGCCCGCGAGGTGCCGGCGTCGAGGTCGACGCCGTCGCTGCGGACCCCGGTCGCCCCGCCGGCTTCGAGAAGGTGGCCACGCCGGCCGCAGCGCCTTCGGCGCGCTTCAGCTGTCGAGCGCGCGCCGGTACGTCTCGACGGTGCGCGCCGCGATCGCCGCCCACGAGAACGTCTCCTCGACGCGCTGCCGCCCGGCTGCGCCCATCGAGCGCGCGCGCGCCGGATCGTCGACGAGCGAGTTGACCGCGGCGGCGATCGCGGCGGCGAACCCGTCCGGTCTCACCGGGAGGCGCTCGTCGTCGTCACGGAGCTCGACGGGTACGAGCAGGCCGGTCTCGCCGTCCAGCACGACCTCGGGGATCCCGCCGACCGCGCTCGCGACGACCGCCGCCCCGCACGCCATCGCCTCGACGTTCACGAGTCCGAACGGCTCGTAGATCGACGGGCACACGAAGCACGTCGCGTGGCTCAGCAGCTGCGCGACCTCCGGACGCGGCAACATCGCGTCGATCCACACGAGGCCGCCGGCGCGCCCACGGGCGGCCGGCAGGAGCGACTCGACCTCGGCCGCGATCGCGGCAGAGTCTGCTGCGCCCGCGCACACCACGAGCTGGGCGCGTGGGTCGATCGAGGGAGCCGCCTCGAGCAGGTGGGTGATCCCCTTCTGGCGGGTCACGCGGCCGACGAACGCGACGTAGGGCCGGTCGGGGTCGACGCCGTGCCGGTGGAGCGCGTCGACCGCGGGGTCACGGTGCCAGAGCGCCGCGTCGACGCCGTTGTGGACGACCTCGACCCGGTCAGGATCGACGGTGGGGTAGCAGGCCAGTACGTCACGTGCCATCGCGTGGGAGACCGCGATCACACGGTCCGCTCCTTCGATCGCGGTGCGCTCCGCGAACGACGACAGCGCGTACCCGCCGCCGAGCTGTTCGACCTTCCACGGCCGCAGCGGCTCGAGGCTGTGCGTGGTCACGACGTGCGGGGTCCCTCGACCGAGCTTCGCGAGGTGGCCCGCGAGGTTCGCGTACCAGGTGTGCGAGTGGCAGAGGTCCGCATCGCCGACCGCGGCGGCCATCGCGAGGTCGACCGACAGGACGCCGAGCGCAGTGCCCACGCCGTCCGCGTCCGGACCGACGAGCCGCGGCCACGGCGTGTACGTTCCCGCGACGAGCGGAGAGGAGCGCGGCGCACCGAAGCAGTGGACCGCCACGTCCACGAGCGGGGCGAGCGCGGTCGCGAGCTGCTCGACGTGGACACCCGCCCCGCCGTATACCTCGGGCGGGTACTCGCGGGTCATCATCGCGACCTTCACGCGGGCGCGACCTCCTGGAACTTGCGGAGCACGACGACGCCCTTGTCGGACACCGCGAAGCGCCCGCGGTCGGCCTCGGCGTCGACGCCGACCTGCGCGCCGGCCGGGATCCGCACCTGCTTGTCGACGATGCAGTTTCGAACGACGGCGCCGGGCCCGACCGTGACGCCGTCCAGCAGGACCGAGCCCTCCACGAGGGCTCTCGCCTCGACGCGCACGCCGGTCGACAGGACCGAGCGGCGCACGGTGCCCCCGGCGACGATGACGCCCGAGCTCACGAGGGAGTCGAGCGCGTGGCCGCGCCGGCCGTCGTCCTCGTCGAACACGAACTTCGCGGGTGGCATCGGCGGCTGCCAGCTGAGGATCGGCCACTGCTGGTTGTAGAGGTTGAAGATCGGGTGGACCGAGACCAGGTCCATGTGGGCCTCGTAGTACGCGTCGAGCGTCCCGACGTCGCGCCAGTACGCGTGCTCGCGCTCGCCGACGCCGGGCACGACGTTGTCGTGGAAGTCGTAGACGCGCGCGGTCCCCGCGGCGACGAACCTCGGGATGATGTCCCCGCCGAGGTCGTGGCCGCTGCGGTCGTCAGCAGCGTCCGCGGTGACCGCGTCGACGAGCGCGTCGGTGCGAAAGATGTAGTTGCCCATGGACGCGAAGGAGTGGTCGGGGTCGTCCGGCAGGCCGGGAGGCGACGCGGGCTTCTCGAGGAAGTCGAGGACCGCGCCGCCGGGCGCGGCGTCGATGATGCCAAACGCGCTCGCGTCGCTCCGCCGCACCTTCAGCCCCGCGAGGGTCACGTCCGCACCGGAGCCGACGTGGAAGTCGAGCATCTGGCGCGGGTCCATCCGGTAGATGTGGTCGGCGCCGAAGACCATGACGTGCTCGGGACGCTCGTCGCGGATGAGGTTCAGGTTCTGGAAGATTGCGTCGGCCGAGCCGGAGAACCAGTGCGGGCCGAGGCGCATCTGCGCGGGCACCGTTGCTACGTAGTTCCCGAGCTGTGGGGAGAGGCGCCAGGTCTGGCTGATGTGCCGGTCGAGGCTGTGGCTCTTGTACTGCGTCAGCACGACGATCTTGCGATAGTCGGCGTTCGCGAGGTTCGACAGCACGAAGTCGACGAGGCGGTAGCAGCCGCCGAACGGGACGGCCGGCTTCGCGCGGTCTGCGGTGAGCGGCTCGAGGCGGCGCCCGCGCCCGCCCGCGAGGACGATCGCGAGGACGGAGGCCCTCCCGGGGCCCGAACGATCTGTCACGGCCGCCTCCCTCGTGATCCGAAGCGCGTCTCCCCGGGGAGGACCGC
>DATLRJ010000122.1:0-8181 GCA_035534715.1 Acidimicrobiales bacterium | reverse complement strand
GCCCGCCCCGGCGAGCTCGTCCAGCGCGGGGAGCGGCGCTCCCGGACGGACGACGACGCTCCGGTCGTAGAGAAGCAGCCCGGGGATCCGGGACGCGAGCGACGCGTCGGTCGTGACCCGCACGACCCGGCAGCCCGAGCGCCGTGCGCGGGCAGCGAGCTGGTTGAACGAGATCCACGGACCGTCGTCGACGAAGACGAGCGTCGCTACGGCGCCCCCGAGCGCCCCGGCGGTGCCGGACCGTCTGTCGTTCCCGGTAGGCCGGCGAGCATCCCTCGGCGAGCCGGCGCGTGCGCGCCGGCCGGGGTGGCTCACGTGCGCGCGAGATGGCGCGCGACGCGACGCGACGCGAATGCTGCCCCGTATGCGAAGCGGAGCATCGGGCCGAAGCTGTTCGCCGCGGTCGCGCCGACGAAGTAGAGCCCGCCCACGGAGGACTCGAAGTGGTCGGAGAGAGCGGGAGTCCGCTCGGCGAGCGAGATCCGCGCCGCGAGCGACGGCGCGAGCAGGGACAGCCGAGCGAGGTCGACCCGGTAGCCGGTGGCGGCGACGACGTGGTCCGCCACGAGCTCGCTCACCGATCCCTCCGGGCCGCGAAGTGAGAGCGCGACCCGGTCCGCCTCGGCGCGGGCTCCGACGATCGTGCTGCTGGCGACCACTTCGACCTTCCCGACGACGTCGTCGCGGACGAACCAGCACCCGACCGGGCCGAGCGAGCGGCGCACCGTCCCGACACGGACGCGCTCGGGAAGCCGGTGGAACACGGGAGCCGCGTCGGTGTAGAAGCGCGAGCGCCAGCCCGGTCCGACGCCCGACGTCGGGGCGAGGATGCGCTCGTGCAGGCGGCGCGGCAGCCGCATCTTGTCGTGGAAGTGGACGCCTGGTCCGCGCGTGACGACGGTCACGTCCGCTCCCGCCCGGTGCGCGAGCGCCGCGAGGTCGAGCGCGGACGCGCCCGCACCGATGATCACGACCTCCCGGCCGGCGAGCGCCGTCGGGTCCGCGTGGCTCGAGCTGTGGGACACGAGGCTCGCGGGCAGGGCAGCGACCGCGCCTGGCACGTAGGCGAAGTCACGGATGCCGACCGCGAGCACGACCCGCCGGGCGCGCCACGTCGAGCCGTCGTCGAGCTCGAGGGTGAAGCGGTCGCCGGAGCGCGTGAGCAGCGTCGCCGTCCGCTCGAGCAGGTCGGGCACGAAGCGGCGCTGGAACTCGAGCCCGTAGGAGACGAACGTCTCGAGCGGAACGGGGACTCCGAGGTCCGCGTAGCCAAGCCCGTGCTCGGCGCAGTACCGGCCGAGGGTCAGCTCGCCGCGGGGATCGGAGAGGTTCGACGCGAACCCCTCGGACTTGAGGCACATCCCCGCGGGCATTGCGGAGCGCCAGAAGTCCATCGCGTGGCCGACGACGATGCAGTCGCGCCCGCCCGCGCGCAGGTGTGCGGCGAGCGACAGCCCGTAGGGACCGGCACCGACGATCGCGACGTCCACGTCATCACGAGCCATGGCCTCTTCTAACGTCTGCGTGCGCCCGTGATTGCACGTCACGGGCTGTGCGAGTCTCAGCCCCGCGCGATCGGGGCAATCCTCGCACATAGCCGCACCCTGGCCTGCACCGCCGCGCCGTGTGCCGCCCGGGCCGGCCGCGCCCGGTACCGCGCGCGCCCTGCACCGCCTGCGCCGTGTACCGCCCGGGCCCTGCACCGCCCGGGCCGGCCGCGGCGCCCGTGGATCTCCCGCCCTCCGTCAGCGCCCGCCCCGGCGGTGCATAAGGACCGCCCGGGCGGCGAACCCGGCGCGCTCGAGCGCGGCCTTCGTCGCCCTGTCCCCGGGGAGCGCCGTGATGTCGATTCCCGTCCAGCCGTGCGCCGCGCACCACTCGACGACGGAGTCGAGGAGCGCCTCCCCGACTCCGACGCCGCGCGCCTCGGGCTCGACGTAGAGGGCCGTGACGACGCCTCGGGGGCCTGCACCGCCGGCCGTGCGCGGGACGACGACCCCGATCCCGACGATCGCCCCGTGGTACCAGCCCGCCGACACGAGGGCGAGCGGGTCGGCGAGCAGTGCAGGGAGCCCGTCCGGCGCCGGCGGACCGGTGCCGTCCTCGAGCAGGAGTGGACCGCCACGCGCCGCGGTGACCGCGTCGATCGAGCCAGCGAGAAGCAGAGCGAGCTCGTCGAGGTCGGCCGTCCGCGCAGGGTGGGCGCCGTCGCCGGGTGGGTCCCGGTCCGGTTCAGCTACGGGCACCGAGGTCGGACTGGAGCTGGGCGACGCGCCCGAGGATCGTGCGTCGGGATCGCGTCGCCTCCTCGTAGCGGCGGACTGCGTCGAGCTCTGGGAGCGACAGCGAGGTCAGGCGCTGCACGACCTGAGAGGCTGCGAGCGCGTCGTAGCCAGGGATCGCGAGATCGCCGGCCGCGGGCACGGTGACAGAAGCGGGTGGCGCGGCCCGCGGCGACCCCGACGGTCGCGGCCCTCGGTCGTGCGTCGCGTCGCGCTCGCTCGCTCGCGTTTCGCGTGGCGGAGCAGTCGCATCGCCTTCCTCGCGCGGATCGCGAGCACGGCGCGCCGGGTCGGGACGAGAGACCGCGTCGTCGAGCCGCCGCCGCGCGGTCCCGACGGCCATCCGCCCGACCATGCGCGCGAGGGTGACGCGACCCTCGAGCAGTGATCGACCCTTCGCGACGAGCGCGGGGACATGGTCCGCCGCTGTCAGTGCCGCGCCGATGGGCGCGTAGAGGGCGAGATCGAGCAGCTGCTCGACGAGCGGTCGGTCCTCAGCCACCTGGGCCCTCCTTCGAGCGACGCGCACTCACCGACCGCGACGGGACTCGCCGGCGAGCGCGGTGCGCGCCCGCCTCACGCGCCGTCGCGCGCCTCACACGCAGTCGCGGCAGAGTATCCGTGCAGGATCTGCGAGCTGTGTCTCGCTCTTTACGAGGAAGCAGGACTGGCAGACGAACTCCCCCGGCTGCTTCGGGAGCACGCGCTGCGTGCCGTCCGCCCGGTCCTCGGCGTCCGGTGCCTCCTCTTCCTCTTCCTCCTCCTCGTCGTCCACGACGACGAGGCGTTCCTTCAAGATCACATCGAGGCTCGCCTCGACGTCGTCGTCGTCCTCCTCGTCCTCGTCGTCGTCCGCACCGGCGTCCTCCACCTCGGCAACAAGGGGTACGACGAGGGGAACGTCGCCGACCACGACGTCGAGCACGTCGTCCCCGACGACGTCGTCGAGCACGTCGTCGTCGAGCACGTCGTCGTCGAGGGTGTCCTCGTCCAGCTCCTCGTCGAGCGCCGCGTCGTCACCGAGGTCTTCGAGGTCCTCGTCGACCTCGTCGACCTCGTCGGCCTCGACCTCGACCTCGACACCTTCTCCCATCTCGCTTGGCATGCAGTTCCTCGTCGTCGTGAGCGTCGTTCGTGGGGTGCCGCCGCGCCGGGCCGGCGAGCCCCACCGCGCATGCGGTGCGGCCGTCCGCAGGCGCGGTCACTATACGGCAAGCGCACCGAGCATCAACTCCGACCGAGGCGAGCCGATTCCCCGCAGCGTGGGCCGGCGCGCACCCGAGCTCGAGGTCCGGGCCGGCGGCGCGCACACGGGTCCGGGGAGCCTTTGGGGCCGCCCGGTGGCGTCGCGCGTGGCGCTGAGCCACTTGCGACACCGGACGTTTGCTACTCGGCTCCCCGGACCACGCCGTGCGCAACTGCCCCACCGAGATCGCCCGGAGCGACTGACGGAAGCTCCACGAATGGGTGACCCGTACGCGGGGTAGGTCTATTCATGCCCATGGGAGACGGCCGCGTCAAGGGGCGGCTCGTGACGCGCCGCCCTCCTCTCGCCGGCGCGCTCCTCGGACTCGAGCCGGCCGAGCTCCGCGTCGGAGTGGTCGACGAAGGACATCGCGGCGGCGATGGCCCGGTGCCCCGCACGGTCCGCGATCTGGTGGTGCATCTCCTGCGCGATCCGTCGGTAGGAGGGGTGTCCTTGGGGCCCGCTGCGCAGCTCGAGGACGTGCATCGCCTCGCGTGCAGACATCTGCAGCGAGTAGCGGATGTTGAACGCGAGAGCGACCGCGTAGCCGGCCTGCTCGGGAAAGATCCGTGTCATCGACACGAAGAGCTCGCCGGAGCGCTCGATCGACTCCGCGAACCGGCCGGCGAGCCCCGCGTCCGAGACGACCTCCGGCGTGCTCCAGCCAAGCGCCGTGCCGAGCGGCTGCCACTCGACCGTGAGCATCCGGTGGCGCTGGAGGTCGCGGAACGCGCCGTAGTCGGAGACGACGTCGAAGCGGTACGACGTCCGCTCGAGCGCCCGCCCGGGGCGGTGGCGCCGATTGCGCCGGTCGCCGACGTACGCGGTGACGAGCGCTGCCCGCTCGTCGGGCCGGAGTCGCCGGACCCGCTCGGCGATCTGGCGCTCGGGCTCGTCGGTGTACGGGTAGCACATCGCGACGAGCACCTTCTCCTCGCCGTGCAGGTCGTAGTCGACGAGCTCGACCGATCCCTCCCCGCTCGCTGGGGCGCCGCCCGGCGTCGCTGCTCCCGGCCAGAACCTCCCGACGAGCTCGTCCATCGCCTCCTCGCACCCCTCGAGGTAGCGCACCCACTCGCCGCCGCGGTCAGGGCGGTCGAGTCGCGTGAGGAACGACGGGATGACCTTGCGGAGCTCGTCGAGCATCAGCTCCGCGTAGCGGCGCACCTCGGGGAGCTGGTGTGCACGCATCCGGAGGATCAGCTGCTCGAACGACTGGCCCGAGCCGTAGACGCCGACGTTCGAGAGCGACCCCGCCGGAAGCAGCCCCCGCAGCCCGTCGAGGGCCTTCGCGCGCACCGACTGGCGATATGCGAGGTCGGACACCTGGCCGGGCTGGGGGTGCGCGCGCCGTAGGTGCGCCTCGAGAAGGGGGAGCAGCTCTGCGTAGGTGTCGAACATCCGGTCCATCTCGCCGACGTAACGCGCGCCGAGCGAGGACTCGAGCACGTCCGGGTCCCGGTGGTAGCGGTAGTGGCCCGTCCCGAGGCGGCTGTCGTAGGGGATGTAGCGGGTCGACTGCTCGAGGTAGGACATGAGCCGTCCCCGCTCGAGCACCTTCGTCAGCAGGTTCGAGGCCTGCTCGCACGCTAGGTGGACGCCGCCGAGCTGGGCGACCGAGTCGTCGCCGTAGTCGCCGAAGACCCGGGCGTAGAGCTCCTCGGCCCGCCGGAGCCCGACGGTCGCGTCGACGGTCGCGTCGCCCCGGACGTCGAGGTCGGCGACGAACTCGTCGAGGAACAGCCGGCGCAGGCTCTTCGAGGATCGCGAGTAGCGCGCGAACAGCGCTCCCTTCACGACCTCGGGGAGGTTGACGAGCGCGAAGACCGGGCCGTCGAGGTTCGTGACGTAGTGGCGCAGCAGCTCGCGCTCGTGCTCGTCGAAGGTCTCCGTGGCGTATCCGAGCATGCCCAGGAGAGACTACGGGAACCGCTCAGCTCGCAGGCGGATCGTCCGCGACCTCGGTCTCGGCCGCCCGGGCGAGCGCCGGCACGCTGGAGGACGCCTCGACGACACCGCGGACGAGGCGCTCGGCGACCTCGCGGGCGACCTCGCCCGCGCTCCCGCTCTCGTCGACGGTCCCGATCTGGCGGAGCAGGTCGACGAGCTGCTTCACGTTGCGCACGAAGTCCCCGCCCGTCATCGTCGGCTCGGTGTCGCGCCCCGGCCGGCGCCGCCCGACCGGGGCGCCCGAGAGCAGGCGGCGCAGGTCGGTGCCCTTGGCCCACTCGTACGCGAGCGCGGCGAAGCCCGCGTCGAGCGCCCGGGTGCGAGGCAGCCCCGCCGCGCGCTCCTCGGAGCGCAGCTCGTTCGCGAGGCCGTCGAGGTCCGCGAACCGCTCGGAGAGCTGCGCGCTCGGGAGCACGGGGGCGCTCGCGCCGCGGCGCGCCTCGAAGGTGAAGCCGGAGACGAGAGCAGCGAGGCTCGGGCCGTCGAGGCCGTCGAGCATCCCGACCCCGAGCGCCTCGGCGACGAGAAGGTCGCAGTCGTGGTAGAGCCCCGCGAGGCGAGTCCCCGCGGGCGTCGTGCGCCAGCCGGACAGGTAGCCGCGCGCCCCGAGGAGGCCGAGCACGGCGTCGAGCTGGCGGGTGAGCGGGACCTCGCTCAGGTACTGCGCGAAGGACGAGCGCACGAGGCGGTAGGCCTCGGCCCGCGAGTACCTCCGGACGAGGTTGACCGCCATGTTGTAGGTGGGGCGGAACGAGGAGCGCAGTGCTCGGCTGCGCGCCGAGGCGAGCGACGCGACCTCGCCGAAGGTGTGGAACGGCGACCAGAGCACGGCCGCGTACCCGACGTCGTCGATGCCGCGCCGCCCTGCCCTGCCCGTGAGCTGGGTGTACTCGCCCGGGGTGAGGTCCGCGTGACCACTGCCGGAGAACTTCGAGAGGCTCTCGATCACGACGGTGCGCGCGGGCATGTTGATGCCGAGCGCGAGGGTCTCGGTCGCGAACACGACGCGCACGAGCGCGTCGGAGAACAGCTCCTCCACGGTCTCCCGGAACGGCGGGACCATGCCCGCGTGGTGAGCCGCGATCCCCGCCTCGAGCCCGGTGATGAAGCGCGGGTAGCCGAGCACGGACAGGTCCGCGTCCGAGAGCTTCTCGACGTGGCGCTCCGCGACGTCCCGGATCCTCACCCTCTCCTCCGGCGTCGTCAGGCGCACGCCACCCTCGACGCACTGGCGAGCGGCGTCGTCACAGCCCTGGCGGGAGAAGACGAAGAAGATCGCGGGGAGCAGGTCCTCGTCGTCGAGGCGCTCGACGACCTCGACCCGACGGGGCCGGTAGAGCCGCTGGCGCCCGGGGCGCTGCGGCGCGCGGCGGTCCGGGCCGCGGTCGCGCGCGACCCGATGCGATCGCTCGTCGAGCGTGACCGCCTCGCGGTTCGGTCGCCCATTGACGAAGGTCGGGAGGAGGTGGAGCTGTTCGGACGAGCGGTCGCCGACGACGTAGAGGTGGCGGAGCTCGATCGGCCGGCGCTCCTCGATGACCGCGCCCGTCGCACCGCGCACACCGTGGATCCACCCGGCGAGCTCCTCGGCGTTCGACACCGTCGCGGAGAGACAGACGAGCACGACCGACGACGGTGCGGAGAGGATGATCTCCTCCCAGACCGCGCCGCGGTAGCGGTCCTCGAGGTAGTGGACCTCGTCGAGCACGACGCACCGGAGCGTCGCGAGGTGCTTCGGACCTGCGTAGATCATGTTGCGCAGCACTTCGGTCGTCATGACGACGACGTCCGCTCCCCCGTTCACGGACACGTCGCCGGTGAGCAGGCCGACTCGGTGCTCCCCGTAGTCGCGGGCGAGCTCGCCGTATTTCTGGTTCGACAACGCCTTCAGCGGGGTCGTGTAGAACGCCCGACCGCCCTCGGCGAGCGCCCGGGCGATCGCGTACTCGGCGACGAGCGTCTTGCCCGAGCCCGTGGGCGCGGCGACGAGCACCGACCGGCCCGCGTCGAGCACGTCGAGGGCCTCGGCCTGGAACGGGTCGAGCGGGAACGGGCGCCGCGAGAGGAAGGTCGCGCGGAGACCGGGCGCTGCACCGTCCGGCGCGCCGCCGGTCGGGCCGGCCGCCGGGAGGATCACTTGCCGAGCAGCTTGCCGATGAGGATGGAGACCTCGTAGAAGACGAGCATCGGGACGGCGAGCGCGAGCATGGAGAACGGGTCCGAGCTCGGCGTGACGACCGCGGCGACGAGCACCATGACGACGATCGCGGGGCGCCGCCACTTGCGAAGGCGCGCCGGGGTGAGGACGCCTGCGAGCTCGAGCGCGACGAGCACGACGGGGAACTCGAAGGTGAGCCCGAAGATCGCCATCAGGGCCATGATCAGGCTCAGGTACTTGGAGGGCGAGAAGATGTCCTTGATGCCCGGGCCGCCGACCGCGTGGAGGAAGCCGAGCGCGTGCGGGAAGGTGAGCCATGCGACGTACGCCCCGAAGCAGAAGAGCGTGAGCGTCGCGACGACGAAGGGGACCGCGTAGCGCTTCTCGTTCGCGCGCAGCCCGGGGGTCACGAACCGCCACAGCTGGAACAAGAGCACGGGGGACGCGAGCACGAGGCCGCCGTACGCGGTCACGTTCAGCCGGATGCCGAAGGCCTCGAGCGGACCGGTCACATAGAGCGCGCACGAGCTGCCCTTCGGAAGCGT
>DATLRJ010000121.1:0-3418 GCA_035534715.1 Acidimicrobiales bacterium | reverse complement strand
GCGCGATGCTCGGGGGAGCGCGTGGTGCCCTCGTCGCGTCGGCGGCCGTGGTCGTGGCGATGCCCGTCGTCGTCGACGGGGTCCTGACGGTCCTCCGGCCGGTCGAGGACCGGCTCGCGCGCCATTTCGTCGAGGACGCGGCGGAGCGGGTCGCTCGCGTCCGGCCGACGATCGTCGGCGTCACGGGGTCGTACGGCAAGACGTCGACGAAGGTCTACATCGCGCACCTCCTCGCGGGGCGCCTGTCGGTCGTCGCGAGCCCGAGGAGCTTCAACAACCGGGCCGGTCTCGCACGCACCGTCAACGAGCTGCTCGTTCCCGGCACGGACGTTCTCGTGGCCGAGATGGGCGCATACGGCCCCGGGGAGATCGCCGGGCTGTGCGCGTGGCTGCCGCCGAAGGTGGCCGTGCTCACCGCGATCGGGCCCGTTCACCTCGAGCGCTTCCGCACGCTCGAGCGGACGGTCGCAGCGAAGAGCGAGATAACCGTCGGCGCGGAGGTGGTCGTCGTGAACGGCGACGATCCCCTGCTCGCCGCGCTCGCGGACCGCCTCGTGCAGTCGGGACGCCGCGTCGTACGTTGCTCGGCGCTCGATCGCGAGAGCGACATCGCCGTGCTGGAGCACGAGGGCGGTCTCGCGCTCTACGTGTCGGGACGGCACGCGGGCACCGCGGCGATAGAAGGAGGCGACGTGGCGTCGGCGCGCTCCAACGTCGCGTGCGCCGCCGCCGTGGCCCTGGAGCTCGGGTGTACGCCGGACGAGGTGATCGGGCGCCTCGGCTCCCTCCCGCCGGTAGCCAACCGCCTTGCACCCGTGAGATCGCCGAGTGGCGCCCTCGTCCTCGACGACACGTTCAACTCGAACCCGGCGGGTGCTGCGCTCGCCCTCGGCGAGCTCCGCTCGCGGTCACGTCCCGGCGGTCGCCGCTACCTCGTGACACCGGGGATGGTCGAGCTCGGCAGCGTGCAGCGCTCCGAGAACGCGGCCCTCGCGCGAGCGGCGGCCGAGGTGGCGACGGACGTCATCGTCGTCGGCCGGACGAACCGGCGTGCCCTCGTCGCTGGTCTCGCGGAGGCGCGAGCATCGGGACACGATGTAGCTGAGCACCATGTCGTCACACGAGACGACGCGGTCGCGCTCTTGCGCGGCGTGCTCCAGCCCGAGGACGTCGTGCTCTACGAGAACGACCTTCCCGACCACTTCCCCTGACGACCGCCGAGCGCGCGAGGACGCACGACGAGCGCCCGGGAGGGCTCTGACCAGGTCTCCTCCGGCCCACAAGTTGTGACTCCGCCACCGGACTCGCGCAGGTCGATGCGCATAGCGCACGGTGCGTCGGTTCTCACAAGTTGAAGGACGCGCGCAGGGTACCGTCGAGCCGCGAGCGCGTCTCGTCCTCGCGGCACCGCTGCGGTCTCGTCGCGATGGCTGTCCCGTGTGTCACGGCCGGCCGCGGAGAGACGCCTAGCATGAGCGCACCATGAGCTCGTTCCCGACCAGCGTCGCCGTGCTGTTCGGCGGTCCGTCCCCCGAGCACGACGTGTCCGTGCTCACCGGCTTGCAGGCCGTTCGCGGGCTCGCGGACGTCGGTGCCGTGCGCGAGGTCCACGCCCTCTACTGGTCCCGCTCCGGCGACTTCTTCGAGGTACCGGGAGCTCTCGAGGCGCCGGCGTTCATCGGTGGCGCTCCCGACGGTTCCTGTCGGGTGGAGCTCGTGCTCGGACCCGGGGGCGGGTTCGTCGTCCGGCGGGGCGGAATGCGCCCGCGCGCGGACCGGATCGAGGTGGAGGCGGCCCTCGTCTGCTGCCACGGAGGTCCAGGGGAGGACGGCTCTCTCCAGGGAGCTCTCGATCTCGCGGGGATCGCGTACACCGGCCCGAGCGGTGCGGGTGCAGCCCTCGGAATGGACAAGCTCGCGTTCGGCGCGGTCGTCCGCGAGGCCGGCGTGCCGTGTCTCGACCGGGTGGCGCTCCGCCCGGAGACGCCGGCACCGGCGTTCGGCGGCCCCTACATCGTGAAGCCACGCTTCGGCGGCTCGTCCATCGGGATCGAGGTCGTCGCGGACTTCGCGACCGCGACGGCGCGGCTCGGGGCGAACGTCCACCTGAGGCGCGGCGCCGTCCTCGAGCCCTACCGCCCTGATCTCGCCGACCTGCAGGTCGCAGTTCGCTCCTGGCCGCACGTCGAGCTCTCGGCGATCGAGCGCCCGCTCCGAGCCTCGGCGGGGGGCGAGATCCTCGGCTACGCGGACAAGTACGTCGGCGGCGCGGGAATGGCGGGCGCGCCACGCGAGCTCCCCGCGAGGATCACCGACAAGCTCGCAGATCAGCTGCGGGAGATCGCTCGCGAGGTCGCGGCAGTGGTCGAGGTGCGCGGCGTCGCGAGGGTGGATTTCCTGAGCGACGGGGACGAGATCTTCGTGAACGAGGTCAACACGATCCCCGGCTCCCTCGCCCGCCATCTGTTCGTCGAGCCGCCGCTTCCCTTCGCCGACCTGCTCGCTGGCCTGCTGAGCGAGGCCGTCGAGAGACCCGCGGCCCAGATGAGCTCCGCGGGGGCCGACGGTCTCGTGCTCCGGAGCGCGGAGAGCATCGCAGCGAAGCTCGCCTGAGTGGTCGCCGCAGAGAGAGACGCGGGCCGGGAGGGACGATGGCACTACCCGAAGAGGCGTTGCGCGACGGCGAGGACGTGCTTCTCGACACCCGCCCGAGCTGGACCGCTCTCGCGGGACCGGTGGCGGTCGGGGCGTCGATCCTCGTCGCGTGCATCGCCGGGGTGGTCGAGTGGTCGAGCGCGCCGGCCTGGTTCGGCTGGCTCGTGCTCGGCCTCCTGCTCCTCACAGGAACGCGGGTTGCCACACGCGTGCTCCTCTGGCGTTCGACGTCGCTCGCCGTCACGACGGCCCGGGTCGTCTACCGCTCGGGAGTGCTGCGCCGCGTCGGCCGCGAGATCCCCATCGAGAGCGTCCAGGACGTGAGCTTTCGCCAGAGCCTCTTCGAGAGGCTCGGCGCAGCAGGGAGCGTGACGGTCGAGTCGGCAGGGGAGCGCGGTGCGCTCCCCTTCGTCGACGTGCCGAGGCCCGAGCGGTTCCAGGAGCTGGTCAACCGCGCGGCCGCAACCGCCCGCGCCGGGCGCGGCGGTGCGCAGGGAGGATCTCGGCGCAGCGATCCGACGATCCCCGAGCAGATCGGCCAGCTCGCCGAGCTTCTCCGGCGCGGTGTGCTCAGCGAGCAGGAGTTCCAGACGAAGAAGGCCGAGCTCCTGAGGAGGATGTAGTCGCGCGGGGAGGACCACGGGTGATGCGGGCCAGTGGCCAGCGGGGGTCGCCGCGGCGGGGTTGGTACGCTGGCGACGTGCCCGGCAGCTACTGGATCGAGACCCTCGGCTGCCCGAAGAACCAGGTCGACTCCGACAAG
>DATLRJ010000120.1:0-6049 GCA_035534715.1 Acidimicrobiales bacterium | reverse complement strand
AGTAGGGGTGCTCGAAGAACCGGAGGATGTTCGGGTAGAGGACGTACGCGACGATCGCCGCGACGACAAAGGCGACGACGCTCAGCACGAGGCGCCGGCGTAGCTCGCCGAGGTGCTCCGTGAGCGTCATCGCGTCCGGCGACGGACGCGGCCCGCCCCGACGTCTTATCAAGGTCGCCATGTCCCTACTCCGGTGCCGGCGGGCGCGCCGGACTCAGTTCATGCTCGGGTCGTCGACGATGACCGGCGCGGCGTCGAACGCGCCGCTTCGCGCGCGCACCTCCTGATCACCTGGCACCCGGTAGCCCGCGTCGGTAGCCGTCCCGGCCGGGACGATCCTGCCGGCCGCGACCGTCCCGCCGCCGAACGGCGCCCCGGTCGAGGCGTCGTCGTCGATCGTGCCGGTCGCAGACGACGAGAGGAGCTCGCCCGTGGTGTCCTCGAGATCACCGTGCACGCCGGCCTCGCCCACCGCCTCGCCGCCGACGTTCGCGACGGACGGCTTCGTGAGATCGGCGATGAACCCGGACACCATGTTCGTCGGGAGCCGGGGGATGCTCGGAAGGTCGAGGTCGGGCATCGCCGAGCGGATCTCCTCGGTGACCTGCTCACGCACGCGCGTGAGCTCACGCCAGGCGGCCCCGAGCTGGCGCGCGGCGCGCGGCAGCCGCTCGGGCCCGAGAACGATGAGCGCGAACACGAGGACGACGAGGATCTTGGCGGGGTCGAGGAATCCCACGTCGGCGAGTCTACAAGGGGGTCGCCCGCGCGTCGCTGCGCCGCCGCCGCCGCCGCCGCCGCGTCGCGCGGGCGCTGCGGCGTCGTTGCGTCGTTTCGTCGCGCGGGTGCCGTTGCGTCGTTGCGTCGCGCGGGCGTCGCCGCGTCGCGGGGGTGCCGCGACGCGGACGAGACGTCGACGCGCGTCTGGCGCCGCGCGCCGATCGAGGTCAGAGGACGTGGAGGTAGGGCCGACCGTGGCGCCAGACGATCGCGACGACCCGCCCGACGATCGTCGAGCCCCGGATCGTTCCCCAGTAGCGGCTGTCGCACGACAGCGACCGGTTGTCGCCCATGACGTAGAAGCGGCCCGGCGGGACGCGCTGGCTGGGCACGGGCTTGCCGAGCACGGTCCCGGGAGGCAGGTACGGCTCGGCCTGGCGACGGCCGTCGACGTAGATCGCGTTGCCGACCGATCGGATCGTCTGGCCGGGCAGCGCGACGACCCGCTTCACGAGGTCTGCAGCCGTCGGGTCGTCGCACACGCCCGCGACGTCTCCCGGCGGGCGGGCGAACACGACGACGTCGCCGTCTCGAAGCGAGGTCGGTGAGAAGGCGACCTTGTCGACGAGGATGCGGTCCCCGACCTGGAGCGTCGGCTCCATCGACCCCGACGGCACGAAGAAGGCCTGGACGACGAAGCTCCGCAGCCCGGCGGCCAAGAGCACGGCCACGACGACGACGACGGCCCACTCGGCGGCGATCCGGCGGGCCCGTCCCGGCCGCCGGCCCGAGGGTCGGCCAGGGCCGCGCCGAAGGACGCGGTCGCGCCGCCCCGGCGGGCGTCGGGGCTCGTCGGGGTCGAGGAGGGGATCCGTCGCGGTGCCGGACGCCCCGGGATCGGGCTCGAGGGTCGACTGGCTCACATCGACTCGATGAGCCGCTCGACTCGCTCGTCGTGCGCCCGGAACGGGTCCTTCAAGAGCACGGTCCGCTGAGTCTGGTCGTTGAGCTTGAGGTGCACCCAGTCGACCGTGAAGTCGCGGCGGCGCTCCTTGGCCTTTCGGATGAACTCGCCGCGAAGCCGCGCCCGTGTCGTCGCCGGCGCGTTCTCCATCGCATTATCGATGGCCTCGTCGGTCACGATCCGCTCGACCGCGCCCTTGGCCTGCAGCCGGTAGTAGATCCCCCGCTCACGCGACACGTCGTGGTACTGCAGGTCGAGCAGGGCGACCTGCGGGGCACCTAGCGGCAGCTCGTGGCGGGCGCGGTAGGCCTCGACGAGGCGGTGCTTGATCGCCCAGTCGCACTCCCGGTCGAGTGTGAACGGGTCCTTCTCGATCCCGTTCATGCAGTGCTGCCACATCGCGAGCGCCTTGTCCTCCATCGGCGACAGCCCGCGCGTGTCGGAGTAGCGGACAGCGCGGGAGAGGTACTCCTGCTGGATGTCGAACGCGCTCGCCTCCCGACCGTTCGCGAGCCGGACCCGCCGCCGGCACGTGAGGTCGTGGCTGATCTCGCGTATCGCTCGGATCGGGTCCTCGAGAGTCATGTCGCGAAGGACGACGCCCGGGTCCTCGAGCATGCGGAGCAGGATGCTCATCACGCCGACCTTGAGGAACGTCGTGTACTCGCTCATGTTCGAGTCGCCGACGATGACGTGCAGCCGGCGGAAGCGCTCGGCGTCCGCGTGCGGCTCGTCGCGCGTGTTGATTATCGGGCGCGAGCGCGTCGTCGCGGACGAGACCCCCTCCCAGATGTGCTCGGCGCGCTGGGAGAGGCAGAACACCGCGCCGCGTGCGGTCTGGAGCACCTTTCCCGCCCCCGCGTAGATCTGGCGCGTCACGAGGAACGGGATGAGCACCTGCGCGTAGTGCGCGAAGTCGTCCCGGCGGCTCGTGAGGTAGTTCTCGTGACAGCCGTAGGAGTTCCCCGCGGAGTCCGTGTTGTTCTTGAAGAGGTAGACGACGCCGCGGATCCCTTCGTCGCGGAGCCTCGCCTCCGCGGACCCGACGAGGCCGTCGAGTATCCGCTCCCCCGCCTTGTCGTGGGCGACGAGGTCCTCGATAGCGTCGCACTCGGGTGTCGCGTACTCCGGGTGGCTCCCGACGTCGAGGTAGAGGCGCGCCCCGTTCTCGGGGAAGACGTTCGAGGAGCGACCCCAGCTCACCACGCGCCGGAACAGGTACCGCGCGACCTCGTCGGGGCTGAGGCGCCGCTGGCCGCGAAGCGTGCACGTGACGCCGTACTCGTTCTCCAGCCCGAAGATGCGGCGATCCACGAGGTCAAGCTAGCCCCGGTATCGCACCGCCCGACAGCGCCCGAGCGGGGGGCGCCGCACCGCCAGCCGCACCGCCCGCCGCGTCAGGTCGCGAGCAGCCCCGCGAGCTCGGCTCCCTCGAGGCGCCGGAAGGTCCGGCGACCGTTGCCCCGGCTGAGCGCCGCGACCTCGATCTCGTCGGCCGTGAGGGTCCGCTCGGGTCCCGCGAGGCACGCGACGCACGCGCGCAGCGCGTCACGCACACCCCAGCCCTCGGCGAATGCCCGGTCGAGCCGCCCGGCGATCGCGTCGGCGTCGCCACCGAGGACCGTCGAGTCCTGCTCGTCGACGACGGTCCCGTCGTAGGCGATGTGGTAGAGGCGGTTGCCCTGCGCGGTCGAGCCGAGCTCGGCGACGAGGATCTCGACCTCGAGCGGCTTCATCTCGTGGGTGAACACCTGGCCGAGGTGCTGCGCGTAGAGGTTCGCGAGGGAGCGGGCGTCGACGTCGTCGCGCGAGTAGGCGTAGCCCTTGGTGTCCGCGTGCCGGATCCCGGCGACCCGCAGCTGGTCGAACTCGTTGTACTTGCCGACCCCCGCGAAGCACACCCGGTCGTCGATCTCGCTGATCTTGTGCAGCGTGCGCGACGGGTTCTCCGCGACGACGAGGATCCCCTCGTCGTAGGTGACCGCGACGAGGGAGCGGCCGCGCGCGATGCCCTTCTGGGCGTACTCCGCGCGGTCCTTCATGACCTGCTCGGGAGCGACGTAGTACGGCATGGTCATCGCGGGTCACCTCCGCTTGCGGCGGGCCGGACGGCCGCACGGCGGCGTTCGAGGAAGGCCGCGAAGCGCGACGCGACCTCCTCGTCGTCGACCCTCGAGAACCCCGACGCGTCGACGGTCGCGACGATCGGGTAGATGCCTCGCACGAGGTCCGGGCCACCGGTCGCCGCGTCCTCGTCCGCGGCCTGGAAGAGGGCCTCGAGCGCGAGCTCGACCGCGTCGTCGCGCGCCATCGCGTCGCGGTAGCCGAGCTTGATCGTCGTCTTCGCGTCCCGGCCGCCCGAGCCCGTCGCGTGGAAGTCGGTCTCCTCGTAGCGCCCGCCCGTGACGTCGTAGGTGAAGATGCGGCCCGTCGACCGCAGCGCGTCCCAGCCGGCGAAGAGGGGGATGACGGCGAGCCCCTGCATCGCCATCGGCAGGTGCGAGCGCACCATCTGCGCGAGCTGGTTGGCCTTGCCCTCGAGGCTGAGAACCGTGCCCTCGACCTTCTCGTAATGCTCGAGCTGGGTCTGGAAGAGCCGGACCATCTCGATCGCCGGGCCGGCGGCACCTGCGATCGCGACCGCCGAGTAGCGATCCGCGGGGAAGACCTTCTCGATCGCCCGGTGCGCGATGCTCACGCCCTCGGTCGCGCGCCGGTCACCTGCCATGATGACCCCTCCGTCGTAGCGGAGCGCAGCGATCGTCGTCGCGTGGCGGACCTCGATCGTGCTGCCGGCCACGGGCTGCACGTGCGCCGCGCCAGGCTGGACGCGACGCAGCAGGTCCGCGAAGCTCGGCCCGGGGTCGTCGGAGGAGTCGAAGAGGTAGAGGCTCATCGCTGACGCAGGCTAGCGGTGCGCGAGCCGCCCGCGCTCGACCTCACTCACCGCCCTTTTGCACGTAGTTGCGGACGAACTCCTCGGCGTTGTCCTCGAGGACCTCGTCGATCTCGTCGAGAAGATCGTCGATCTCCGCCTTCAGCCGCTCACCGCGCTCGGTCGAGGGGGGCGCGTCCTCGACCACCTCGGGCGCCTCCTTGGGGGGCGCCGTCCGCTTCTTCAGCTCCCGCTCCGCCATCGGATCAAGCCTCCTAGGCGCCGAGCCGCCGGAGCAGCTCGGCTGCACTGTCACAACCATCGAAGAGCGTATCGACATGTGCCGCGCTCCCCCGCAGCGGCTCCATCATCGGGACCCGGCGGAGGGGATCTCCGCCGAGGTCGAAGACGATCGAGTCCCAGTTCGCGGCGACGACCGACGGGCCGAATCGCTTCAGGCACTCGCCACGGAAGTACGCGCGGGTGTCCGTCGGTGGGGACGTCACCGCGGCGTCCACGGCCGCGTCGGTGACGAGGCGCTCCATCTTCAGCCGCCGGAAGAGCGACCGCTCCGGGCGGACGTCGTGGTACTGAAGGTCGAGCGCGGCGACGCGGTGGTCGTCGAGGCCGCAGCCGTGGCGGGCGCAGTACGCGTCGATGAGGTCGAGCTTCGCGACCCAGTCGAGCTCGCGGCGCAGCGATCCGGGGTCGGTCTCGAGGCCCGCGAGCACCGCCTCCCAGCGGTCGAGGACCTGGCGCCCGGCGGGCTCGGGCCCGAGCTCGGCGAGACCGCGCTCCTCCGCGTACTTGCGCGCCGCGCCGAAGAGCTCCCACTGGAGCTCGAGGGCGGTCATCGACTCGCCGGTGACGAGCTCGAGCGGCTCGGAGAGCGTGAGGTCGTGCGAGACGGCCCGCATCGCCTGCACGGGCCGCGAGAGGACGAGCTCGCGCCCGTCGAGCACCTCGTCCTCGACGAGAAGCAGCACGAGAGCGGTCACGCCGACCTTGAGGAAGGTCGCGACCTCGGAGAGGTTCGCGTCCCCCGTGATCACGTGGAGGCGGCGGTACTTCGTCGCGTCCGCGTGCGGCTCGTCCCGCGTGTTCACGATCGGGCGCTTGAGCGTCGTCTCGAGGCCGATCTCCTCCTCGAAGAAGTCCGCCCGCTGGGTGATCTCGAACGCCGGGGGGCGCCCGGGCTCGGCCTCGCAGCCGACCTTGCCCGCGCCCGTGTATATCTGGCGGGTCACGAGGTGCGCGGTGACCTCACGCGCGAGCCGCGCGAAGGGCACGCCGCGGTCCATGAGGTAGTTCTCGTGGCAGCCGTAGGAGTTGCCCTTGCCGTCGGAGTTGTTCTTGTAGACGACGATCTCCTCGCCGGGCGGCAGCAGCCGCCGGGCCGCTTCGAGCGAGTGCAGGAGAACGACCTCGCCGGCCCGGTCGTGGAGCACGAGCGACTGCGGGGAGGCGCACTCAGGCGTCGAGTACTCCGG
>DATLRJ010000119.1:0-4277 GCA_035534715.1 Acidimicrobiales bacterium | reverse complement strand
ACCCACATCGACCCCCCGGCAACCCTCGAAGCCCGCCGGTCCGGGTCCCGACAGCCCGACCCCGCCGGCCGACCCGCTCCGACCCTCGAATCCACAGACCTATGCCGGCCTCAAATGGAGCCGTGAAGAGGCTGGGCTAGCGAGAGAGCTCGCGACCGTCACGCTTGTCGCGTATGCAGTCGACCGCGTCGACTCCGCCCGCCGGCGCCGTCATGTCGGATCGCGCCTCGCGGCGAGGTCCGCGCCGGTGAACGCCGCGGGGAGCAGATCGGCGACAGCCACGGCGGGCGTGCCCGGTCCGAGGTCGAGCAGCAGGCCGGGCTCGCCGTGCTCGACGAGGAGCTGCCGGCACGGGCCGCACGGCGCGAGTGGTCGCGCGTCCGCCGCCACGACGCTCAGCGCGACGAGCCGGCCGCCTCCGGTCGCCACGAGGTCGTGACACGATCCCGCACTCTGCACAAAGCGTGAGCCCGTAGGAGGCGTTCTCGACGTTGCAGCCGCGCACGACGCGGCCGTCGTCGCACACAGCGGCCGCGCCGACCCGAAGGCCGGAGTAGGGGGCGTAGGCGTGATCGGCAGAGCGTGCGGCCGCGTCGCGAAGGCGAGCCCAGTCGATCGCGGGCGCCGGCTTCGACTCGCTCGGCGGGGCCACCGTTCGGCACCCGACACGTGCGGCGCGGCGCGCTCCACGGCCTCGCGATCGTGGTAGCGGGGCGCGCGGCGGGTAGGCGCGAGACCGCCCCGGGGTTTCACGGGAGCACCCGTCCGTGGGTGAACGAGGAGGAGGCCGGGCGTCGGGCGATCATGCTCGCGCTAATCGATCACGCGCCCCTCTTCGTCTACATGTCTGCGAAGAAAGCCGTCGCGACCCTCGCCGCCGCGCGCGACGAGAGACTGAACGTGTTCGCCGAGACGTGCCCGCACGACCTCTACCTGTCGGTAGTGAGCAGCGCTGCGTGGCGATCCCGGTCGTCGTCGCAGTCGGAGACATCGCCGGCGCGATCGCAAAGCGCATTCCCGAGCCGCGCGTCGGCCCAGGGACGAAAGCCACGGCGGAGATTGGACCGCTCGAGATCGCCGAGCACCGCGACAAGGTCGCGAGCTATCTCGACGACGCCGCCGAGGTCGGCTGCGGGATGGTCGGCGTGAGCAGCGCGAGCCCCGCCCCCGTCGCCCACAAGAGCGTCGGAGGCTGGAGGACGTCGCTCGTCGGCGACACCCACATCTGTGGACCGGCGGGGGTGGACTTCGGTGTCGTCCTCCAGACCGACCCCCTGCGTAGCGGGTCGTGGAGCTGACGCGCGAGGCCGAGCTCAGGTGATTCGGCCACGCGTGGACCTTCGACTACCACCTGTTGAGGGAGGAGCCGTTCGTCATCTGCAGCCAGATCCTCTCCGCGACGCGATGGACTCGACGCTCGAGGCGTACTGCGAGCGCGTGATGCCTGCCCTCTCCGGGCACGACGTCGCGCCGCCGTGAGTGTCGCGGAGCGACGCTCCGCCTGGCAGCCAGGCTATATATGAGCGTGGCCCGATTCCCGGCAGTGGTCGCGACCGGCGACGGGCCGGCGACGACGCAGGTGCTCACCGACGACGACCTCCCGCCCGGCGACGTGACGGTAGACGTCGCCTACTCGTCTCTCAACTACAAAGACGGCCTCGCAGTGACCGGTCGAGCGAAGATCGCCCGCCGCTTCCCGATGGTCTGTGGCATCGATCTTGCCGGGACCGTGAGCGAGAGCTCGACAGACGAGTGGAAGGTCGGCGACGAGGTTGTCGTCACGGGATGGGGTCTCTCCGAGACGCACCCGGGCGGCTACACCCAACGCGAGCGCCTCGACGCCGCATCGCTTCTCAGACCGCCGAGCCGCCTCGGCCTGCGGCGGTCGATGGCCGTCGGTACGGCCGGGCTCACCGCGATGCTGTGCGTCCTCGCGCTCGAGGACGCGGGGATCCGACCCGGACCAGATGTCGACGTGCTCGTGACCGGTGCGTCCGGAGGCGTCGGGAGCATTGCGGTCGCCCTGCTGTCCCGGCTCGGCTATCGCGTCGCCGCGTCGACCGGGCGGCCGGAGCTCGAACCGTTCCTGCGCAGTCTCGGCGCGACGACGATGGTCGAGCGGGACGAGCTCGCGGCCTCGCCGGCGCGCCCGCTACTGACCGAGAGGTTCACCGCGGCCGTCGAGACCGTCGGTGGCTCCACTCTCGCGAACGTGCTCGCCCAGATCGGATACCGCGGAGCCGTCGCGTCGTGCGGAAACGCCGGAGGTAGCGAGCTCGCGACGTCGGTGTTCCCTTTCATCCTGCGCAACGTCGCTCTCCTCGGCGTCGACTCGAACCGCTGCCCGAACGACCGGCGCGCGGCGGCATGGGGGCGGATCGTCACGGACCTGCCGCACGAGGTACTCGACTCCGTGACCGAGGTGCGGCCGATGAGCACCATCTCGGCGTCGGCGGACGACATCCTCGCGGGATCCGTGCGTGGCCGCGTCGTCGTCGACCCCTACGCCTGAGCGCCGGCGCCCGTCGAGAGAGGACGGCGAAGCCGACATAGAGCCCCGCGATCGCCCCGGCCTCATCGTGGCGAGGAGCGTAGGGCACCCGCCCGAGCGCGACCGGGGGCGCGCGGCCTGCAGCGGTCGATCGAGGGCGCGGCCCTCCCCCGGCGGCATCGCCGCGGCGAGGTACCTGCCGAGGAAACCGCCCTGGTCGGTGCCGTAGCGAAGCACGAGGACGCTCGTGAACGCCGGGGCATGGGTGAAGTCGACGATCGCGAACTTCTGGCCAGGATGGGCCCTCGCCGCCGTCTGCGTCGCGCTCGCCATGTCGAAGCCCACCGTGATGATGGTCCCGCACTCCTTCGCGATGAGCGCGTCGATATTCGGCGTGTGGTCGCCCGTCGAGGTCGACGGGACGTAGGTGTAGGTCGGCCCGGGAACCGTCTTCGGCGCGAGCTGCAGGCCGAGGTAGGCCGATGCGTTGAACGACCGGTCGTTGATGCCGCCCCAGTCGATGACCGCGCGTGCCAGGCCGACCCGTGTCCAGCAGTAGCCGGGGAGCCTTACGATCAGATGTTCGCCACGTCACGTTGATCGCGCGACGCGTGCCCTTCATACATGCGCTGGCAGGGCCCACGGGCGTGGGCGCGCGAAGCGGGCGCGCCGGTCGAGACAGCGCCTCGCGACGGGCGTTCGACGCGAGCGTGCCGGGCAGTTAGCGTCGGCCAGATGACGACCCCCGACGAGAATGCGCCGGCTGCCGACCATCCTGAGCAGGCATCGGAGCAGTCCGCCCCGGTGCTCGAGGAGGGGCAGGACTACCGGCTGCCGTACACCGTCGTGCCCCGGCGCTACGAGCTGACGATCGCCCCGGACCTCGACGCAGCTACGTTCGCGGGCTCCGAGCAGATCGAGGTCGAGATCGTCGAGCCGGTCGAGAGGATCGTGATGAACGCGATCGGCCTCGAGATCGAGAGCTCGAGCCTTGCGCTCGGCTGGGCGAGCGACGGGGACGACCTCGGGACCGCGGAGTCGTTCAGCCTCGGCGTCGAGCTCGACGACCCGCTCGAGCGCGTTGGGTTCCTCGCGCCCTCCGAGGACGTGCCGCCCGGCCGCTACACGCTGTCGTGCGCGTTCTCCGGCACGCTCAACGACAAGCTCCGCGGCTTCTACAGGAGCGTGTTCACCGACGACGACGGCACGCAGCGGGTCGTCGCGACGACGCAGTTCCAGCAGACCGACGCCCGGCGGGCGTTCCCGTGCTTCGACGAACCGGACCGTAAGGCGGTCTTCTCGGTGTCGCTCGACGTGCCGCCAGGGATGCTCGCTGTCTCGAACGGTCCGGAGATCGCTACGGTCGACCTCGGCAGCGGGCGGCGGCGGGTCCGATTCGGGGAGACCATCCCGATGTCGGTCTACCTCGTCGCGTTCGTCGTCGGCCCGCTCGAGGCGACGCAGCCCGTCGACGTCGACGGCGTCGCGCTCCGCGTCGTCCACCGGCCGGGCCGGGCAGGGCTCACGGCGCCTGCGCTCGACGCCGCAGCTCACGCGCTCCGGTACTACACGGAGTACTTCGGCCTCCCCTACCCCGGGGAGAAGGTCGACCTCGTCGCGCTCCCGGACTTCGCCGCGGGCGCGATGGAGAACCTCGGCTGCGTGACCTTCCGCGAGGCGGCACTCCTCGCGGACCCCGACCGCACCGGGCGCGCGGAGATGGAGCGCATCGCGGAGGTCATCGAGCACGAGCTGGCTCACATGTGGTTCGGCGACCTCGTGACGA